>CAIXKG010000022.1 GCA_903919985.1 uncultured Opitutia bacterium | reverse complement strand
TTCGAAAGTTCCATGAACTACTCGATGGAAGAATACGCGCGCGACGTCGTGTTCAACATCCGGGAGATTTGCGACAGTTCGCGCGTCGCCGTGCCAGACATCGTCAGCGAGTCCGGTCGCGCGATTGTCGCGCCCCACTCGCTCCTCGTCGTCGAGGTTTTCGAGCGCATCAACAAACGCGAATCCCTCGGCCAGCAGCACCAGCCGAAGGTGAAACACAAGGTCGTCGAGGACCTCGAGGTGATGTTGAAAAACAAAACCAAACTCGGCCGCCTCGAACGTTTCCACGACGCGTTGCAGAAAAAAGAGGAGGCGTTTTCACTCTTCAATCTCGGCTACCTCGATCTGGAAAATCGCGCTGCCGCCGAATCGATCTTCTGGCAGATTTGCGAGCAGATCGCCAAGGAAGGACGCAAGGCCGGCTATCAACCCGAGGAGCTCCACGATTTGGACAAGCTCCTCGCCGACCAGTACGTCTGCAATTTCTCCGTCTTTCAGTCGCTCCTCGATCACTGGGCGCTCAAGCAGCTCTTCCCCGTCGCCCCACTCCACCGTCTCAACGAAAAGCCGACGGTGAACGCGATCCTGGCCGACATCACCTGCGACTCCGACGGCAAGATCAGCAGCTTCATCGATCTGCAGGACACGAAGGATTACGTCACGTTGCACCCGCTCAACAACAAGCCGTACTACCTCGGAATTTTTCTCACGGGCGCGTATCAGGATATCATGGGCGACCTCCATAATCTCTTCGGCCGCGTGAACGAGGTGCACGTTTTCCTCGAAGACGACGAGCCCAACGGTTTCTACATCGAGGAAGCGCTGAGCGGCAGCCGCATCGCCGACGTGATCGAGGGCGTCCAATATCAGCAGGAAGATCTCTGCCGAAAGATGAAGGCGCAGATCGATGCCGCGACCAAGAAGGACATGGTCAAGCCGCGCGAAGGCGTGCGACTGCTGGAGCTCTACGAAAGCCAGATGCTCAATAAGACTTATCTGAACATCGAGCCCAAGAGCGGCCGGAAACGTAGCAGCCGCAAAACCGACCGCTAGTTTTGGGACCGCGGCCGCCTGTAATTTCTTAGCGCACGCTTCAAGCCCTCGGCCTTTGGTTCGGCACGCGGACTAACGCGGCGCGTTACTTGATTATCACTTACAACACCCGTTCTCGAAAACGCCTTAGTCGTCCGCGGCGATGGGCGGAGGGCGTCATCCACCGCGCTCAGGAACGGGGCGGAATCAACCAAGGGCCGGCGACCCAGGGTTGTTTAAGGTGAAAATTTTCGAGTTAGCCTGCCCGCACAGAAAATGCGCGCAGACACCGCCGTTCGTATTCGGCCTCAGCGGCTCATCGGCTTTCCCCGTCCCGTGATCGCGGGAGTCGCGAGCCCGCGGTTGCGGGTTCCGGTTAACCGGCAAATGCACCCTTGCACGATGAAGTTGTGATCCCGGAACCGAGTAACACCCGCGCGTCCGAAAATTTACGGGGAAAAATCCGCACCTGATTTCTCTGACAGCAGCCATCCGTCGGTCCGCTTAACCGCCAGCCGCCTCTCGCGTCTGCGACGCTTCAACCGATCGCTTGCGTGTAGGCCGCGGCGTCCAGCAGAGCGCCGGCTTCGGCGGGATTGGCCACTTGGAGTTTGATCAACCACGCACCATCGTACGGGGCGCTGTTCACGGATTCCGGCGCACGGTCGAGCGTGCCGTTCACCGCGGTCACGGTGCCGCCGATCGGCGCATAAATATCCGACGCCGCTTTGACGGATTCAACCACCCCGAACGTATCGCCGGCTTTTAGAACGGCACCGACCTTGGGCAGCTGGACAAAGGTGATATCCCCGAGCGACCTCTGGGCGTAGTCGGTGATGCCCACGGTGGCGCTGCCATCGCCTTCCAGACGGACCCATTCGTGCGATGTCGCGTAACGGAGATTGGCGGGGACGTTGCTCATGGGGATTTTTTCAATTCGACGAAGGGTGGTTTGACGAGGTGCAAATTCAATTTGGTGCCGCGAATATCCACGGCGAGAGCTTGATCCGCCGAGGCCGTTGCGACGAGCGCCGAGCCAATGGCCTCGTTGAGGATGGGCGACAGGGTGCCGGAAAGCACGCGGCCGACAATGGCGCCGTCCGGCCCCAACACCGGCGCGTCGGCGCGGACGATGCGCCGGTCGCCCGTTTTAAAGAACACCACTTTTTGCGGCGCACCGTTTTGTTTTTCGGCGACGAGCGCATCGCGCCCGATGAAATCCACGCCCTTGTCCAACTTCACCGTCCAGCCCAGACCAGCGGTGAGCGGCGAAATATCCTGGGTGATTTCATGGCCGTAGAGTGGATAGCCCGCTTCCAAGCGCAGACTGTCACGCGCGCCGAGTCCCGCGAGCTCAAGCCCTTGCGGCGCGCCCGCGGCGAGCATCGCTTCAGTCAGAGCAACGGCGTCGCCGGCCGCGTGATAAAGTTCAACGCCATCTTCCCCGGTGTAGCCCGTGCGGCTGATGATGCAGTGAACACCCGCCACCGTGCCTTCGACGAAATGGTAATACTTCAAGAGGCCAAGCTTGGCGCCCGTAAGGCCCTGCACGATCGCCACGGCGCGCGGGCCTTGCACCGCGATCAGCGCGTAATCGGCGCAGCGATCCGTGATCGAAACGGCGAACCGCGCCGCCTGTGCGCGAATCCAGGCGAGGTCCTTGGCAATATTGCCGGCGTTGATGCAGAGAAAATAATCGTCCGGCCCGCGCATGTACACGAGCAGATCGTCGACCACGCCGCCGGTCGGATAGCACATCGGCGAGTAAAGCACGCGGCCGGGGAAGAGCTTGGCGACGTCATTTGTGACCAGATGATTCAGGAATTTTTCCGCTTCCGGACCGCGCACATCGACTTCACCCATGTGGCTCACGTCGAATAGACCCGCCGCCCGCCGCACGGCTTTGTGCTCTTCGAGGATGCTGCGATATTGCACCGGCATTTCCCAGCCGGCGAAATCGACGAGCCGCGCACCGTGCGCGGCGTGGAAATCGCGCAGGGGCGTGCGTTGGAGGTCACTCATGGCGGATGACTACGCGGCGGCTCCGCGAAACCGGCAAGGCTGATTTAATCCGGCCGGCGGCGGCCCACTTTCTATTCGTAAAACGCCACGGGTCTATAAACTGGCGTCATGTATTGGCTCATCTTCGCGATCGGTGTGACGCTCGTGATCTCCTTCGTGTGCTCGCTGTTCGAGGCGCTGGTCTTGAGCACCACCGTGGCGGAGATCGAGGCGCTGAAAAAAAGCCGGCCCCGGCGTGGTGCGAAGCTGGAAACGATCAAGCACCAGCTCGACGAAACGATTTCGGCCATTCTCACGCTAAACACCGCGGCCAACGGCATCGGCTCCGTCGTGATCGGCGCGATTGGCGCCCATCTTTTTGGCGAACGCACGCTCGTGTTTATCACCGTGGCTTTCGGCATCACGTTGCTCGTCGCGGCGGAAGTGCTGCCCAAAACGATGGGCGTGGTTTATCGCCGCGCGCTTCAACCGCACGTGGTCTATCCCCTGTGGTGGCTGCGGCGGGCGCTGTTTCCGGTCACCTGGTTTTGCAATGTGGTCGTGCGTCTGATCATCGGCGAACCCGTCAGCGTCCATCGCTCCGACGAGGAAATCATCCTGCTGGCGGAACGCGGAGCCCAGGACGGCTCACTTAGCAAAAGCGAATCGAACATGATCGCCAATGCGCTCTCGCTCGATGACGTGCGCGTGAGCGCCATCATGACGCCGCGCACCGTGGTCACCGCGTTGCGCGGTGGCTCCAGCGTGGGCGACGTGATGCGCGAATATCCCTCCCTGCCCTTCGGTCGCATGCCGGTGTATAAGAAAAACCTCGACGACATCATCGGTCTGGCGCGGCGACGCGATTTGTTAAAAGCCAAGGCCAACGACCAGGACAACATCCTCGTCGAAGCGCTCATGGGCGAAGCGCATTTCATTCCGGAGACCGTTTCCGTCGGACAGGCCCTGCAGGTGTGTTTGAAGGTTCACACGAAAATGCTCGTCGCCGTGGACGAGTTCGGCGCGACGGCCGGCGTGATCACGATGGAGGACATCATCGAACATATTCTTGGTCGCGAAATTTTCGAGAAGGACGATGTAGCCGTCGACATGCGGGAGCTCGCGCGAGCGAAACAGCAGAAGAGCGAGCGGCCAGGCACCACGATGCCAACGCCGGGATAAAAAAAGATTCCTGAATTTCAACCTATGCCCCTGGCCTATTGGGTAAATAATCTCAGTCCGTTCCTCGTGCGATTCACCGATTCGATCGGTATTCGTTACTACGGTCTCGCGTACATGCTGGGATTTCTGACCGCAGGCGCTTTGCTGATCCGCTATGCCCGAGCCGGCCGCTCCGCGCTCCCGGCGGAAAAGGTCTCCGACTTGATCATGGCGGTGATCGTCGGCGTGCTCGTTGGCGGACGGCTTGGCTATTTCCTGTTGTACCAGCCAGACGCGTTGATCCACGAGCCGCTTTCGTTCTTTAGGGTTTGGGACGGAGGGATGGCCAGCCACGGTGGCTTTGTCGGCGTCGGCGTGGCGCTGGCTTGGTTCTCGCGTTCACAAAAAATCCCGTTTCTGCACCTGTGCGATTTGATCGCGTCGACCGCGGCGGCCGGACTGCTGTTGGGGCGGGTCGCGAATTTCATCAATGGCGAGCTCTGGGGCAAGGTGACCGCCGTTTCGTGGGCCGTTATTTTCCCCAATAGCGTGGCGCCCGGCACGCCCGTGGATCTGATTCCACCGCGTCATCCGTCGCAGCTTTATGAGGCGGCGCTGGAGGGAGCGCTGCTGCTGGCGATCATGCAGGGGCGATTTTGGCGGAGTGACATAGCACGAACCAAACCCGGCCATTTATCGGGCGAGTTCTGGCTGATCTACGCCGTGGTGCGCATGATCGGGGAGACATTTCGCGAGCCAGACGTGGGCGTGAGCCTGATTCTCGGACTGAGCCGAGGTACTTTCTATTCGGTGTTTCTCATCGCGGGCGGCATCACGTTTATCGCGGCGAGCCGGCGCCGATCAGAAGGCCGGGCGCTCCGGAAAAGTTAGGCGAACTATCCTCAACGCGCCGGTTCAGCGCTGTTCGCTCGGTGAGCTGAGTCCCGACCTGGGGTTAAGGATAAACGGCCGTCCCCCAGGTCGCGTTTTTCAAACCACCGTGCCGGGAGGAATCACGGCGCCTTTCGGCACGACGAGCACGCCGTCGCGGATGACGACCGCACCGTCCACATATTTGCCATCAGCCTTGCCGGTGGCGTCCAAGTGAACGCCGTCGCCAATACGGGCGTTTTTGTCGATGATCGCACCCTTGATCCAGCAGCCTTTGCCTAAGCCCAAGTGCGGGCGGCCGACGCTCGTGTTGGCCGCGAGCTGGTCGACCGTCTCGTAATAGTCGGAACCCATGACGATGGTGTCCTCCAGCACACAGTTTTCCGCGACGAATGAACGAATGCCGAAAACGCAGCGCTTGATTTTGGAATCAGCCAAAATCGAACCATCGCCGATCACGGCGTGGTCGATCTGGCAGTGGTTCAGTTTGGAAGCAGGCAGATACCGGTCCTGCGTGTAGATGGGCGCGCTGCCATCGAAAAAATTGAACGGCGGGAGCGGTTGGGCCAGCGCGAGGTTGGCCTCGAAAAACGCGCGCACCGTGCCGATGTCCTCCCAATACCCCTCGAAAATATGGGCGTAGAGTTTCTTTTTACCGAGCAAACCCGGAATCACCTCTTTGCCGAAATCCGTCATCGTGTTGTCCAATGCCTCGGCGAGCGCAGCCCGGTTAAAAACGTAGATACCCATCGAGGCGAGGCAGCGCTTTTCCGTGGAAGGCGTTTTGAGTTTGGCCTCAAGCGCCGGACTGAGCGCGAGACTCGCGATGACCGCCGGGTCCTTGGGTTTTTCCACGAAGCGCGCGATCGACAAATCGTCATTCACCTGGGTCAGGCCGAGGCCCTCGACCTTCGAAATGGGGAACGGCACCGTGGCGATGGTGACATCGGCGCCGGTTTGGATGTGCTGCGCGATGATCTCGCGAAAATCCATCCGGTAGAGCTGATCGCCCGAAAGAATCAAAACGAGATCATGGGGAAACGAGCGGAAATGGAGCAGATTCCGCCGGACGGCGTCGGCCGTGCCTTGATACCAATCGACACTCTTCTCCGTTTGCTCGGCCGACATGATGTCGACAAAACCGCCGCCAAATGGATCGAAGTGATACGTGTTCTGAACGTGCCGATGCAGCGACGCCGTCTGGAACTGGGTCAGCAGGAAGATCCGGTTGATGTCGGAATTGATGCAGTTGCTGATGGGGATATCGACGAGGCGGTACTTGCCCGCAAGCGGGACGGCAGGTTTGCAGCGTTCCAGCGTGAGGGGCGAGAGGCGTGTGCCACGTCCGCCGCCCATGATAACGGCAAGGGTTTTGTTGCGTCGGTCGATCATAAGACTTTGCTCGTAGTTTCTTGCCGAACAATTCATCGCAAGAATAGCGTCGCAATCCAATTTCCTGAAAAACCTAATTATGTGCGGAATCGTCGGCTACGTCGGCAAACAAAAGGCGGCAACCATCATTCTCGAAGGGCTAAAACGCCTCGAATACCGCGGCTACGATTCGGCGGGCGTGTGCGTTCTCAAGGATGGGCGGCTGGAACTGGCGAAGAAATCCGGCCGGGTCGAAGTCTTAGTGAAGGAAGTCGCGCGGCACCATTTCACCGGCACTACGGGGATCGGGCATACGCGCTGGGCCACGCACGGCGGCGTGACCGATGCCAACGCCCACCCGCACATCAGTAGCGACGGTAAGTTTGCCCTCATTCACAACGGGGTCATCGAGAATTACTCCCAAATCAAAACGTTCCTGCTGAGCAAGGGCTATGGTTTTCAGTCGGAAACGGACACCGAAGTCCTCTGTAACCTGATCGCCTATCACTACGCGAAGGAACCGGCGGGCGCCTCCAATCCTCCGCATGCGAATGGCCATGGCACCGGCAGCGGCAGCCGTTTTCTAGAAAGCGTGCGCAAGGCGCTGCAGCATGTAGAGGGGACCTACGGGATTGCCGTGCTCTGCGTCGATTGCCCCACCGAACTCGTCGCGGCCCGCAAGGCCTCGCCCCTCCTGCTTGGCGTGGGCGATGGCGAACACATCATCGCCTCAGACGCTTCGGCCATCATCAGCCGGACGCAGAGCGTCGTTTACCTGAAGGACGGCGAAATCGTCCATCTCGCCCGCGGCGGCTTCACCATCACGACCTTGGAGCAGGAAGACGTTTCACCGGTGGTCGACAAGATCACGTGGTCCATCAGCGATGCCGAAAAGGGCAATTACGCGCACTTCATGGAGAAGGAGATTTTTGAGCAGCCCATCGCACTCGAAAATTCGATGCGCGGACGCTTCTCGGAGGACGGTAGCACCGCCAATTTCGGCGGACTCAATCTGACGGCGAGCGAGCTGCGGCAGATCGACCGCTTTATGTTTTGTGCGTGCGGCACGGCTTGGCACGCCTGCCTCGTCACGGAACATTTGATCGAGCGTTTCGCCCGCCTGCCCGTGGAAGTCGATTACGCGTCGGAGTTCCGCTACCGCAACTCGCCGCTCGACCGCAACACGCTGTTTTTCGTGATGAGCCAGTCCGGGGAAACCATCGACACGCTCGCCGCCCTGCGCGAAGCCCAGCGCAAAGGTTACCGGGTCCTGGCGATCAACAACGTTGTCGGTTCAACCATCGCCCGCGAAGCGAACGGCGGCATTTACCAGCACGTCGGTCCGGAAATCGGCGTCGCCTCCACGAAGGCCTTCACCTCGCAACTGCTCATCGGCGCGATGGTCGCGCTCTATATCGCGCGCCTGCGCGACATGAGCTTCAGCGACGGAGTGAGCTATGTATCCGCGCTCAAGGGCGCGCCGGATTTGGTGCGCCAGGTTTTGAAACAGGCGCCGGAAATCAAGGCCATCGCCAAGCGCTTCGCGCGCCATGCCGACTTCTTGTTTCTCGGCCGGCTTTCGCTTTTCCCGTTGGCACTCGAAGGCGCGCTTAAGCTCAAGGAAATTTCCTATATCCACGCCGAAGGCTATCCTGCGGCCGAAATGAAGCACGGGCCAATCGCGCTGATCAGCGAGGAATGCCCGAGCGTGTTCTTCGCGCCGAAGGGCGAAATTTTCAACAAGGTCGTTTCCTCCATGCAGGAGATCAAAGCCCGCAAGGGCCCGGTGATCGCGATCATCACCGAGGGCTGTGAATTGCCTCCCGGCCTCGCCGACGCCGTGATCACCCTGCCCGATTGCCATGAAGCCGTGCTCCCGATCGTCGCGGCGGTGCCAGTACAACTCCTCAGTTACTATATCGCGGTCGAACGCGGTTGCGACGTGGACAAGCCCCGCAATCTGGCAAAATCGGTCACGGTGGAATAACCGTCCCAATCTCAGCGCCATGAATGTGCATCCCTCCCGCGAGGCGTTTCTGCGCCTCGCCGAAAAAGGCAATGTCGTCCCCGTCTACACCGATTTGATGGCCGACTTCGAAACGCCGGTCTCCGCGTACGCTAAACTGCGCGATGCCGGGCCTTCGTATCTCCTCGAATCCGTGGAAGGCGGCGAAACGCTTTCACGTTATAGTTTCATCGGATGCCGGCCGCGCAAAATTTTCATCTGCGGTCCGGTCACTACCGAAATTCGCGTGCCCGGCGCACCGAGCCAAACGGTACCAACACCGCCCGACCCGCTGACGCTTATCGAAAGCGAGATGAGCCGCTATCGGCCGGTGGTGCTGCCCGACCTGCCGCGTTTTACCGGAGGAGCCGTAGGTTTCATCGGCTACGAGTACGTCACGCGCATCGAGCCCACGGTCCCTGCCGTGGCCCGAGACGAACTGGGCGTGCCGCTGCTTTATTTCATGCTTTCGGATTCGCTGCTGATATTCGATCGCGCCAAGCAGACCCTGCGTTTGTGCGTCAACGCCCACATTCAAGGGGATGCTGGGGTCGCCTACGACGCGGCGGTGACTGAGCTCCAGTATCTTTTTAATCTCCTCCAACAACCCCGCGGCCTGGCGCCTGCGCTGCTCATCGAGCCGGGAAAAGTAGCCGTGCCCCCGGGCAATTTCACCCAAGCCCGCTTTGAGGCCGCCGTGGAAGCCGGGAAGGAATTCATCCGCGCGGGCGACATCATTCAGTTCGTCCCCTCCCAGCGCTTCACCCGGCCGTTCAGCCAATCTCCGCTGGATCTGTATCGCGCCCTCCGCACGGTCAACCCGTCGCCCTACATGTTCATTCTTGATGCGGGCGATTTCGCCATCGTCGGTGCATCACCCGAGGTCCATGTGCGGCTCACCGATGAACTCGTTGAAATTCGACCGATCGCCGGAACCCGGCGCCGCGGTGCGACGCCCGAAGAGGACGCCGCACTCGAAAAAGAATTATTGTCCGATCAGAAGGAGCTCGCCGAGCATCTGATGTTGGTGGATCTCGCCCGCAACGACATCGGCCGCGTCTGCCGTTATGGCTCGATTCGGGTGCCAGAGCTGAACGTCATAGAACGGTACTCGCATGTGATGCACATCGTTTCGCAGGTCGAGGGCCAGATCGCGCCTGGCAAGTCAGCCTACGATCTGATGCGCGCCACCTTTCCCGCGGGCACGGTGAGTGGCGCACCCAAGATTCGCGCGATGCAGATCATCGCCCAAAGCGAGCCCAGCCAGCGGGGCTTTTATGCCGGCGCCTTGGGCTATTTCGGGTACGACGGCAACCTGGACTCGTGCATTATGCTGCGCACTGCCCTACTCAAGGGCGGCCAGCTGCACATCCAAGCAGGCGCCGGTGTGGTGGCGGATTCCGTACCGGCCGCGGAGTATCAGGAAACGATCAGCAAGGCGTCCGCGTTGCTCAAAGCCGCGGAAATTGCCTCCCAGTTTCACGGCAAGCCGGCTTAGGCCACGCCCGGTCGGAGGCGTCGAGCGGTCGCCCCGCTCACGCGACGATGTGCCCATGCAGGGGAGATTCTGTGCGCCATTACTTCCCGTACTAGCCGGAAAGTTCATGCAACCCACGAGTGAGGATCGGCGTAATTCCAAATGGAACAGCTTTAGCTACCGGTTCGGGAACAAACTCGTCCATCATCTCTCTATCATTCACCGAGGATCAATTCTATGCCCGCCAAAACAAAGTCGTCCCGCTCGCTTAACGCCATCGACGATGCCGCTGCTGCCGAGGCTCCGACCGCCGTCCTTAATTCCGCGCCGCTCGACAGCGCGCCTTCATTTCTGGAAAAATCCGAATCCGCTCCCGCCGAACAAATCGCGCACGGAGAGCGCAGCAACCTCCAGCTCTATCTCCAAGAGATTGGAAAAACTGCGCTGCTCACCATTGCAGAGGAAATCACGCTAGCCCGGCGTATTCGGCGCGGCGACAAGGCGGCGCGCGATCACATGATTTCGGCCAATCTCCGTCTCGTCGTCAAAATTGCGATGGACTATAAAGATTTTGGTCTCCCGCTCCTCGACCTGATCAGCGAAGGCAACATCGGCCTCATCAAAGCCGTGGAACGCTTCGACCCCCGGAAGGGTGGAAAGCTGTCCACCTACGCAGCGTGGTGGATCAAGCAATCCATCAAGCGCGCCCTGGCCAACCAATCGAAGACCATCCGCCTGCCCGTCCACTTGGTGGACAAGATTTCCAAGATGCGGAAGACCGCGATGAAACTTTCCGAGAACCTCGGCCGCGAGCCGACCGACGAAGAATTAGCGATAGAATTGCAGATTCCGACGGCGAAGGTTGCCCATCTAAAATCGGTGAGCGTCCGGCCGGCCTCGCTCGACGCCCCGATCGGGCAAGACGACAATTCCGGCACGTTCGGCGAAATTGTGGGCGACGACAATGCCGTCAGCCCCTACGAGGAATTGCGCGATCGAAACCTCAACTCCGATTTGAACTCGATGGTGAATTCGCTCGATCAACGCGAAGCCGAGATCATCAAACTTCGTTTCGGTCTGGAGGGACGTGACGAGCTGACTTTGGAAGAGGTCGGCCGGAAATTTCACGTCACCCGCGAGAGGATTCGCCAGTTGGAATATCTCGCCCTGTCGAAAATGCGCAAGGCGATGGCCAAGAACGAAACCATCCGTAATAGCGACGAGATCGAACAAGAAGATCGCGCCCGCCAGCGGATGAACGTCATCCGCGAATTCATTGAGGCGAAAAGTGGAAACACGTCGAAGGCCGGTCAAAATTAAGTGAGTCGCGATAGAGCCGTCGGCTGAAATCGAAAATCTCCAGCGTCGGATTGGCTTCGAGCGGCTCGAATTGATCTCCGCCCTAAGGCCAACGCGTCTCCCGGCGGATTAAACCGAGTGCGGAGCGAACACCCACCCGCATAAGGCTCCGGGGCCTTGTTCTTTTTCGGGTTTCCAATCGTCCACCCACCGCTTCTTCTTCGCTGGTCAACGATCACACCCCTATGCCCACCAAAAATAATTTCGCTGCGTTTCTACTCACCGCGTTACTCATCGCTGGAGCCACCACGAGTCCGACGCGCGCTCAAACTCCGGCCGCCGCTACTGCCCCCACGCCTTCAGCGCCCGCGCCTGCGGTTCCGGCTGTTCCGAGTCTGGTCACCTCAATTCCACCCAACTCCATTCGGCTTTGGGAGGGCGATGCACCGGGCGCGCTTGGACAACGGCCGCAAGATATCCCCACCCTCACCCCGTATCTGCCGGCTTCAGGCGGAAATGGCGCGGCGATGATCGTTCTGCCCGGCGGCGGTTACTCGAATCTCGCGGCCCATGAGGGCACAGGTTACGCGGAGTGGCTCGCGAGCAAAGGCGTCGCCGCCTACGTGCTGCGTTACCGGCTCGGCTCACAGGGCTATCATCATCCCGCCGAACTCACGGACATCGCGCGCGCCGTGCGCATGGTCCGATCATTCGCACGCAAGAGCGGCGGCCTCGACGCCAACCGCATCGGTGTGATCGGCTCCTCCGCCGGCGGACATTTGGCCGGGACCATTGCGACACATTTCGATGCCGGGAAACCCGCCGCAGCGGATCCAATCGAACGCGAAAGCTCCCGCCCCGACGTCGTCGTCCTGTGTTATCCGGTCATCACCTTCGGCGAATTCGCCCACGCCGGCTCCCGCAAACAACTCCTCGGCGACAACCCTTCGCCCGAACTCATCAAAGATCTTTCGGTCGAACTGCAAGTTACCGCCGAAACTCCGCCGTGTTTTATCTGGGCCACGGTCGCCGATAAAACGGTGCCCGTTGAAAACTCGATGATGTTCGCCGCTGCCCTGCGGCGCGCGGGTGTCCCCTATTCCCTTCATATCTATGAAACGGGTGCGCACGGGCTCGGCCTAGGCCGGCCCGATCGCCCCGCTCCACCGTGGGCAGACCAGTGTCTTTACTGGCTGCACGAGCGTAAATTTTTGCCGTAAACATCGCCCGGCTGCTTTTCAGGCCGCGCGAACCAAGGGTCGCGGAATAACTGCGCCCTCGCCGCAGGAGGGCGAAACGCCAAGAGCTTGGCTCCAGCGAACGATCTTTACTTGCGGCCCGGTCGCGCCCGGCTCTGTTTCACGTCAATGCCGTCCGAAAAACCGCCCCAGCTTTCGCCCGACGAACTTGCGCGATATAGCAGGCACATTCTGCTGAGTGAGCTTGGCGTCGCCGGTCAACAAAAGCTCTCCGCGGCTCGCGTGCTGGTCGTTGGCGCGGGCGGTTTGGGGAGTCCCGCCGCCCTGTATCTCGCCGCGGCCGGCGTCGGCACGGTGGGCATCGCTGACTTCGATCGCGTTGAAGCCCACAATCTCCAGCGGCAGTTGCTCCATGACGATCAATCCATCGGCGAAACGAAAGTGACTTCCGCCGCCCGCCGACTCCGGTCGATGAATCCGTTCATCTCCGTTATCGAGCACGCCGCGGGTATCACCGTCGAAAATGCCCAGTCGATTTTCGACACCTACGATCTCATCGTGGACGGCACCGATAATTTTGCGGCGCGTTATCTGATCAACGACGCGGCGGTGCTGACTCGCCGCCCCGTGGTGCACGGTAGTGTTTATAAATTCGAAGGTCAGCTCACCGTGTTCGATCCATCGGTCGGAGCCCCCTGCTACCGCTGCCTGTTTCCCGAAGCGCCGACCGCCGGCACGATTCCCAATTGCGGAGAAGCCGGCGTCGTCGGCGCACTTTGCGGCGTGATCGGAAGCCTCCAAGCACTCGAGGCAATCAAAGTAATCACGGGCGCGGGCGAAACGCTGCGCGGGCGACTGCTGACCTACGACGCGCTGGGGCAGACCTTCCACCCGCTCAAGATTTCGCGCTCACTGGAATGCCCGGTTTGCGGGACCGCGCCAAAAATCACCAAGCTCGATTCGGCTCACTACGATTTTTCCTGCACCCCGCCCTCCACTTTAACCATGTCCGACGAATCCGTCCCCCTCGAAATCAGCGTCGAAGAAACCCAGCGCCTGCTGACCGCCACGCCGACCGACGTGTTACTGGTCGATGTGCGCGAACCGTACGAGGTGGAGATCTGCCGGATCGCCGGGGCCGAGGTGATTCCGCTCCGCCAGGTTCCGGAGCATTTGGCGGCACTACCGCGCGACAAACATTTGCTCATCCACTGCCATCACGGCGCCCGAAGTCTCCGCGCCACCGAATTTCTGCGCGCAAAGGGCTTTTCCCGCGTGAGCAATGTCGCCGGCGGGATCGATGCGTGGGCGGAGCGCATCGAACCGACGATGCGCCGCTATTGAGGGCGGAAAGAAATAAGGCGGCAGAAAAACGCCGGCCGTCGCCCCGCTCGCGGGCCAAAGCGCCCGCGAGCGTAGCTACCCAGAACGCATCACTCTAATTTTTTATTCGTGTACGTGCGCGCCAGCCAGGTCTTGGGCACCGGCACCACGCAGATGTTCAGCGAACGCCCGTCTTCCGAGAGCATCGCCGATTGAATTTCGATCTTCGTGCTATCGGCGTTGAACGTCGGATGTTGGTGATCCTGCGCGGTCGTCTTATGGCCGTTGTCGGACAACAAAATCATTTCGCCGTTGTTCCGGTCGATGAGCCAGAGGCGGTATTGGAAATCGTCGGCTACCGCCCAACGCCCGTCGGGCGAACCGTTCACGTGCCAGACCGAACGGCCGGGATCGCCGATGGGAACTTGACCGATGATCCGCATTTCGCGCGTGCGCAAATTCACAATGCCCAAACCGGTGGGATGTCCGTCCATGCCGGTCCGGTCTAAGACGACCTGCTGCTCGGGGGGAACCACGACGGGCGGGTTATTTCCACCCCGACGAGCGCCATTGGCCGCGGCCGCCGGTTGATTGGCATTCGCCGGCCGCGGCGCGCGCGGTCCAGCCAACGGCGTGCGCAGGTAAAGCATCGCGATCGCGACCTCGTCCTTCGTGATCACCGCTTCGTGCGTGACCCAGTCGTAATCCGATTCCGGATAGAGCGGACGTAAGCCGGTGCCATCGGCCATCACGGTCCAGGTCCGCTGTGGCGCCTTACCGCCGGTTTCCCAACAGAAAATGATTTCGCCCGGGACCCACGGATTCGTCTGCACGTGGCCGATCTGGAACGGCACCGAGACGATGTAGTCGATTTTCCCCGTCTTTAGATTCATCTTCGCAAGGCCCGCGGGACCGGAGCCCATTCCACGCGGCCCAAACGTTGGCTCCGCTTTGGTATCGGGGGGAAGATGCGCAGCGGCGATCTCCCGATTGCTCACCCTGAAATACACGTACTCCTCCGTTGGATCGAGGGCGACATCGCCCACGTTGCCGAAATCGAGCGGCACCGTGCCGCACACGTGTTCATAAGCATCGGCGCTCTTAAGTTTACCCGCAGCACTGTCGGCGAAAAGTTTCTCCAGATCGACGCGCACGATTTGCGACGGCACGGTCTGTCCTCGGCGGCCACCCGGTCCACCAGCACCGGCCGCGCCGGCCGCAGCGGCCGCAGGAGCGTTGGCCCCCGCAGGAGTATTCGCCGGTACCATCAGACCGCCGCTGGCCGGAGCATTCGAAGCATCGGCCAAAACCATCCCGGGCGTCCGGGCGAAATAAAGATTCATCGAGTGATCGGCCAGACACAGCATGCCGGAGTAACCACCCTCGGTGACTTGGACGATGTCGCCGGTCGCTTCGTTGACCGCCATCGCCTGGCCGCGCACGCGATTCGAACGGAAAATCAGCCATTTGCCGTCCGAGGTCCACTGGTGGTGGGTCTGATAAATCTTGGAATCACCCGCCGGCGTGCTCGTGAGAAAAGTCAGCGGGACCCCGGTCACCGGATCTGGCACGATTTTTTTCTCAGAAGGAAAACGCCGGCCAATTTGCGCGAAGGCGGAAGGCGCGAAGGCACCGGCGACGCACGAGGCCAACAAGACTGAAGCAACGATTTTTTTCATGGGGATTTGCGGGGACAAAGGGGTTAACGCGTCCCGGCCCAACAAGACGCGCGAAAAGGAGCCGGACTCTTCCTGACAGTCTTTCTGCGTGCAAGGACTCAATCCTCCGGCCGCGCGCGCCGACCAGGCTCCCACGCCCCACTGCGCAACAACCGGCGGCGACGAAGGCCGCCACGCTGCCGACAAATTTTCGTCGGTTAAGCATCGGGGTGGCCCGATGCCGAAAATCAATTTCCCGCAGGCGAGATTTTTTTCGAATAGCCCAAGCGAAATCAGCCGGCCGCAAACTTCCGCTGGGCGGCGAACACTCCGCGCAGTGACCGGCTCAATTCATCCTGCAAAACCTGCAACTCACGATAGCGAGTTACATTCGCTTTGTTCGGGGTGCAGCGGGTCGTTTCGTCCAACGCGACCGTGCCCGTCGTGAAATCGGTGAGGCGCGCTTTTTTATTTCCTTCGCGCCGCGCCACGCACCAGGCGGCTTGCAGCGCTCCGCCGAGTGCCGCGCCTTCCTCTTCCACCATCGCCACGACTGGCACGCCGAAGACGTCGGCCATGATCTGCCGCCATACGGGCGACTTCGCGCCACCGCCCGTCACTCGAATCTCTTTAGCCTTCACGCCGAGCGCAGCCAATCGCCGCAGGCCATAGTTCATGCCGAGCGTTACGCCTTCCATCGCGGCGCGAGCAAGGTGGGCTGAACTGAAATTGTTTCCGTTTAGTCCGAGCAGCACGCCCGAACCATCTGGGACGTTCGGCGTCCGCTCTCCGGCGAAATATGGCAAGAGCAGGAGACCGCCCGCACCCACCGGCGCGGAACTCACCGCGGCGTTAAGCGCCGCATGGTCCTGCCCGAAAAGCGCGCGCACCTGCTCAGTCACCGTGGTCACGTTCATCGTGCAGAGCAGCGGCAGCCAGCCCCCGCTCGACGACGAAAACGCCGCGATCTCGCCCTGCGGATCGATCACCGGTTTCGCGGCATAAGCGTAAATGGTCCCGCTCGTCCCGAAGCTCGCCGTCACGACGCCCGGCTCGACGTTCCCGGTGCCGATCGCACCCATCATGTTGTCGCCGCCGCCGGCGCTGATCACGACGTCGGGCGAAAAGCCGTATTTAACCGCGAGCGCCGGAAGCAAGAGTCCGGCGGCTTCGTGCGAGGCCGACAGCGACGGGAGAAATTTCGCGAGATTCCGGTCGATCGCGTTGATTGCGTCTTTCGACCAAACGCGCCGGCGCACATCCATGAGCGCCGTGCCCGAGGCGTCGCCCAACTCCATGTGATAATTGCCGGTGAGATAAAAATTCAGGTAGTCGTGCGGCAGCAGCACGTGACGCAGCCGCCGGTAGTTCGCCGGCTCGTGACGCTTCAACCAGAGAATTTTCGGCGCGGTGAAACCGGGTAGAATGAGATTGCCCGTTTTCCGGATCGCCCCCTTTGGCCCACCGAGCTTCTTGGTGATAATCGCGCACTCTTCGGTCGTGCTGGTATCGCACCAAAGCTTGGCCGGACGAATGACGTTTCCCTCTGCGTCGAGCGGGACAAAGCCATGTTGCTGGCCCGACACCCCGATGCCGCGGACGCGTTGCGCCCGGTCCGGGCCGATCTTTGCGACGACGTCACGCAGCACCCTGTCGAGGGCCGCCACCCAATCCGCGGGGTGCTGTTCCATGTGACCGACGGGCAGGCCGCCGATCAATTGATGCGACGCGCGCGCCTCGGCGATCACGGTGCGTGCGGCGAGATCGAGCACAACCGCCTTCGTGCTCTGGGTGCCGGAATCGATGCCAATGAAAAAAGCCATGGGGAATAATTTGGATAAAATTTCGGTGAAGCCAAACGCGTTTCAATGCGCCTTCGTGTTGTTCACCTTCATCGCATCGAGAAACTCGACGGGCGAAAAATCGTCCGTCAACACGCGGGCGATACGTCCGGTATTAACCGGGACATCGGTCTTCTCATCCGCCAGTTCCTTGAAATTCACCCGTGAGGCCAGCATCGGGTTAAGCTCTGCCACCGCCGCCCATTTGGCGGGATCGCTGATCGACGGTGTGGTGTATTTGACCGCACACGCGATCACGTTGCCGCGGCCCGGCGTCTGAAACAGGATCACCTGCGGAAATACCGACTGAATGGTTTTCAGATCCGACGCGTAGAGCTCGGTCGTGGCATGAAGATTGGTCACGAATACCCCGCGGTCGCTCATGTGCGCCGCGCATTCGCGGTAGAATTCCTGCGTCTTCAGATGCGGCGGGACAAACCCGGCGCGAAATGCGTCGAGGATGAGCCAGTCCCACATTTGCTTGGAACGTTTCACGTAGAGGCGGCCGTCCATGGTCGCCACGGGCGTCTTATCCGTTGGCAGAAAATTCAGCCGGGACTGACACAGTTCGAACACCTTCGGATCAAGCTCGACCGTCTGCAGCAACGCCCCCGGAAAGCCATGGGAGAACACGCGGTGAAATCCGGCGCCGCCGAGACCAATCATGAGCACGGCCTTCGGTTTCGGTTCGAGGAAAACCGCGCCAAACAGCGAACGAGTATACGGTACGACGAGTCGGAGCGGATCGCTGAGATCAACGGCCGACTCCAAATATTCCGCGGCGCGCGAACGGGCGCGCAGTTCAACGACGGAACCGATTTTCTGCACGGTGAGATTGTTGTACGGCGTGTCGTAGCTTTCCGTGTAGTCGGGCGCGATGGCCGACGCGGCCGACCAAGCCGGCGATGCCGACCCGAGCGAAATCAGCGTGAGAACGAACAGTTTTTTCATGAAGAAGGGAGCCTCGAGCGCGCACGCAGGATGACGATGAGAGCGCCCAAGCTGAGCACCGCGACGCCCAGCCAGAGGTAGAGCAATGTCGACACCGGCAGATGCGGAATCAGCACGAAGGCGGTGAGCATCACGCCCGCGATATTTCCGAGCGTGCTTACGCCGTAGACGAGCCCCGAGGCCTTGCCCGGCGGTGTCCCGAGGGCCGCGAGGTGTTGCACGCATTGCGGCCCAAATGACGACAACATCGTTACCGGCAGGAAAAATAAGCCCAGACACGAGATCAGCAGCCCCGTGGTCAATTCGGTGAACGCGATCTCGATTTGATCGAGCACAGACCGGCCGAAAAACGCCGTGAAGGCCAAGGATAGGACCGCGAGCACGGCGCCGAGCAGCTGGGCGCGTTCACGCTGCGGCGTCGGGGCGTTGCTGATCCAGCCGCCCACGATGGAGCCCAGACTGAAGGCGGCGAGAAACGTCGAGATCAACCACGCCCAGACGATGAGCGAAGAGCCGAAATGCGGATTGAGCAGTCGCGAAGCGAGCAATTGAAAACCCATGCTCAGAATACCGAGGACGACCACGAGCGTGTAAAAAAGGAGGCGGGGCACCTGTAAGATTCGGGGTTCGGAGTGCGCGGCTGGCGAGCGCAAATTCCGCGCGAAGCCAAATCCGTGCCTCGGCCCGGTCGATTCCTAAACGGGGTTTCGACCTGGCAATGTCCCGCACCAGGATGAACCCACGGCGTTCGCCCAACACGCGCGTAAGAGCTGTGGGTGGGGTGCGCCTTCACCCCGCAAATGCCTTGTCGAACTGGCGACGCCCCAGCGGGGTGAGCGCACCCCGCCCACCGTGCTCGTTACCGCATTACCGCGCCATCGCTACTGGTCCAGACGGTACCGGCGGACGATCGCGGCCAAGGCCGTCCGTGATTTCCACGGGTTTCGATTGGATCTTAACCGTGGCGGGCGTCAGTCCGGCGCGCGTCGCCGTCACCGTGATCTCGCCGGCCGTCAGCGTCGAGCGCACCGCCACGCGATTGATGCCGCACTCGGTGTCGAGGTACAGATTGTTCGTCGTTTCGAGCTTCGCGGCGTTGAATCCGCCGCGCCAGACCAACGGCCCCGAGACCGCAAAATCCACGCGCGCCTCATCGGTCGGGCAACGGCGGCCTTGGCCATCGACGACCTCGAAATCGATCAACGCCACATCGCTGCCGTCGGCCTGCAAGCCTTTCGGACCGGTGCGAAGCGTGAGCTTGATTGCCTTCGGCTCGCTGGCGGTCTGCAGCTCCTGTTGCGCAACAACTTTGCCGCCCTTACTCGCAACGGCCTTGAGCGTGCCGGGCGCGAAGACGACGTCGGGAAAGGCGTAGACGAAACCGGTGTCAATGCCCGCATTCCGTTCTTCCGAACCCGGGCCCCGGCCACCGAACGTATCGACGAATTTAAAGACCTTCGACTGGACGCCGAGTGACTTGCCGTTGAGGAGGAGTTCCACCTGCTCGCAGTTCGACGCCGCGACATACGTGGTCTTCTTGGTGTCGGAAGGATAATTCCAGTGACCGATGATGTGGATGTCCGGCTGCTCGTTCTGCATCACGCGTGACACATCGTAGAGTGACTTCGGAATACGTACGCCGTCGACCTTGCCGCTCACGCGCAGCACATAGCTCCCGGTCTGGCGCCCGTCGGCGTCGGAATCGGCAAAATAGATCGAGCAATAGGCCGACCACTTGGAGTGCGCGGGATCAGGATTATCGATGCGATTGCGGGCGTAACTCGCGTAGCGCGTGGTGGCGGCGAG
>CAIXKG010000021.1 GCA_903919985.1 uncultured Opitutia bacterium | reverse complement strand
CCAAAACTCAAAACCCAAAACTCAAAACCAATTTCCGGTCATGTTGTCCCGTAGAATTATTCCGTGCTTGGACGTCAACGCCGGCCGTGTCGTAAAGGGCGTGAAGTTCCAGCAACTCCGTGATGCCGGCGATCCAGTGGAATCCGCACGCGCCTACGACGCCCAGGGCGCCGACGAACTCGTCTTCCTCGATATCACCGCTTCCAGCGATAACCGCGGCATCATGCACGACGTCGTCGCCGCCACCGCCGAACATTGCTTCATGCCGCTCACCGTGGGCGGCGGCCTGCGCTCCGTGCCCGACATCGAGGCCATGCTCAGATCCGGCGCGGATAAAGTTTCCCTGAACACCGCCGCCATCAAAAACCCGGATCTGATTCGCGCCGCGTCCGACCGTTTCGGCGCGCAATGCATCGTGCTCGCCATCGACGCGAAACGTGAACCCGACGGCAAATCCTGGCGCGTCTACACCCACGGCGGACGCAATCCCACCGAACTCGACGCCGTCGCCTGGGCGCGGCGCGCGACCGAACTCGGTGCCGGCGAAATCCTGCTCACCAGCATGGATGCCGACGGCATGTTGACCGGCTACGATTGCGCCCTCACTCGGGCCGTCAGCGATGCCGTGTCCGTCCCCGTGATCGCCAGCGGCGGCGCGGGCCAGCTCAGTCATTTCGCCGACGCTCTCGACCAAGGCCGCGCCAGTGCCGTTTTGGCCGCGAGCCTTTTCCACTTTGGCACGCTCACGATTCCACAGGTGAAAACGTATTTGAGCGAACGAGGCGTGCCGGTGCGGCGGTAAGGTGGGTGCGAAATGTCTTGTCCGAAGGTAGGGCGGGTTATCCCTAACCCGCCGCTGCGACTCAGCTCACAGAGAGAGCGACGCCCAACCGGCGCGTTAGGGATAACGCGCCCTACCTTCATCCGACCTTCGCCACCTTTGCGTCTTCGCGCTTAATCCGCGTCTCTCCTCCCCCGCCGCACTTTCGCCTTTCCCCACCGCCCAACGCGCGTTTGCCTGAACCCTTGTCCATGTTACCCGCCGCCGAAATCGCCCGCCGCCGCACCTTCGCGATCATCTCCCACCCTGACGCGGGCAAGACGACGTTGACGGAAAAATTCCTGCTCTACGGCAACGCCATCCACCTCGCCGGTGCCGTCAAAGATCGCAAAAACCAGCGCGCCCCCGCCTCCGACTGGATGGAACTTGAGAAGCAACGCGGCATTTCCATTTCGTCCACCGTCCTCCAATTCGATTACGCCGGCTGCGCCGTAAACCTCCTCGACACGCCCGGCCACAAGGACTTTTCCGAAGACACCTACCGGGTGCTTACGGCCGTCGACGCGGCACTCATGGTCATCGACGCCGCGAAAGGCGTCGAAACGCAGACGCGCAAACTCTTCGAAGTCTGTCGCCGCCGCGGGGTGCCGATCTTCACCTTCATGAACAAGTGCGACCGGCCTACGCGCAGCCCGATCGACTTGCTCGACGAACTCGAAAACGTCCTCGGTCTCCAGTCGTCACCCGTCATCTGGCCGCTCGGCAACGGCCCGCAATTTCGCGGCGTATTCGACCGCCGCACGCGCGAAGTTCACCTGTTCGAACGCGTGCCCGGCGGGAAATTCCAGGCGCCCGTCAGCGTGACCTCCCTCGACGATCCGGTCGTGCGCGCGAAGATGGACGACGACACGTACCGCGACGTCAAAGAGCAGCTCGAGATGCTCGATGGTGCCGGCCATCCGTTCGATCTCAACGCCGTCCAAAACGGCCAGCAAACGCCCGTCTACTTCGGCAGCGCCGTGAATAATTTCGGCATCCAGCTCTTGCTCGACGGTTTTCTCAAGGACTCCGTCCCTCCCGCCCCGCGCACGTCGGTCACCGTAACGGTGCCGGGTCTGCCCCAGCCGACGGTCGCCCGCGAAGTGCCGGTGACCGATGCTAAATTCTCCGGATTCATTTTTAAGATTCAGGCGAATATGGACGCGAAGCACCGCGACCGCATCGCTTTTCTCCGCGTCTGCTCGGGCAAATTCGACCGCGATATGCAGGTGTATCACCAGCGCACCGGCAAACAAGTCCGCCTCTCGTCGTCACACAAACTCTTCGGCCGCGAACGCGAAACCGTCGACGAAGCCTGGCCGGGCGACGTCATCGGCCTTGTCGGCCACAGCGAGTTCGGGATCGGTGACACGCTCACCGAGGACCGCTCGATCTGCTACAACGAGATCCCGCGATTCCCCTCGGAAGTTTTCACGTACATCACGAATCCGAATACCGGCGAAGCGAAGAAGTACCGCGCCGGTCTGGAGCAGCTCCTGCAGGAAGGCGTCGTCCAATCCTTCACCGCGAAGAACGCGCCGCCGGGCGCGACGCTGCTCGCCGCCGTCGGTCCGCTCCAATTCGAGGTGGTGCAGTGGCGCCTCCAGAGCGAATACAACGCCGAGTCGCGGCTCACGCCGACGCCGTGGACGGTGCTCCGCTGGGTGCAACTTCCCGCCGATTTCGTCCCCGCCCCCGGCAAAAGTTTTGATTACACGCGCCTGATTGTCGCATCGGGCGTGAGCTTCGGCTCCGACAAATTCGACCAGCCTGTCGTGCTTTTCCCGAACGAATGGACGATGCGTTACTTCATCGAAAAGAATCCCGAGCTGAAGCTCCACGAGTTGCCGATCGAGCAGACGAAGGCGAAATCGTAATCCGCTCCGTCGCGGACCCGGACCGCCCGAAAATTCCGAGCCTAGCCCCAACGCGGTCTACCTCGCGCAAAAATTGATATTTTTTGCCGCCGCGCCGAACCGTGCGGGGGAATTCTCGTCGGTCCTTCGCGAGAAAATAACACCCGCCTAAGCGCCAAGTTTACCCGACTCACCCTCCACCGCTTCCGACCAAATTAGTCGTACCGTCACGGAAACGGCCAACGGCTTCGCGCGCAACGGCGCGATCCACGCCTACGCGGTCATGGGCCGAAATTAATCGGCGCCGTCGCGCCGTTACTCGGATGGCCCTGATTGGCTTCACTCCTCGATCCGCTCGATTCATTTGGCTCACGGCCACCGCACCGTCTTCTTTTCGCTCGCACCGTTCCCCGATTTTTCCTCCTCATTCGTGCATGATTTTTTCGCGCCAGGTTATCGTGCTCCCGTTACTTTTTATCGCGTCGATCACCTCTGCGGCCCACGCCGCCGCGGCCCGGGCCAAACCCACCCGGCCAGTCGTCGACGACAAGGATGCCTTCAAGGGCGCCATCGTCGTGGACGCCGCCAGCGGCCACGTCCTCTTCGAGCGCAACGCCGATCTCGTAAGCCCGCCCGCGAGTATGACGAAGCTCATGACCTTTGCCGTTCTCCACGACAAACTCGCGGCCAACGCGCTTTCGCTCACCACACCGGTCACAGTCAATCGCGCCGAGGCCATCTTCGCGATGAAGTCCGACAGCACCAGCGTCTGGCTCAAAGAAAAGGAAACGTTTCCCGTCGAAGAACTCATCTACGCGATGATGATCCAGTCCGCGAACGACGCCTCGCTCGTACTGGCGCGCGCCGCCGCAGGTTCGTCGGAGGCATTCGTCGAACTCATGAACGCCAAGGCGCACGAACTCGGCATGACTCACACTTCGTTCCACACCCCGCACGGTCTGACCAAGGGAAAGGTAAATCCCGCCGTCACCGATCTCACAACCCCGCGCGACTTCGCACTCCTGAGCCGGCACCTGCTCCTCCACACCGACGTTTTGAAATATACGGCGGTGAAAACGCGTTCGTTCGGCACCGGTCAGCGGAGCAAACTCGTCGAGATGACGAATCACAATCACCTCCTCGGCCGGGCCGCGGGGGTTGACGGACTAAAAACCGGTTATACCGCGGGCGCCGGGTTCTGTCTCGCGGCCACCGCGCTCCGCAACGGACATCGGGTCATCGTCGTGACCATGGACGGAAACACCTATCAAGCCCGCGACCTCAAGGTGATCGAGTTGCTCGAACGCGGCTTCAGTGCGCTCCCGCCCGGCAGCCCCGCATTTGAGGCCAGCGGAGCAACCGTCGCGACATCGGCGGCAGATACGATGCCTTCTCCGCTTACACTCGCTCCGCTGTCGTCCGCCGAAAAGCCAGCCGACGCTTCGGATTCCACCATCAAATTTTCGATCCCGAAGAAAAAGTGACGCAGGACCGAATACTGGCGCGAGGCTCGGCTCACGCCACCGTCCGATGACTTTCCGCCGGCCTCGGGCTGACGTCGCTGACTCCCATAGCGCCTAGAGGCGCCCGGGCGCTACGGTCGGAGCGTGCAATTTTTCGGGCTTCGTCTGGCCCTTTTCCGCCGCGCCTCAGGCCGGGCCGGGATGCGAATTAATCACCTCGCCCACCACGGTAAATTCCTCGCGGTCGTGGTACAGGTGCCGGATCTGCGCGCCCGGCGCGTAGCGCGCGAGCGGACCATCTGGCGCACGCAGTTCGCGCAGCAGGGCGACCGAGTCGACGTGGCCAAATTTCAGGTTAAACACAAACCGCCGGCACCAACCGCGCGCCAGCCACGGCTCGATCAGATTCTTCATGACGTGATGCGGCTCCTCCAGCAAATCGCAGAGCATCCAGTCGTACGCGACGCCGGCCTCGAAATTAAAATGAAACGCGTCCTCCGCGCGGTGCTCGATCAGGGAATTTCCCAGCGCGCCGCCTTTGAGCGGACCGTTGTCCACCGCGATCACGCGCGCCCCGCGTTTCGCTGCGCTGTAACTCCATCCGCCCGGCGCGGCCCCAAGGTCGACCACGGTCTCGTCCGGCGCGGGCTCGCGACCCAGGACCACAAACGCTTCCTCCACTTTCAAGTAACTCCTCGAGGGCGCCAGCTCATCGTCCGCCATGCGCCTCTGGCCGTGGATCCACGCGTCGCGCGCGACGAAAAGCCGCCCGAAATCCGTGAACCAGATGAACAACCCGCGCGCCGGTCCCGCGCCGCGCGGCAAATCCGCCACCGCCAGCTTCGCCACCCGTGCGAATCGCTTCCGCAGAATCTCGAACAGCGCTTTTTCCACCGCACTCATCCGGCGGCCTAATCCCACGTGCTCCGCCGGTCCGCCAAAAACGCAGGGCCACGCCGATTCGATCCGTTCGCCCTGTAGGCTCGTCAGAAAAAAATCCGCGATCTGCGTCGCCAGGGCGTTGACCGATTCGCCTTTGAATTCCCGCGCGGTCCGCAACGTCACGTGCGGAAACGCGAGGTCGGCGACGTGCTCGACTTCCGGCGCGACGACCCAGCCCGGTCCGTGTTCGGTTACTGCCACGCCCGCATCCGCGAGTTCGCGCACGAGCAAGGTTTCAAATCCAGCCTGACAAGTTTGGAGCATCGCCGTGAACGTGACGACCGCCCCTTGCGCGGCGACAAAAAAGCCTCGGGAGCACAATCGTAGCGCAGTGCTTCAGCCCGCGGTCGAGCCTAGGCGCGCAGGCTTAAACTATCGCGCGCCCAACGCTCACAGCCGCTGCAGATGAAACCCGCCATCAACGTCGAAGCACGCACCGGTCGAAAACGGAAACCGGTCCTCCGCGATCGCGCGCACCGCCCGGCCCACGTCTTCCGGTTTTCCCCAGCGCCGGATCGGCGTGATGCCCCGCTCATCCTGAATGATGAGCTTGTCGTATTTTTCCTTTACCCCACCGGTCATGTCGGTGGCGATCACGCCGGGACGGATCTCGTAAACATTGATGCCGTCGTGCGCGAGCCGGTCGGCGAACAGCTTCGTCATCATCGCGAGCCCTGCTTTCACCATGCAATAATCGCCGCGGTTGAT
>CAIXKG010000020.1 GCA_903919985.1 uncultured Opitutia bacterium | reverse complement strand
GTTGGCGCCGAGCCGGCGGCTGGGCCAAGGTCACGAGGTGATCGCTTCCGTCGCGTTTCGGAATTTCAAGGCTCTGCGGAATACCCGGCTGGAGCTCGCTCCCTTCAATCTGGTGATCGGGCCCAACGGCAGCGGAAAAACCAGCCTGATTCAGGCGTTGTTGCGTTTGCGATCGTTGGCCCGATTGCCGCTCGGCGATCCCGCAGCGCCGACCCTCGCGGCGGGACCGCAGATTGATTTTGCTTTCGCGCCGCCGCATGAGCGCGTGAGCGCGACGCTGGGTTGTGTGTCGGAGCTGGTGTGCGACCTTCTGCGGGTGCAATCGCCCTCGCCAGAGGCATGGCTCGCGGTCCAAGCCAAGATTGTTGGCGTGAGAAACTATCTTTTCGACCATAACGCGATGGCGGTGCCCGCCGTGCTGACCGACAGCGCCGAACTTGCCTCCGATGGGGCGAATCTCGCGGCCGTGCTGGCGCGCCGAAAAGAAACGGCCCCAGCCGACTTTGCGCGACTCGAGGCCGAGGTCCTCCGTCTCCTGCCCGAATTTACCGGCATGCTTTTCAACTTCGGGTCAGATGGAAGGGTCGGGCTCGCGTTGGCCTTAGGCGGAGGTGAGCCGCCGGTCGAAGCGGAAAATTTATCGCAGGGCGTGTTGTATTTGCTGGGCGTGCTGACGCTCGCCTTCGATCCCGCTCCACCTGCAGTGGTGTGCATGGAGGATATCGACCGTGGACTGCATCCGCGCTTTCTGCGCGAAGTGCGCGACGCGCTTTACCGGCTCAGTTATCCGGCGTCGGCGGGCGAAACGCGTCCGCCGGTCCAGGTAATCGCAACCACCCATTCGCCGTACCTGTTGGATTTGTTTCGGGATCACCCGGAAGAAATTGTCATCAGCCAAAAGCACGGTCGCGAGGCGAGGTTCGAGCGGCTTTCGGACCGCGCCGACATTCGCGAATTGCTGCGTGAGGGTTCGCTCGGTGACATGTGGTTTAGTGGCATCCTCGGTGGCGTGCCGGAGGAATGATGAAAATTTCCCTGCTCAGCGAATCGCCGGCGGATGAAATCGCGCTACGGGTTTTGGTGGGAGGCGTGCTCGGTGGCGCGCCGGTATTTGTTCAGCCCGGACTGCGGGCCCGCGGCTGGCCTAACGTCGCTCAACTCCTTCCTGCCGTCATTCGCCATCTGCATTTCAACACCGGCGCTCATGTGTTGGTTGTCGTGGTGGATGCGGACGATTCCGCGATCCACACGGCCGAACACGACCGTCCGGACTATTTCCATCCCCGATGTCGCATGTGTCAGCTGCGCGCCATTTTTCGCCAGACCGAAAAGAATCTGCCGGCCGCGCACGGTCGCTCGCATCTCTTACGCGGAGTGGGTATCGCGGTGCCGGCGATCGAGGCTTGGTATCTGTGTGGCGCCGATGCTTCGGTGACCGAGTTTGCCTGGCTGGATGGGCAGTCGCTCGGCGTTGTGCCCTATACGCGGGCGGATTTGAAGATGCGTACCTATGGGACCGACCGACCCAATTTGCCGCACGAGATAAAATGCGCGCTCCAGGCGGTGGCCCGGCACCGCCACGACACCCGCCGGCTCGAAAACGATTTTCCCAACTTCGCTGCGCTCGCCCGCGATTTGCGCACGGCTCAAGCCGAAGTGGCACCCGCTCCGTTCGATCAACCGAATGGATCTGAGCGGACGTCTAGGCCGGCTTAATTTTTCCGTGCAGTTTTGGGTAGCGGCAGGCGTCTCTGCCTGCCGGGTTTGGCGTCTTCATTTCGGCAGGCAGGGACGCCCGCCGCTACGTCGTTAGCACCGATG
>CAIXKG010000019.1 GCA_903919985.1 uncultured Opitutia bacterium | reverse complement strand
GTTGCCGGCCAAACTTCCGGCGGGTGCCACCGTGACATTTCCGTTGCCGTTGCCCGTCGCGGCGTTGCCCGTCGCGCGCGCTCGGATTCTTGTTACCGGTGTGCCTCACTCGGTGAAGGAACTCACGGTCAAGTTAAACGGCCAGCCCTTGGAATTATTGCCGTGGCAAAAAAGCCCAGAGTTATTTGTGGAGTTTTCCGGCCCGGGCGATTTGCCGGGTCGTCGGCCTTTGCCCGAAGCCAGCCGTACGTATCGTTTTGACCCAACGCTGCTGCGAGCTGGACCCAATGTCCTCGAAATCACCAACGCTTCACCGACGGCCGCTGAAGTCTTCACGGTAAATCTCGGAGTTTGGTAGCAGACGCGCCTCGTGGTCGGGCCTGCGGGCTTGCCACGTTCGGGGCCATGGCTTCGCTCGCATCCGTATGATCCCGAAAACAGCTCTCGTCACTGGCGCATCGCGCGGCATCGGCCGCGGCATCGCGATTGAACTCGCCCGCGCGGGCACCCGCGTGGCTATCAACTACGCCGGCAACGCCGAAGCCGCCGCGGAGGCCCTCGCCCTCGTAAAAGCCGCCGGCGGTGACGGGTTCATTGTGCAAGGTGATGTTGCTGTCGCCGCGGATCGCGAGCGCCTCGTTGCCGAGACTGTGGCCAAATTTGGCCGTATCGACCTTCTTGTGAACAACGCCGGCGTTGCCCCCAAGGTTCGCGCCGATGTACTCGATGCCGGCGAAGAAAGCTTCGACCGTCTTTTTGCGATTAATCTCAAGGGCCCATATTTCCTCACACAACTTGTGGCCAAGCAGATGCTCAAGCAGGCGACCGACGCTGAAGGTTTTCGCGGCCGCATCGTTAATATCACGTCGATCTCCGTCTACACGGCGTCCATTAACCGAGGCGATTATTGCATGGTGAAAGCCGGCCTCGCGATGATGACGAAACTTTTCGCCGATCGCCTCGCCAACGATGGCATCAACGTCTACGAAATCCGTCCCGGTGTGATCGCCACCGATATGACCGGCGGCGTGAAAGAGAAATACGATAAGCTCATTATTCAGGACGAACGCGGCATCACGCCGATTCGCCGCTGGGGCAAGCCCGAGGATATTGGTCGCGCGGTGCGTGCGATTGCCGAAGACCGTTTCCCTTTTTCGACGGGTGCAACCTTCGACGTCGATGGCGGTTTCCACCTCCATCGCCTGTGAACGCGCGCGCCGTTGTTTTCGCATTCACGCTAGTTATCCGCGTCTTCGCTTCTGAACCGGCGCCGGCCGGTATCCCCGTCGGTTCTGTGTGGGCGGGCAGTCCGGTTAGTTTCGCGTTACTCACACACGCGGGCCGACAGTTCGTTGCTTATTATGACGGCGAACGTCGCCTTACCGTCTCCGCGCGCGTGCTTCCGAGTACACAGTGGACCACGGTTCACCCTGAAGGTATCTGGAACGACTTGCGACAACGCTCCTCCAGCGTCACCGGCTGGGACAGTCACAATTTCCTGCGCCTCGCCCTTGATCGTGACGGCTGCCTGCACCTTTCGGGCAATATGCATGTGGATCCGCTTGTTTATTATCGCACGAAGCATCCACTCGATATCACAACGCTTGAGCGAGTAGATCGCATGACCGGAGATCGCGAGACGCGTTGTACGTATCCGGTTTTTTTCAAAAATGCTTTTGGTGATTTGCTCTTTCGTTATCGCGACGGCTCCAGCGGCAATGGTAG
>CAIXKG010000018.1 GCA_903919985.1 uncultured Opitutia bacterium | reverse complement strand
TCAGCGTTTTCCGCATTTCAAACGGATTGACCCAGTTATTGGTCGGACCAGCGGCTTCCTTCGAAAGCGAGCAGATGTAGGTGCGATCCTCGACGCGCGCGACATCGCCGGCGTCGCTGCGCGCCAGATAACAGTTAGGCCACTTTTTCTGGTTCAGCTTGATGAACGTACCCGCGGCGACCAACTCCGCACAGAGGGCGTTGTTTTCTGCCGCAGAACCGTCGACCCAGTGCAGGGCATCGGGTTTGCAGAGGTCGACCATCTTGTCGACCCAACGCAGCAAATGCTTGTTGGTGCTGAGCGGCGTAGCAGGGTTACGCGATTTCATTGGGGTTAAGCTGAAAAGTCCTGCCGCCGAGTAAATAGTAAAGCCGGTGGCCGCGCGGGCGGGCCTTGAGGAAGTCAGAGGCTTCGAACGCGTCGCGAAGGTCGAGCGCCGATGAGTCGAGGATGGTGACCGGCAGGACTTTTCCCTGATCGAGGCGTTTGATATTCGAGCCGGTGACGGTGAAGGCTTCGAGCGCGACGGCTGCGGCGGTGATCAGGCGGAATGTTTTCTTGGTGGGTGAAGGTAAGTGAAAGAGATCAGTTTTTCGAACGGGTGGAGTTCGCCGCTGCGGCGCGCGTGTATTTTTCCAGGAAGGCCAATAGCGTCGGCCGAATATCGAACGGCAGCGGTTTTTTGTCCCAGCTCTCGAGATCGAACATGTGGCCGACACCCTCCAGCAGGACGAGTTCGTGCGCGACGCCTTTCGCGCGCAGCGCGTTCGCGAGTTCGACCGCCTGGCCGTAGTTGACCGTCGGGTCGGAGAGCCCGTGCATAATCAGCGTCGGAGGTGAACCGGGCGCGACGTACGTCACGGGTGACGCCAATTTCCAGACCGCGGCGCCCTCGGCACGAGAAACGCCAATGACCTCGGGCGCGTGGCTGTCGTACAATTTTCCCGTCGGCGTGCCGTCCTCCGCGGCCTGCTGGCGCGTGAGAAGATTCGTCATGCCGTAGAAATCGACGACGGCGCACACCCGGCTCGACACGCCAGGATAGGGCGCGGCGGGCTCGAACTCCGGGCGATCAGAGTAAGCCGCCATCAGCGCCAGATGTCCGCCAGCCGACGTGCCCATCGCCACGATGCGCTCGGGATCGACCCCGTACTTTGCCGCATTCTGCCGGATGAAACGCACCGCATTTTTGCAGTCCTGCAAGTTCTGGGGCCAAGCGTGGGCGCCGAGCACGTAGTTCACGGTCACAAAAACGTAGCCGGCCGCGGCGAGATTCGCACCGATGTTTTGTTCCCGCGGATCGGCCTTGTCGCCACGCACCCAACCGCCGCCGTGAAAATAAACCACGGCCGGCCGCAGGGGCGCCGTGCCGCGCGCCGCGGGTTGATAGATGTCCAGTTTTTCCGCGCGACCTTCGCCAAGATAGGCGACGTCGGCCACGAGTTCAACACCCGGGGCGCTCGCGGCCGACAACGCCGTGATGGCGTCGGTGAAAAACAGCGGGATGAGTGCGAGGCCGGTGCTCATTCGCCAGCGCCTACGGTTGCGGGAGGAACTTGTTGGAGTGATCATGAAAAACGAGATCGAAGTTGGACCAAGGGCGGGCCGGACGCGAGAGAATCGCGGCCGCTTGGAGGGCGTCGAACCGACCTTTCCATTTCGCGACCAATTGAAGTAAAGCATCGGCGTTAGTCCCACACGGCCGACTTTTCCATCTCGCCGATTCCCGCGAGGCCGACGACCACCGCAGCAGAAATAATCGGGCCGATCCGTATCCCGAGCAAGGTAACGAAGCCATCGCCGAACTCCGCAGTTTTGCGACCCTCCCATTCGATCCCAGTGCCAAACAAGGCTTCGTAGACGACTGCCGCGGCAACGCCCGGTTTCACCTCCGTATCGTCGGCACGGCGCCAAACCCGATGTTGGAAAACATCGTGATGTCCGCCCTCGATATTTCCCCAAGGCCGACCTACCCGCGCATCGTACACCCGCACGGTTTCGAACCGACGCCGATAAACATTCTCGCCGCATCCAGCGCATCGCATCACCTGCCGGCATTTCTCCCCGGTGAACAGGCTCTGTATTTTCTTCGGCACGCGGCTTGGTCGTCACGCGCCCGCTCAACCGCCGCCGCATTTTGCGGCTCGTAACTGAATGCCTTACCAGTGAACGAGGCTCATTTCGCCGGCTCAATGTGCACGCTGACGTCGCTGATGGCGTGGCGGCCAGACGCGAGGAGCGCATCTTTCACCGCATGGGCGATATCGTGGCCGGCACGCACCGTAAGTTCGCCGTCCACGCGCACCTGGATGTCAACGAGGTGACTTAGCCCGCTCTTGCGCACCCGAACCTTGTCCAGCGCGGCGACTCCCGGCACGGCCAGCGCGAGCGCGCGGACCTCGTTTTCAAAATCCTGTGCGACCGCCGTGTCCATCACGTCGCGGAGCGCCTTGCCGAACATGCCGACGCCGTTGAACGAAATCACGACGCACGCAAAAAGCGCCGCCCAGTCGTCGGCCGTCTCCCAGCCCTTGCCGCCCCACAGCGCAATAACGATACCCACGAAGGCTGCGGCCGAAGTCATCGCATCGGACCAATGGTGCAGCGCCTCGACGCCGAGCGCCGTGCTGCCGACCTCCTCGCCGGCCGCCTCCATCCGGCGCGAGAAAATCATCTTCACCACAATCACGCCCGCTAGCACCAGCAGTGTCCACCACGCCGGACCCTGATGCGGCGTGATGATCTCGTGCACCGCGTAGACTGCGATCCAGCCGGCCATCACGAAAACAAAGAGCGCCACCGCCAGCGCCGCGAGCGGCTCCGCCTTGCCGTGACCGTACGGATGATCCGCATCCGGCGGCCGCGCCGCCACGCGGAAGCCGGCCCACACCAGCGTCGACGACAGGATGTCGAGCAACGACTCCGCCCCGTCCGCGATCAAAGCATACGTGTGGCCGAAAACCCCGCCCGCGATCTTGACCGCCGCGAGCGTCGCATTGAGCGCGATGCCGCGCAGCACGAGCCGCGCGCTGTCGTGGGCGCGCCTCTGCGTGGCGGCGTGTTGGCGGGCGATTGCAGTGGGCACCCCTCCAACTTACGAATCCGCGCCAACGCCGCGCGAGACCGGAATCGGCGAACCCACGCAACCGGTAACCGCGGCGCCACCAGCCTCGCGACCTCCGCGTTGACCCGCGTGCCGCGACCGTCATCGTGGCGGCCATGGCGGATAATAGCATACTCATCGCGACCGATCCGGTGCGCCAGTTCTCCGTCTTCGTCGAAAATCGGGTTGGCCGGCTGCACGAACTGACCGCGCTCCTAAAATCGAACAATGTTCACATTATGGCGATCACGGTGCTGGATTCGACAGACAGCACGATTGTGCGTCTCGTCGTCGACGATCCGGACAAAGCCCGCGAGCTCATGGTGAATAATGATTTTCCCTACACCGAATGCCCCGTCCTCGCCGTCGAAATTGCCGATGAATCCGATCTGAAGTCCGTGCTGGCCGCGCTACTCGAGGCGGAGATCAATATTCATTATATCTACAGCTTTATCAAACGACCCGAAGGTCGCGCCGCTCTCGCCATCAGCGCCGAGGATGCCGACACCGCCACGCAGTCACTCGGTCTCCACGGCTTTCGCACGCTGACGCAGAGCGATATTTCGCGATAGATGCCGGCTGAAGTCACGCGGGGCTTTAGCCCGCCGGCTTGACTCGCTCAGAACGCGGCTGAAACGCCGCGCCTTACGCCCTAGCCCTTGATCTCGGCCATCTTCTCTCCAGCGAGCTCGTAGATGCCGGTCAGATAACCGTTCTCGAAGGCCGCGCCAACTTTCAAGGTTCCAAAAAACGAAACCGGCACATCCATGACCACCGGCACCCCCTGCGGAATCCGGACAATCACCCAATCATTGATATTGGGAATGGCGCCGAAACAGCACGCCATCTGGTTCGCCATAAGAATAAATTCCGTGCATTTGCCCTTCTCCAATTTCGTCGGCTGCATGAAACCCGTCACGAGCGCCTTTTTTCCGCTCCAGCTTTTGACTTGGGCCGGAATTTGTTCTTCACCGGTCGGCGGATGCGCCTTCGGATCGGCAACCGGATCAAACTGCGGCGGCACAAATTTAAAACCGGAAAGACGATCGAAGCCGAGCTTCAGGTAGCCGTTCTCCTTCTCGGGCTCACCCACCGGCTTAGCCTGAACAGCTTCGGGCGCCGTCACCGCTGATTCAGGAGCGACCGGCAAAGCCAAAACCACTTGTCCTGCTCCAGCGGGACCGGCATCGCCGGACCGCGCCGCTGCGGCCATCGGGCCGGTGCCGCAACACAATGAATGATCCACCAGCCCCTGCGGAAACAAACCCGCCTGCAACGAAGCTGCCAATACCATCGAACCGATGACCAAGGGGAAGGCGCGGGTTTTCATAACGATCCAGACCGTACAGGCGGAACTGCGCTCGTCAAAATATTTACTCATCCTTCGCGGCGCGAAAAATCACGGGGATCGAGGAGTCCGCCCAATAAAGTTTCTGGCCGAAGTCCTGCTTCCCGTTAGGGTTCCTCGTTCATGCCCACCGAGCCACTCAACGCCGCCCGCCTCCCAGGCTACATTGCCCGGGCCCGCCGCGCCCTGTGGCCGGGGCTGACGCTAGCGGTGCTCCGCGCGCTGGCCATTGCACCATGTCCGTTGATCCTGAAGCACATCATCGATCACGAAGTGCCGACCAGCGATGCTCGGGGAGTTCTACTTTGGAGTAGTCTTTTCGCCGGCCTGATGGGGGTGCACTACCTCGGCTCAATTCTCGGAGCCCGGCAGCTCGCCCAAGCCCTAGCCCGCTTGATGGTCGAACTCCGCAGCCGGATTTTTTTCCGCCTTCAATTTCTCAGTTTCAGCTACCTCGACCGGCAAAAAACCGACCGGCTTGTGTCCAAATATACCAGCGATACACAGGCCATCGAGGCCCTGCTTTCCGCGATCCTGAATCAACTCCTACCCGCGGTTCTCTACAGTCTCACGATTCTCACCGTCCTCGCCGTGATAAACTGGCGGCTCGCGACGGCATTCCTAGTGACATTGCCGGTGTGGGCCTTCGCGAAATGGCTTTTTTTCGCGCGACTGCAACGCAGCGATCAGGCGGCGCAAATCGCCGAGGCGAAGCTCACGGGAACCGCCAATGAATTTATTTCCGCTCTCCGACTCGTGCGCAGTCTCGGGGGGGAAAAGCATCTCGAACGCGTGCTCTTCGATCGTAGCGGCGATTTCGCACGCAGTCGGGCGGACCATTCGTGGATGAGCGCGGGCTTCGCCTCGTTCAGTTACGTCGGCGCCCAGACCATCGCAGCCCTCATCGTCGGCGGCGGCGCTTTGCTCGCCATCCGCGGCCACATGACGCCGGGGACACTCGTCGCTTTTCTCGCCGCCCTGCCCATGATCCTAGCGCCCGTACAAAGCGCGATCGGCCTGCGCGCCCCTTGGTTCGCCGCGCAGGAAAGCTACAAGAAGGTCAAGGAGTTGATCGATTCGCCCTACGTCGAGGACTGGCACGGCGCGCGGCGCGAACAACGTCTCAGCGGCGATCTTGTTTTCGACCGCGTGGGCTTCTCGTATCCCGGAACGGACCATCCGGCCATTCGTAATTTTTCCTTCACCATCCGCCCGGGCGAAACGGTCGCTCTCGTCGGACCGCCAGGCGCCGGCAAGACCACGCTGACGAATTTGCTCCTCGGGCTCTACGCTCCGACCACTGGTCAGATCGTCATCGACGGAGTGCCGCAGCGCGAATGGGACATGCGGTGGATCCGTCGCCAGCTCGCCGTCGTAACGCCAGAAAGCATCATGCTCTCCGGCACGATCGAGGAAAACATCCGCTTCGCCCGCTCAGAGGCGACCGACGCGGAAGTTCGCACCGCGGCCCGGCTCGCGCAGGCCGACGATTTCATCCAGCGCCTGCCGCACGGTTATCTCACCCTCGTGGGCGAACACGGGGTCGCGCTCACGGCTGAACAACGCCAGTACCTCGCCATCGCCCGAGCCGCGCTGCGCGATGCACCGATCCTCATCCTCGACGAAGCCACGTCCGCATTGGATTCGGAAAGCGCCGGGCCCGTTCAACTCGCGCTCGAGCGCCTCGCCGCTGGTCGCACCGTGATCACCCTCGCGCATCGGCTCAGCGCGGTGAAAAAGGCCAGCCGCATCGTGCTGCTCGACGGCGGCAACATCATCGACGAGGGCGACTACGCCGCGCTCACCGCGCGGCACGAGAAACGTCGCGAATCCGCGAACCCAGATGTCTCGTTGGGCTGAAAAGAACGGGCGCGGGCTTTAAAATTTGGTTTTCATCTCGACCCCGTCGACGGGGCTATCCCCTCGCGACGGGGTCGGGACCGGTGCGAAGTCAAACGGCCAACCCGCCACCGAGACTCCACTTAATCAGAGAGCGACGCCGAATCGGCGCGTTAAGAATGGCCGACCGCGTGAATTTGAACATCCGGACGCTTCATGAAATCGAGGCCCGCCAGCCGAATATTCTGGTGACAACGGCCCAGCGGTTGAAGCGAGCCCTGCGCTGCGAATGGACCCGTACTCGGCTGAGGAATTAACGCCGCGACACACCCCGGGCCGGCTATTGTCGCGCGAAATTTGCTGATTTGCCTAGTCCCAGACTGCGATTGAAATGCGTTTTATTCCTGCTGAGGTCTGACTCCTCGCATGAATCACCCCGCTTTGCGCGACCTGCTCATCACGTGGGCCAACATTAATTCCGGCAGCGATCACCCCGCGGGACTCGATCACATGTGCGCCGCGCTCCGAGCCGAGTTCGCCGCCTTGCCTGGCGCCACCACCGAGGAGATCGCCCTGCCCAACACCCACGCGCGTGCACTCCGCGTTCGCATGCGACCCGACGCGGCCCGCCAAATTTTACTGAGCGGCCACTACGACACCGTTTACGGCGCGGATCATCCTTTTCAGAGCTGCACGCTGCTCGACGAGGTCACGCTGCGAGGCCCGGGCGTTGCGGACATGAAAGGTGGCCTCGTGGTCATGCTCGCCGCGCTGCGCGAATTCGAGCGATCGCCGCACGCCGCTCGCATCGGCTGGGAAGTGCTGCTGACGCCGGACGAGGAAACGGGGTCGACTTCGTCGGCCGCGCTGCTCGCTGCCACTGCGTCGCGATTCGCGTTCGCGCTGCTCTTCGAGCCGGCCCGCGCCAACGGCAACTTGGTGAAGTCGCGCAAAGGCACCGGTATTTTCACCCTCACAGTCCACGGTCGCGCCGCCCACGCGGGGCGCGATCCCGGCGCCGGCCGCAACGCCATTCTCGCCCTCGCCGAAATTCTGCCGCGGATCGACGCGCTCAATCGCGAACTCGACGGCGTCATGCTGAACGTTGGACGCATTCATGGCGGCGGCGCGGTCAACATCGTTCCAGATCTCGCCCACGCCGATCTCAATCTCCGCATCACCCGCGCCTCCGACGAAACCGCCGTACGCGCACGAATCGGCGACTTAATCGACGCCATCAACCATCGCGAAGGCTATCACGCGGTTCTCACCGGCCAACTCAACCGGCCACCCAAGGAAGCCACCGCCGCCGAAGAAAACCTTTTCGCCGCGTGGCAAACCTGCGCGGCGGAACTCGGCGTCACACTGGACTGGCAACACGTCGCCGGAGGCAGCGACGGCAATCTGTTCTCCGCCGCCGGCCTGCCCAACCTCGATGGTCTTGGCCCCGTCGGCGACCACCTGCACAGCGCCGACGAATTTATCCACCTCCCCAGTCTGGCGGAACGCGCCAAGATCGCCGCCTGCTTCCTCGCTCGCATCGCGGCCGGGGAAATCACCCCGTCCGACCGTCCGTCCACAATATCCGCGCCACTCGCCATCAAAACAGTGCCGCCATGTTAGCCGCGGAAAGCGCGGAGCGCGCAGTTGATTTGAACGAAGCCGTCGCGCACAACGCTTCATCGCCCAAAAGGCCGCGAAACAAGACCCCACCCGCTCTCCCTCCCCTCAATCCCCATGAACAAACTCCTCGGTAAACGTGCGCTCGTCACCGCCGGCGCTCAAGGCATCGGTCTCGCCATCAGCCGCCAATTGCTGGCCGCCGGCTGCGATGTCTTCGTTCACTACCATCGGAGCGCGGAAGGTGCCGCTACGCTGGCTGCCGAAGCCGCCACGCTTGGCCGGCGCTTCTCCAGCGCGAGCGCCGATCTCACATCCACCGAAGGCTGCAATCCGCTCGTGGCCGAGGCGGTGAAATTTCTCGGCGGTCTCGACGTGCTCGTGAACAACGCTGGTTCGCTCGTGGGACGTCGCTCGCTCCTCGACGCCGAGGACAATTTTTGGGCCGAAGTCATGTCGCTCAACATCGGCAGCGTTCGCCGCGTTTCGCGCGCGGCGACGCCGGCGCTAATCGAGGCGGCGAAGTCCCGCGGTGGCGCGAGCATCGTCAACCTCTCCTCGCTCGCGGGCCGCAAGGGCGGCCACACCGGCTCACTGGCGTACGCCACGGCAAAAGGCGCCGTGCTCACGTTCACGCGGGCGCTGTCGAACGAACTGGCCCCGCAAGGCGTGCGCGTGAATGCACTCGCGCCCGGTTTTATCGCCGGCACTTATTTTCATAACACGCACACCACGGCAGAGGCGGCGAAGGCGAGCATCGCCGGCATTCCAGTAGGCCGCGCCGGGACGGCGGACGACGTGGCGCGCGCGGCGGTTTTTCTCGCGAGCGAATACGACGGCTTCATCACCGCGGCCACCCTCGATATCAACGGCGGCGTGTACGCGGCGTAGCCGCGCGGTTTCGCGGTTCCGCCCGAGGAGCAAAAACCAAGATGCGGGCGGGGTGCCCTCACCCCGCATCAACGCGGGATAATCTGCGACGGCGCCGCGGGGTGAGAGCACCCCGCCTACAGCGGAACGTTCAGAAACCCCAAATTAAAATTATTCCGGCAGCGCGAACGCCACGTAGGTGTCACCGGATTTCGTGCCGAGTTTGCCACCGCCACAGGCGATGACGACATATTGGCGACCGTTCACGGAATAGGTTGCCGGCGTCGCGTAGCCGCCGGCCGGCAGCGTCGTTTCCCAAATTTTTTCTCCGGTCTTCGCGTCGAACGCGCGGAATTTTTCGTCCTTCGTCGCGCCGATGAACAGCACGCCTCCAGCCGTCACGACCGGCCCACCGTAATTTTCCGCACCCGTCGGCGGAATACCGCGCGCCGTGAGTTCGGAAAATTCTCCCAGCGGTTTGCGCCAGAGATATTCGCCGGTGTTCAAATCGAGCGCATTGATCGTGCCCCACGGCGGACGCAGGCCCGGATAGCCGCTGGGATCGAGCAAGCGGTTATAGCCCGTGGTCGCATACGGACTCACCCCCGCGCCCGTGCCCGCGGGCTCCACTTTGGCCACCGCGCTTTCGCCGGGCGCGGCGGCAACGCCGAGGAGAAAATCCGCGAGCACTCGTTTTTGTTCTTCCGGCAAAAAACCAAACGACGGCATCACTCCGCGGCCCGTGCCGAGCAACGCCACGATCGCAGCAGCGTTCGATTTCTGCGCGAGGCCGGTGAGGCTCGCGATATTTTGCGCGGCATTGCCTTCGCGATTCACGCCGTGACACGACATGCAAAGCTGCGCGTAAAGCGCGGGCGCGGAGCCGGGCTTGGCGTCCGTTTTCGCCGGGACCATGGTCAGCACCCAGGCCATCTCGTTGGCATTCACGTAAAGAATCCCGTGCGGATCGACCGCTGCGCCGCCCCACTCCCCGCCCCCGTCGAACCCCGGCAAAATAATTGTGCCGCGTTCACTGGGCGGATCGAACGGCACGTGGGGGCTTGCCGCGCGGACTTTGGCCAGCACCGCGTCGTGCGCGGCGGGCGTGAGGTCCGTCACTTCGGCCTCGGTAAAACGCTGGCGCGCAAACGGTGCTGGCTTCAACGGGAACGGCTGCGTGGGCGATGATTTTTCGCCCGCGAGAACCGACTTCGGCACAGGCTCTTCCCGCCATGGAAACAACGACTCGCCCGTCTCGCGGTTAAAGACCCACACGTGGCCCGACTTGGTCGTCTGGGCGACCGCCGCGATTTTTTTGCCATCACGCATCACCTCGCACAATACCGGCGGCGCGGGCAGATCGCGGTCCCAAATGTCGTGGTGCACAAATTGAAAATGCCAGCGGCGTTTCCCGGTCGCAGCGTCGAGCGCGATGAGACAATTAGCGTAAAGATTGTCGCCGTGCCGGTCACCACCCCAGAAGTCGAAGGCCGTCGAACCCGTCGGCACAAACGCGAGTCCACGCTCCTGATCGATCACGAGACCGGCCCACGAATTCGCCCCGCCCGCGGTTTTCCAGGCGTCGGTTGGCCAGGTTTCGGCGCCCGGCTCGCCGGGAAACGGAATGGTATGGAAAATCCACCGCCGCTGCCCGGTGCGCACATCGTAAGCGCGGATGTGACCAGGCGCCGCGGGCGCCGGACCTTCGCCGACGCGCATCGGCATGATGATGAGATCGCGAAAAATCGCGCCCGGCGTGTTGGCGGCGAGATAGAGCCCCGTGGTATCACGATCAAGTCCCGCCAGCAGATCAACGCGACCGCCGTCACCGAAAGAATCGATCACGCGACCGGTCGCCGGATCGACGGCGTAAAGGTAACGCCCCGCGGAAAACATCAGCCGACGCTCGCGCCCCTCGGCCCACCACGAAAGACCGCGGCAGAGCCCGCGGTTGGTTTCAGCGGGCGTCGCGGCAAAAGGATTGAAACGCCAGAGCTCACGCCCCGTCGCCGCATCGAGCGCAAAGAGGAGGAGTTGCGGCGACGTCCCGTAAAGCACGCCGTCGACGACGAGCGGGTTACACTGAATCTGGGAACGGTTGCGCGGATCGGCGTCGCCGGTGCGAAACGTCCACGCGGGCTGGAGGCGGGCGACGTTGGCCGGCGTGATCTGAGTCAGGGACGAGAAATGCGTGCCGCCCGAGTCGCCGAGATACGCGCCCCAGTTGGCATCGGCGGCGGCGAAACCATGGGACGTGAAAACAACAACGGCGGATAGGAATGCGAGGGGTGAGCGCATGGGATGGCTGACGAAGACGAAGTTCGTCACGCGCGGCGAGACGCGAAGCGGGGATCACCGACGGTAGGGCGGGTTATCGTTAGAGAGGTTTAACTAAAAGCGTAGCGAATAACGACGTAGCGGCAGGCGTCCCTGCCTGCCGAAACGAGGACGCCGAATCCG
>CAIXKG010000017.1 GCA_903919985.1 uncultured Opitutia bacterium | reverse complement strand
GACAACTTGATCGCTGCCCGCGGGGGCGGGCTCGCCAGTGGGCGTGGCGCCGGTGATGGCGTCGAGCGTGCCGGTGATTCGAGCGTGGAAGTCTGAGCCGATGTCCTGCTCAACTAACGCGGTTTGGGTCTCGACGGCGATGCGGCCGCCGGATTCGCGATAGTCGGAATATTTGTAGGCGACCGTGTTTTCCGCCCGGCCGGCCTTGGGCGCCGCGAGCGACAAAAGCGCCGAGACCACGAGCGTGCGGGTCACGGGACGTCGAAACGAATTTTGCGGGCCGGCCAAGATCGTCATAGCTGACGAAACTCCTAAAACCGCCGGGCTGGAACTACAAAAAATAGTTAACAGCATGGTTGGAGAGCCGCCGGCCGCGCAAAGGCCGGCTAACTGAAATCTAGGGTAATTCAGCCAAAAGCATAGTCGGTAACGACGTAGCGGCAGGCGTCCCTGCCTGCCGCTAAGGGAACGCCGAACCCGGCCGGCAGAGCCGCCGGCCGCTCCACAAAATGGTCACGAAAAAAATTAAACCGGTTTACGGCGCTACCGCCTAAACCTACTTCACGATCTCGACGGACGAAACGCGCATGACAACCGTCTGAGTCGTCGTGCTGCCACGATCAGGCTGAAGCTGGAATTGCTGAATCCCAATGTAAGGCGACTGCTCTTGGATGGATTGGTAGAATTTCAGCAAGGGCAGCCACTCCGCCTTATTCAAACGCACTTCGTACGAATGCTCTCCCGGTTCGTCGCGCGCGTCGGTGATAGGGGGGTCTTTGAGCCCGGCGTCGCGGGCCAGCCGCTGCATCTCCGCCAGCAATCCGGTGCTGTTGAAAGTGCGTTCGGGAACCAGGTTTTCGGCGGCCTTGCGCTCGGCGGACTCGATGGCGGTCCGGTTTGTGAGCCACAGTTTCTGCTCGATCAGGGATTGGTTGGTGGCGCGCTGTTGTTGCCAGAATGCCCCGGCGCGGCGACCGAAGGACGAGAACCACATCAACGCCGCGAGCACGGCGAAGCTGACGAGAAGTAATTTCTCGCGCAATAATCGGGAAAGAAAAAAGGCGCGTAGCGTGGTGATCATGACTTGGGTGCTGGTTGTACCGCCCCCGGCTGGAAGGTAACGCTAAGGGTGAACGTCGTAGTGGTGGACCCAGGCTGCGCTGCTTGTTGACGACTAATTTCAGCATTGGCGACTTGGGGCAGGGCCTTGATCGCGGTCACGAACGGATTGATTTCGCCGGCGTTTTCAGTTTTCGCCTCAACCGTGAGGCGGTCGCGATCCTTGGCGTCGGCCACCGCCCGAGTGAACATGATACCGGACTTGAATTGCCGGGGCTCGATCAGGGATATCATTTCGAGGGGGAGTAATTTCTTCGTCGAAAGATCCTCGATCCGCGTCGTACGCGCTTTCGCCGCGATGATTTTATCGACCGTGGGCTTCTGGGCGTTGAACAGCGCCATCCGCGATTTTTGCCAGAAGCTCCGGCCGCCGATTAGCGCGACTTCGCCGATGGCGAGCAGGACCAGCGCCGCGACGCAACCCAGCGCGACGCGCCAGAAAAGCACGTCGCGGGCGCCGGCCCGCCGGAGGGCGGTCAGCGCGGTTTTGTCACGGACATCGAGCGCGGCGGCGGTGCCAGTCGGAAGACGAGAAACGAAGTTGCCGGCGCGGAAAACGATGGTGCCGTCGTTGGTCGCGGGCTCGGCCGCGGGCTCAGCGATAAGATCGATCACGCGCGTACTGCCGCCCGTGAGCCGGATTAGATTTTCGCGGGCCCGCGCCCGATCGCCGTCGTCTGCTTCGGGCAGGAGTGGCTCGGTGCAGATCTGGGCCGAGCCGTCGGCCGCGGTATGCAGGGCCGTTAAACTTTCCGGGCGGGCGAGAATAAACGTGGAACCGGGCGCGCGTTCTCCGCCCAGCAGCGCGGCGAAAGATGGGAGCACCAGTTCCGCGTCGGCCCAAGCAGCGGTTTGCTCTGACGTGAAACGCCGGCGGTAGGAGGCGAACACGAGGGCGTGGGCCGATCCGGGCGCGTGATAAAATCCGTAATAAAGCTGCGCGAGCGGAAACGGCGCGATGGATTCGAGGGCGAGTTCGACCTGGGCCGCGACCTCAGCCGCAGCGGTGCCGGCGATGAGGGGAATGTTGCGCGAGAAAAAGAGCGCATCCGGCAGGAGGATGACTTTCGGCGAGGGCGGGCCGGCGCGGAGGAAATTCAGAGGAGAGGCGCTCATGCGCGGGAGAGAAGAGGAAAAGGAAACGAACCGGGATCGAATCGGGAAATTAACGAGGCGGAAATGGAAATCGTGAATGAGGGGTCCGGAAAAGCGTGCGGAAATCGGAGGCGGCGCGGGTCTCGCCTGCTATTTTGGGCGTGCGCGAGCGAGGGGTTCGTTTTCGGAAATTTCGAGGATGGTGAACGGATAGTTGAGTTTTTTCGCGGCCGGGCCGGAGGCGGCCGACGAGGTCGCGTTCGCCTGCACCGTCGCCGCGCCGCCGCCTTGGGGTGATACGACCACGTTGAGCCGAAATTCCGAGCGACCTTCGTGCACGGTGAGGCGGATGCGCAGGGCGCTGATGGTCGCGCCGAACGCTTCGGCGTGCCCGGCGGTCCCTAGATATTTCTGGGCCTCGGCGGCGGAGGTAAACCACGCGGGACCGTTGCGCGCGTAAAGGCCGGTGCCAGCGGTGTAGTCGTTGAGCAGCTTTTGCTGCGCGTCGTCGAATTCCCCGATCGCGGTCAGCGCGTCAGGCTGGGCGCCGTTGATGTTGGTTTGGCGAAAATTAAAAAGGGAAAACGCCTCGATAAACTTCCGGTGCAGTTCGTTCGGCCGGCCGTTTTCATCGAAGAACGCGGTACGGGCAACATCGATGGCGGCCAGTTCACTGAAGGAGCGCAGCGAGCGTTGCGGTGAAACGTACGGCAACGCCGAATGCTCGTAGTCCGGCGGTGAGACGCTCGCATAAATGTGATCCTTTTTGATCCAGCCGAGCAGGGCGTCGGTCAGTTTTTCAGCGTCGTTGGGGCTCATGGCCCAGGCGATGAAAAGATGCTGGAGCTGGCTGGCGTTGACCTGCGGCAGGGAGATTTTTCCGCTCTCATCTTCAAGGACGAGCTCGACGGTGCGGCCGTCAGATGGCGTGTAGGCGGCGAAACCCAGCGGGTCGCTCCACCCTTCAGCGGGGCTGTGCAGGCCCTGGCTCGCGATGCGAAATTGCTCCAGGACGGCGAGCGTGGTGTGCAGCGCGGAGTAGGCTTCCTGCCGCAGCCGGGTCGCATTTGCTTCGCGCGCTTCGACGATCAAGTCGTTGCCGGCTTTTTCGATGAACGCGGTCAGGGCGAGTGCGGTGAAGATCAACGTGACCATGATGATCACGAGGATCGAGCCACGCGTAGCGCGGCTCGGTTCCGAGTTCCGGGTTCGGAGTTCCCAGTTTGCGAACATAGCCACGCGACCGGTCCGGGACCGGATAACTCGAAACTCAGAACTCGGAACCCTGAAATTCATAGATCGTCTAGAAATTCGGCACGCCCTCCGGCGTGGAGAGGAGCGTGATAATGGTATCCCGCGTCATCTTGTCATAGGTGAACTTCAAGCGAAGGCGCTGCGGCGTCGTAGGCTGGCCGGAGTTGTCCCTCTTCAACGTGGTCTCGGTGCTCCAGCGGTTGAGGTTTTCGTCGTAGTAGTCGTAGGCCAGGGCAGTGACGAGTGGGCTGATGACGATTTCCCGCGGAGGATCATTCTCGAAGCGGGTCTCGAGGCGGGAATGCCAGAGCAGGAGCAAACCCTCACCGTCGCGAACTTGGAGTGAACACACCACTTCGGGTAACGGCCGGTCGGGCCACACCATCAGGCGTGAGCCGGCGGGAAGCTCGAACGTGAGCAGGTGGTCGCTCGCGCCGCCGCCGGGGCGGATTTCCTGCGGAGTGATTGGCGTCGCATTGGTCTGCGCTGAAGGCGGGAGGGCCGCCGCGCGGAGTTCGCGTTCTAGAAACCGGGTCACGGTTCTCGTGTGCAGGTCGAAGAGACGCACATCGCTGTTGCGGCCCCACAGTTCGCCCATCGAAAAAACGAATTCGTTAAGCGCGATCAGCATGGCGCCGACGATCGCGAGCGAGATGAGGACTTCGACGAGCGTGAAACCCCGACGGGCGCGAAAAGGGGAGGAGAGGGGCTTCATCCAAAAAAAGATTATTTTTTTGTCCCCTGAATTTCCGCGATCCGGTCCCGAATCGTCTGCTTGATCGCGCCGTTTTCCACGGCCTCGGCCCATGTGGGGCGCAGAACTGTAAACGTTTGAGTGACTTTCGGGTCGTTGCCGTTCTTTCCGGAATCGGTGATCTCGCAGACGAAGGTAACGGTGAAGAGATCGGGCAGGTTGGTGGCGGCGATGGTCGAGCTCCAGCGCACGTGCCGTTTGTCCGGCGGGTCGAAATCAGCGCCGGTTTCGGCCTTGGTGCGATCCGGCTCGGCGAGTAATTGGGCGCGGGCGAACGTGAGATCCGCGTCGCGCTGATTCGCCCGTTCGGCTGCTTGGTACGCGTTGAGGATATTGAGGTATGCGCTCGCGAGGACTAGCGACGAAAGCGCGAAAATCATCAGCGCAACCAGCACCTCGATCAGCGTGAAACCGGAGCGGCGCATATTATGATTTCGCCGGGAGAACCGCCGCACAGGTCCAGGGATCGATCGCGAGGATTTGGGTCCCGCCGTTGGTTCGGATTTGAACGCGGAAAGGCGTGCAAGTGCCGTCGTCGTAAAACGTCACCCCCCCGCGAAGCGGCTGCGTGTCGTTCACACCGCCAAACCCCGACGTGCCCGCGCCCTTTTGCGTGGAGAAAAAATCCACCGTGGCATCGCCGCCTGCGATGGCGGCGATGGGAAAGGCGCGAGGCGCAACGCCGTCGTCGACGATTAGCGCCTGCTCCTTCGAATCGAAGCGGAGTTGGATTTCATGCGTCGCTTCCAATGCGGTTTTGCGGGCGGCTTGCACCGCTTTCCAAAATACTTCTTCGGGCGAAGGCGTTTTTGGCGCGAGGAGCGAAGTCGTTCCGCCGATGACCAAGCCCGCGAGCAATGCGATGATGGCGAGGACGACCAAGATTTCGATCAATGTGAAGCCGGGCGCGCGGGTGGCCGTGATGCGCTGCGGATGACTCATGGGCCGTGGGCTGGTCGATGGAGGTGGGTGGTCCACTCCCCGCTGAGACGGAGCTGGTCGAACGACATTTTGCGGGGTGAGGGCGCCGCGCCCACCATGGTCGTTGGCGGCATCAGCGAAAGCAGCGTGCGCCACCTTAGCTTTTCCGCCAGCCCGCTCATGGTTCACTTTGGCGCGTTGAGAGCGGCGGGCGGAGCCCAGTTGCCGATGTCGTCTTCGTTGCCGTCGATTTTATCCGGACCCTTGGAATAGAGATCGTAATTGGATTTATTCTTCGTCCCCGGGTAGCGGTATTGATACGGCTCGCCCCAAGGATCCAGGATCGGGACCTGCGTTGTTTCTTTGATGTAGGGTCCGCGCCAATTCGGTTTGTTGGCCGGCGCTACGACCAGTGCCGCTATGCCTTCGACGGTGGACGGGTAATCGCCATTGGCGATTTTGTAGGTGAGCAGGCTGGTGCTCATGCTTTGGTTCACGAAGATTTCCGCGGTCTTGATCTTCGCACCGCCGAAAAGGCTGTCGATGTTAGCGACGGTCAGACCGAAGAGCAGACCGATGATCGCGAGGACGACGAGGATTTCGATCAGGGTGAATCCAGCGGATCGAGGGCGCGGCCGGACGAAGGGACGATGGGACGGAGCGAAGAGTCGCATGGTGGTGAGAGAGTTGGTGATGCGGAGGGACATTGTCGAGACACACGCGGGACGATGGCGGGCGGGAAAGTTGAGAGGGTGGCTTAAATTTATCGAATCCGAACTTCGGAGTAGCGGAACGGCGGAGCGTTGCGGAAAACGCCCTCGCAAGACCTATGGCTTCCGTTGGGCCAATCGCCTTTGGATTCGGCTTCGGCGGCATGGGAGATCTTCAACCCCGGATTTCGCAGATGCCATGGATGGCAATTCTCTGATCGGTGAAATCCGTGGTTATAGGAAAAAACGTTTCGAGCGACAGGTGAGAAAGGTCGGCGGGGAGCGGGAGAAAGCGGTTAATCTGAATAAAAATATCCGGTGGTTGCGCGACCAGTCCGCCGGCGCAGGGCAACCTCTCGCAAGCGAGGGGACCAACCAGCGGATACCAACACGACAATGTTCCGGCTACGGCGGAGTCAGCAACGAGTCGTCTTCAGTTCCGAATTTCCTATCGGGTCCCGCGGAACGCAGTTCCATGCGGTCGCTGGCTAAGGCGTGAAACCGGAAGGGTGTGCCCCAGCGGTCGCAGAGTTCGCCGGCGGCATTGATCGCGGGATGATCGCGCGGGATGAGCGGCAGGCGCAGCGGATTGTTGCCCGTGAGGGCGGCCGTGATCTCGGTGTTTTCGCCCCAAGGGTTACCCAAGCGGGGAAAGTCCAGCCGCCAGCTGATGAACACGTCATTAAGCATCTGCAAATCGCGGCCGATGCTGCCGGCAGGAGCGTTGAGTTCGGCCGCGAGTGAAACGGGAATTTCTGCCGGACCTGGGTCTGCGGTCGGCGGCAGATTTTCGGGTTGGGTTTTGACCGTGGCGCGGTCGGCGGCGGTGGACGACGCCGGGAACTGCGGCGGGTTGGAAGTGGGCTGATTTGATTCAGCCGTGATGGGTTTATGGGGCCAGAGCCACCAAGCGATCAGCGCAAGACCAAGCGGGAGAACGAGGACGAAGATTCGACGGAAATTCATACAGAGGTAAACCGCAACGCGCGGACGCAGCGGGCCTGGTTGCGCTGCTATCTCGTGAACTGGAGGAAAGCGCGGCGCCTTCGCAGACGGGTCAAAGGAAGGCGACGTTGGCGCGCGCGAAACGTCCGATGTTGGGCAGGATTACGGGGAGATTGGTGGCGCTGACGCCGAACCAACTCGCGAGGGTCGCGCTGTACTCATCGACACTCGTCGTGGGAATCCAGTTACCGCGAGTGCCGGAGTCATCGGGGCCGCTGCGGGTGAGGTTAGGCATCGCGCCATAGATGTCGCCGCCTTTAACCGCACCGCCGACGATCATGTGGTGGGAGCCCCAGCCGTGGTCGGAGCCGTCGCCGTTGGTGTTGTAGGTCCGGCCGAAGTCGGAGGCCGTGAACGTCGTGACTTGATTGGCGACGCCCATGTAGGCCGTGGCGTCGTAAAAAGCGGCGAGGCTGCGCGAGACGTCGGCAATCAGGTTGGCGTGGGTACCGGTGGCGGTAGCGCCGGCGGTAACCTGCTGATCGTGCAAATCCCAGCCGCCCACGCGGGCGAAAAAGATCTGCCGATTGAGCCCGAGCGTCGGGCCGGCGGCGATAAGGCGCGCGATGGTTTTGAGTTGCTGGCCGAGGCTGGTGTTGGGGAAAGCCGTGGTGAAAGGAAGCGTGGCGTTGGCAGCGAGGACATTGGCCAGCAGTGCGCTGTCGGCGATGGCGTTGGCGGTGAGGCCGCCGAAAGCGGTTTCAAACAGATTGTTGTTTTGCGCGGCGAGGAGATCGTTTTGCGCTTTAGTGCGGATGCTTTGGAAACTGGTTCCAGTCGGCGTAGCGGAACCGCTGAGGGCGATCGCGCCGTTGGTGCTGACGGAATATTGCGCGACGTTCCGGCCCACCTGGAACGAGTTTTGCCCGTTCAGCGTGATGGACATCGAAATCGAGTTATTCTTATTAAGGGTATCGGTGAGGTCCGCCATGCGGCCGCCCCAGCCGGTGCTGAATCCTTTGTCCGCGATGCTTGCCTGCCATTCGACCTGCTGGTCATTGTGCGAAAATAGCGACAGCGGCAGTGGAACCGAACGGGCGCTGTACTGGGCCTTGGTCGTGGGGACGGCGAGGGAGCCGACGTTGGCCAGTAGCGCCATCTTGCCGGAATCGAAGAGCGATTTCAGGCCGGTGGTGTTGGTGCCGGCGACGTCTGCGTTCAGGCTGGGATGCAAGCCCCAAGCCCGGCCGTCGGAGGTTTTTGGGTTGAGGCCGAGGAGGGCGCTTTGTGGCAGGGCGAGCGCGCCGCGTCCACCGGTGACCGAAGAATAATTGGCGTAGCCGGTCGTGTCGTTGGGGATGATGAAATTGTTGGCGTCGTTGCCGCCGGAGAGAAACAGGCAAACGAGCGCCTTGTAGTCGGGGGCGGTGGCCCCCGACGCTGTGACGGTTTTGGTGTCGGCGCTCGCAATCGCGCCGGTGAGGCGGAGTTGGGCGAGGGTGGACAGCATCCCCGTGGAACCGACGGCGGCGCAGCAGGAACCGATGAATTTCCGGCGGGAAAGATCTTCAGAGGGGTTTTTTGGATTCATGGCGGACGGGGTGCAGAATTTTTGAGTTAAGTTGCGCGATGCTCGATTTCGGCGGTCTTATTTTTGAATCGATCCTTCGGGCGAGCTGACGGTTAGGTAGATCGCGGAACGGATCCGATCGGTGTCGCTTGTCGAGGTCGGCATCGCATTCAAGGCGGTGACGATCCTGGTGATCATTGAGGGGGGCATGCTGCTGCCGCTGAGTACGAGATTCATGTAGTCGGTGAGACCCTGGGAGTTTTTCGCGATCGGTAGTACCGCCGTATAGTCGAGTCCGACGGTGGTCGCATTGCGGACGCGATTGATGAGCGAATCGTAGAGGTAGTTCGGGATCGTGATGGCGCTCGTGTCGGTGAGGATTTGGAATTCTGGCGCGTAGAGGCCGGCCGCCGCGATGGCACCGGGGTAGACGTAGCCGGGTTCGAAGAAATTAAACACGGTCGGCGCGCGGCCGGCGGTCTGGAATAAATTGGCGTCGGTCGTGCTCAACGTGAAGCGCCCGGAGTCGCTATTACCGGCGAAGGCCCGCAAGAGCGCGGTGGCGCGCAGCAACGGCTCCTTGGCCTTGCCGTAACTCGGGCTGTTGATGAAGGCGGGGGAGCGGGCCTCGTAGTCGAGGAGAATGGCGCGGACGACGGCGCCGAGATCGCCGCGGACGTTGGCGCCGTTGTTCGCGAAAACTTGGGCGACGCGGTAAACGTAGCCGGGACTCGGATTACTCGTGACGAGCCGCTGAATCAGTTCCTTGGATATGAACGGGCCGGTGTTCGGATGATTGAAAAGTGTGTCGAGTGTATCCTTCAGATCTTTCACCCCGCCCTGCGCTGCCGGCAGGATTTTACCGCCGACAATCGTTTTCGTCGCGTCATCATGGAACGCGGGAAAAAGCGTCATCGGGTTGATGTAATTTTCACTGACGCCCCCGCCGCCGCGGAAAGATGGGTTGGTCGGCTGATAGTAACCCCATCCGGTAAAAACCTTCGCGGTTTCGACGATGGTTTGCTGGGTGTAAGTCGGAATGGGCTGACCGTTGGGATCCAGCTTCAACGAACCGTCAGGCTGGAGCTCGTTGAGGCCGATGGTGAAAAGCTGCATGATTTCACGCGCATAGTTTTCGTCGGCTTGCGTGAGTTGGATGCCCTTGCTGTCGAAGGTGGCTTTGCCGTTGCGCAGCGCGCTGAGATAAATGCCCATGTTCGGGCTAAGCGTTACGTTCTCCAGCAGGTCGCGGAAATTACCGAAGGCGCCGCTGACCAAGAGATCGTAGTAAACGGTATGGCCGTCTTCCCAATTGGCGATGGTGCTGTTTTGGTCTGATGTGACGAGGATTTCGCTCAGCGCGAAGGCGACGCGCTGACGCAGCTGATCCGGCGCCGTGGTCGCAAGTTTCCACCACGCGTGCGTGCGGTTGTTCACGCTGATTCGGGTATTGGGTGCGCCGGTCGTCGGGGAGCCGGTACCGGTGGAATTGTTCGCCACGAAATCCGCGCTGGCCTCCGCAAAATGAAGCGAGGCGGGGAGTGCCATCTGTTCGTTGATCCAGTTCGAGTAGCCTTTAGCCGGAAGGGCCACGATCTCATCGCCTCGTGGGCCGAAGGTGGCCTGAGTGAGGAAACGCGCCGCGTCGGGGGCGGAGATTTTCGTGAGGTCGATGGTGGGCGCTGCCGCCGGCGCATTGAACGCGGCCGAGCCGGAGCTCTTCAGATAACTGCCGGTGAGTTCGCCCGTCGGGAAGCTGGCGGTATCGATGCTGATCGTGACGCGACCAGCTTTGAGCGCAGCGATCAGATCGGCTTTGGTGTAGATTCCGACCGGCGAAAAATCCCACGGCGCGTTGCCCACCTGTCCTTGCGGCAGGGTGAAGACGTAGTTGCCGTCAATCGCGAGATGCGCGACAACCTCCGGCGAACTCAAATTAGTGAACGCAACGTTCACCAAGGCCGAGTTTCCGTCGGCGCTCAACTGGATGGTGCCAGTGCCGTAAGCCGTGGATCCACTGACCGACCCGGGTGTCCGGAGATTGGAAACGTAAAGCGAGCCCGAGTTGTAGAAGATGGCGACGCTGGCGTTGTCATTGGCGCCGACACCGTAGGAGTTGTTGGGAACGAGGGTGAGCGTGGCGGTGCGGTTATTCAGATTCAGTGCGTTGGACTTTGGGACCAAGGTCACGGTGGCCGTGCTTACACCGGCGGGAAAAGAAACCACGCCGGCCAGCGGTTGATAGTCCGTGCCGGATACGGCGGTGCCTCCGACGGTATAACTTACATTGATCGCCGACGAATTATTGCCGACACGCGTAAACGTGAAAACGCCGGGAGCGGAACCTTGAGTGTCGGTGGCCGCGACGGAAGCGGTAACGCTCACCGTGGACAGAGTCTCAGAGGTCAGATCGTAGACCTCGACGAGTGCCACACCGCCGACACCGCCGACGCCTGCGACTTGGATCGTGTAAGCGCCCGGGTTGAGGTCGATCACCATGGCGTCGTCCTTCGAGCCCGTGGGAAAAGGGAAGGCGCCCGCTTGCGTGGTGGCGGCCGTGATTACGCCCCCGGTATTGGCAAGGTCCCAGTCCCGGCTGGAGCCATTGGCGATGATCGTAGTGCCGCTATAAATCGAGAATACCGGATCGTTGATGGCGTTCGGCACGCCGAACGCGGTCAAGGCTGGTCCGGCAGCGCGGATAAGTAAGTGGCGCGGACCGCCTCCGGTCGCAATGACGAGTCCGGAAATAAGTACGCCGCCGGCAACGCTGGGACCGCCCGGATTGATCACCGCGCGCGTGGAGAGATTCAACAGGCGGGCCGAGCCGCTGATGTCGTAGACTTCGAGGAGGCCGACGCCGACGGTATTGTTTACGCCGCTGACCTGGGCCGTGTATGCCCCGGGCGATAGCGTCGCGACCAAGGCGGAGTCGTTGCCCGAAATCGCGAACGCCCCGACGGCGGTAGTGGCGGCCGCCAGCGCCGTATCGGTCGTGTCCCAGTTGTCGCTCTGCAGTACCAGTTGATTGTTGCTGTTGAAAAGGCTGAGCGTGGGATTGGCCAAGGTCCCCGTGAGATTGAAGGGCGCGGCGGCGAGGCGCTGGCCGACGGCCCGAATCAGAATTTTTTTCGGCGCTCCGTCATTTACGACGAAGCCCGTGATCATGATGTTGACGCCGGTGCCCACCTGTCCGCGCGTGGAAAGATTCGCGAGCCGCTGATCGTACTGGCTGGCCGCGTGGGAGGGAGAAAGCGTGAGCGCGCCAATCAGGGCAAACGCAGCCGAGGAGGAAATTAAGCGCAGGGTTTTCATGGTAGCAGCAGTGAGGGGCAAAAAAGGACCACGGCGGGGAAAGCGTGGCAGTTTGACGTCAGAATCCTTTTTAATAAGACAGACCGATTTTCTGTATAAGTCGATGGCTTAGTGGCGAGGGCTGGTAAGTGTCAGCGCGGCACGAATTCGTGCATGATTTGAATTCGGGGTGTCGCGCCGAAATATGCAGGTTCAGCGGTCGGCCACGCGGCTGTCCGATAGCGAATGGGACGAATGGCGGACACGTGTCTTTCGGATTGCGCTCGGGGGCGCGCTGCCACTCAACGGTTGAACTGTGCAGACGCCCCTTCCTCTCCGCCGTTTTTTTCTCCGATCGATGGTTTTGGCCGCTTGGTTCGCAACTTCCGCGTGGGGAGATGGGCCGTATCGGAATCGCGACAACAAGCAGGTGGACGATGCCGGCGAGCCCACCTATCCGGTCCCATATCAATTGCCGACAGTGGCCGAAATCACGGAGGTGCTAAACCGCGTGCGGGGGTATTTGGACACAGCCGCGCCCACCCGGGTGATCGACCGCAAGACCGGCCGCGCGATCACGGATTTCGCGGTGCCGGTCGAAACGGCCGTCGCTGACGCCGGATCGGCGAACTTCAGTGCACTCGCCTACGAGATGGGCGTGGTGCACGCCGGGATGCTCAAGGCCGCCGCGATCACTGGGGATGCCCGCTTTGTCGCATTCACGGAGCGACACATGCGTTTCCTGGCGGAACGCACGCCGTATTTTCGCGCTCAGGAGGAAAAATTTCACCTCGAGCGGGCCAACAGTTTTGCGCGGTTGCTAGACCCGCGCGCGCTCGACGATAGCGGGTCGATGGACGCGGCGCTGATTCGTGCGCGTCTTGGGAAAGTCGGGCCGGATTTGCTGCCGGTGATTCAACGGTGGAGCGACTACATCGCGAAAAAACAGTTTCGCTTTTCCGACGGTACGCTCGCCCGGCAGCGTCCGCAGGCTCAATCGCTCTGGTCGGATGATTTCTACATGAGCGTGCCCGCACTGGCGGAGATGGGACGCATGACTGGCGAGCGCGCCTGGTTCGACGACGCGGTGAAGAACGTTCTCCAGATGTCGGGGTATTTGTTTAACCCGCGCCTGAATATTTTCGCTCATGGCTACAACGCAAACAACCCCGACGCTCCGCAATTTTACTGGGGACGCGCCAGCGGCTGGCCGGTGCTCGCCATGTGCGACTTGCTCGACGTGCTGCCTAAGAATCACCCGGGTTATGAAAAAGTTCTGGCTCAACTGCGCGCTGTCTTGCGCGGCGTCGCGCAGTTTCAATCCGGCCGCGGCCTCTGGCACCAGTTGCTCGATCGCAACGATTCGTACCTGGAAACCTCGGCGAGCGCGATGTTCGTGTACGGCTATGCGCACGCGATTAACGAGGGATGGATCAGTCCGACCACCTACGGCTCAATCGCGCAGGCAGGCTGGACGGGCCTGGTCACCCGCGTGAATCCGAAAGGCCAGGTCGAGGGCACTTGCGTCGGCACCACGTTTGCGAGCGACCCGATTTATTATTACGAACGACCGGCGAGCGTCGATGCGTTGCACGGGTATGGTCCGACGCTACTGGCCGGCTCGGAGATGATCCGTCTGCTTAAAAATCCAGCGATCGATATTCAGATCAAGCTGCGGACGTATCACTATGTGCCGAAGGACGGGGGAAAAACGGATTACCGGGAGCACCAATGAGTGCGTAGCGCGGTGCTGCAGCCCGTGCTATTTTGTTATCGTCCGCACCAACCGCCATCCACGGCCATCACGTGGCCGCTGAGATAATCGCTCGCCGCAGAGGCGAGAAACACAATCGCGCCTTCCAGGTCGGCAGGTTCGCCCCAACGGGCCGCGGGAATGCGACTGAGGATTTCTTTTGAGCGCACGGCGTCAGCCTGCAGGGCGGCTGTGTTGTCGGTGCGCATGTAGCCCGGCGCGATGGCGTTCACGTTGATGCCCTTGCTCGCCCATTCATTCGACAGCGCTTTCGTGAGCTGGCCGACCGCGCCTTTGCTCGCGGCGTAACCGGGTACCGTGATGCCGCCGAAAAACGTAAGTAACGAGGCAATGTTGATGATTTTGCCCGAACCGCGCGCGATCATGTGCTGGCCGGCGGCGCGGCAGGCGGTGAACACGCCGTTCAAGTTGACGTCGATCACCGCGTCCCAATCGGCGTCGGTGTGATCCGCCGCCGGCGTGCGTCGGATGATGCCGGCGTTGTTGACGAGAATGTCGAGATGGCCCTGCCAGGCGATCGCTTGGTCGATCAAGCGCTGCACATCGGCGCGCTGGCCCAGATCGGCGGCGATGGCGGTGGCTTTGACGCCGAGCGCGGAGAGTTCAGCGACGACCGGCGCGAGCTTGGCGGGATCGCGGCCGTTGACGATGACGTCGGCCCCGGCCTGAGCGAGTGCGCGAGCCATAGCTTTGCCGAGGCCCTGGGAGGAACCCGTGACGAGCGCGACTTTGCCGCGGAGGCCGAATTTTTGTTCGAGAAATGAGGGCATGAAAATGGGTATGGGCGCGCGCGTTTGGGCCCTGCGGTGATGACTGGGCCGGTGGGACGCTGAATTTATTTCAGCGTCGCGATGGGCGCCGGGTCCATGTCGGCGAACACCTGATTGTCGCCACCCATCGCCCAGACGAAACGATACGCTCCGGTGCCAACGCCGCAGTGAACGGACCACGCGGGCGAGAGCACGGCTTCGCGGTCGCGCACGACGAGATGACGCGTAGCTTGCGGCTCGCCCATAAAGTGCATCGCGATGTTTTCGCCGAGATCGAAGTAGAGGTAAATTTCTGTGCGCCGGCTGTGGGTGTGTGGCGGCATTGTGTTCCAAATGCTACCCGGCTCGAATTCCGTGAAGCCGAGCACCAGCTGGCAGCTCTTGATGCCGTCGAGGTGAATGTACTTCAGAATCGTGCGCCGGTTGGCCTTGGTTACATCGCCGATCGGTGTGGCCGTCACATCCGCGCGACGTGCGAGCGCCGTAGGATGTTTCGCGTGGGCCGGCGTGCTTACGAAATAAAACTGCGCCTGGCCGCTCGGGCCGTTTTCGAAGGTCACGTCTTTCTCGCCGAGGCCGATGTAAAGACAGTCGAGCGAGGCGAGCGTGTAACTGGTGCCTCCCACTTTCACGGTGCCGGCGGCGCCGAGATTGAGAATGCCGATTTCGCGGCGCTCGAGGAAGAAGCTCGTGCCGAGTTCCTTGTCAGCTGGCAGTCCGAGCGGCGCGGTCGTCGGTACCGCGGCGCCGCAAATCATACGATCGAGATCCGTGTAATGCGCCACGACGGCGCCCGGCTGGAAAAGTCCGCCGATGAGAAATGTTTCGCGCAGATCGGCAGTCGAAAGCGTGTTGGTGGCGGCAGGCGTCGGAAAATAATGAAGTTTCATGTGATGTTACGGGAATACGTACCCTCGTTCGGACGGACCAGAGTCGACTTATTTAATGCTGACTTTGACGGGCGATTTCGCGCGCGACGCCATCGTGGCAACGTAGGTGTTCCACTGTTCCTTGGTGGTGAACTCGCCGGCTTTTGACCAGCCGCCGCCGACATAGTACGTCAGGGCTTTGCCGGACGTGACGGTAGCGAGGATCAGTTGATTTACTTTGTCCTCGGCGAAGCCCTGCAGCGCGCTGGGTACGACGATACCTTCGCCGATGGAACCGTTGGTTTTTTGCGTTTCCCACTGGGTAAACCAGCCGTCGGCTTGATTTTTTGTGACGTCAATTTTGTCGCTCTGGCCGCGGTCGGCGCTGTCCTTGTTGAGGCCGATGGCGACGAGAATCTCCTTGCCGCCCTCGAAGGTGAACGTGCTCTCGATTCGATCCAAATTGTGTCCGGCATCGACCGTGAAACGCTTCACCTCGGAGACCTTGGTGCCAGCGGCGTCCCAGGCGTCGTATGTTAACTCGAAGATCGCGCGGATCGGGCCGTTCGCGATCACGTTCCAGGTTTTGTAGTTGCGCCCGACGTAGAGTTTCTGGCCATCCCAGACGCCGGTGCCGCCGCAACCGCGCGAGGTGCCGACTTGGTACATGTCCATGCCTTCGCCCTCGTCCTTGTGGTAGTGATCGTGGCCCTTGTTGTACCAGCGATCGACGACGGGATAAGCCACGCGTTTGCTCCAAATATCGAGGCCGCTGGTCACGAGGACTTCCTTGCCGCGCTTCGGCTCGTCGGGGGCGGCCAGGGCGGGGCCGTAGGTGCGGTGGGCGAGCTTGTCGTTTTCCCATGCGAAATCATCGAGGCGCTCGGGCACAAAACGCGCGAAGACCTTGGACGGGAAAACGGGCGCGACCTCGGTGATCAATTCGACGGTGAACGTCGCGGATTTTTCGCCCGCCGCGAAGTCGTGCTGGAAAATTAAATCGCCGTAAGCGATGCCCTTGCCCTGGGGGTCTTTTGCTTCTGGGTCGACGTTGGTTACTTGGTAAGGCAGCACGCGACCCGAGGCATCTTTCACGGCGATGTGCTGGAGCTGCACGCCGGGAAGAACCTCGTTCACCTTGCTCCACGGGACGGTGATCGTCTCCGACGGACGGGCGATGGCGAGATCGTGGGTGACGGTGATGGTGGCTTTGTCAGCGGAACGAAGGGCCGTGACCGTGGCAACAAAGGCCAGCACCAGGCCGGCAAGACGACAGGTTTTCATAGTGGAAAGGGAGCTCACGGAATCACCGGCGCAACCCGGAACCAATCAAAATCCGCATGGCCGGCTGACGCTTTGCCGGCCATGGTTGAAGCGGCGAAGACGCCGACTTTTGCGCCGACCCAGCGCCCCACGGTCGCGTGCAGCTCGGTTCCGAACGGCGTGAACGATTGTCCGTCGATGCTGGAGGCGAAGCGGCATTTTGCGTCCGCCACCGTGGCTGGATGGTGGCCGTCTCGCTGGTGAGCAGCATCGGGCTGAGCTGAAACGTCGCGAGCGAATCGGCTTCTCTTTTGGAATCGGCACAACTTTCTCCGCAACCATCCCGGCGCGTCACGGCCGGTGATTTCAATTCTGAATCCTGCGCGCAAACTCCCTTCGGCGAGTAAAACATTTCGACCGACGGCGGCTGTTTTTCAGAGGGAATGTCACTTAATAGGTGACGTGTTGTCGGCGGCGAAACGCGTCCGGCCAAAGCTCAAGTCGCCAAGCTCGCTCGATGCGGATCGTTTTCGAGGCGGGCGAGTCCGGCGCGGTAATTTTTGGGCGCAAAATCGAAGTGCACGCGGCGAATCTCGAGCCCGAGCGCCGCGTGCGCAGACCCGGACTTCAGCGCGATTGCGCGGGGTAGCGGCGGAGGTCGAGGGTGTGGCGGCCTTCGGGTGGGAAATCGATTTTCGGAATGAAACGCGACTGGCCGACGTTCTTTTCCCACCGCTCCCAGCGCTCGGCGCGGCGCGTGGCGGCCTCGGCGTCAGTCCCTGGACGCGTGGTATAGTCGGTGTTGCCCGGGTTCCAAACGTGCCAGCGAGCGGCGGCGAGCACGGTCAATGTTTTGCGGTCGACCCATTCGATGAGCAGCGGTGCATGGATGGGCACGTGCGGCTGGAGCGATGGCGTGAGGTAGAACGCGCGGTAGCGAATTCCGCACGCCGCGCCGCCATCGGTGGAGGCGCGGAATTCGCAGGGTAGACCGTTGACGAGGAGGAGACCGTGCTCGAGGACCTGGGCATCGGCGACGCGGGCTTCGAGTCGGTCTAAGCTGGCGTCGACCGTGCGGGCGACGGTGCCGGCGTTGGGCGATTCACCGAGGAGCGGCCAAGCTTCCAGGGCTTGGCGAAACTCGACGAAGAATTTTTCGCTTTTGGATTTTGGGTCGTGAGATTTGGGTTCGACGGCAAGGCTTCCGACCGTGGGGAAGCGGAATTCCCAAGGTGGGCGCAGCCACTCAGGATCGAAGACGATGCCGTGAGCTTTGAGGTCGTCGCAAATCGCGACCAAGTCCTGCCACACGAATGCCGGCAGGAAGAAGCGATCATGCAGCTCGCCGGCCCAGCGGATGAACGGCGCGGAGAGCGGTGCGGCGCAGAGGCGGGCGAGGATGGCGCGAACGAACAGCGCGGTGATCGATTGCACGGCGCAGTCCGGATGCGTTTCGAACGCGCGAAACTCCACGAGCCCGAGGCGGCCGTTCGGCGAAAAGGGATTCCATAGTTTGTCGACGCTGATCTCAGCGCGATGGGTGTTGCCGCTGCGATCCATGAGCAGATCGCGGAACAGCAGATCGTAGAGTGCGAGGTTCTGCGGCGAGCCGAGGGTCTCGGCGGCGGCGCAGGCGATTTCCAATTCGTAGAGCGCCTCGTAGGTCGACTCGTCGATGCGCGGCGCCTGCGAACTGGGCCCCATGTAAGCGCCGGTGAAAGCGTAGCTGAGCGACGGGTGCCGTTGAAAATAACGGATTACTGAGGGCAGGAGCGCGGGGAACGCGAAGAACGGCGAGTAGAGTCCGGGGGGTGCACCGAAAACCAGATGAGCGCCGCCGCCCGTGCCGACCTCGCGGCCGTTGTGCTGGAGTTTGCGCGCGCAGAGGCCGATGGACGCAGCGGCTCGGAAGAGGTGCGTGAGTTGTCGGTCGTAGTCGGTCCACGTGGCGCACGGCGCGAGATTGATCTCCAGCACGCCCGGGTCGCTCGCGAGCCCGATCGTGGGCAACGCGGCGTCGGGCGGCGGCACGTAGCCGGCGAGGACGACCCCGGAGAGTTTGGTTGCAACGAGTGCGGCTTCGATTTTTCCGATCAGCTCGACGTAGGATGCGAGCAGGAGCGGGGGAATGAATACGGTGAGTGTCCCGTCGCGAATTTCGACGGTGAGGGCGCGGCGGAGATTTTTTTCGGCCAGTTGACCGAGCGGGAGGCGAAGGCCCACGGGACTTTCACCGGGGAAAAGAGCCAGCGGTTTTCCGCCGAACACGTGCGTCCAGTTGTCGGTAATCCAAGCGCCGGATGGATGATCGAGCGGCAGAGCATACCCGACCGCGGTTTCAGGTGCATCGGTCTCGGCCACCGGCTGGGCGTCGCCCGCGTCGACGCCGAGGGCGCTCGCGAGTGCGGTGAGAAATTTTTTCACCTGAGCGAGCGTGTGGTGCCCGGGGCTGGTGTCGGCAGCGAGCAGCGAAAGGTTGTGCCAGAGCGGATGGCCGTCGGCGCGATGCTGCACAAGCAAGGCCCACCGAGGAAGCGGTTCGCCGGGATAATGTTTGCCGGAGGTTTCCAGAATGACGGAGCCGGGAACGGCGGTGCGAATGAGCGCGTGGGCGAGCTGTCGCGCGTAGGCGAGTTTGGTCGGGCCGAGCGCGGCGGTCTGCCATTCGGCGCCGTCGGGAATCACCGGAACGAAGGTGGGCTCGCCGCCCATGGTGAGGGCGATGCCGCTGCGCTTGAGCGATGCTTCTACGGCCTCGCCGCAGGTGTGGATATCTTGCCAGACGGAGGTGGCGTAAGGGGCGTGTGACATCAGGCCAGTAGGTCGAAGCGGAGCGATTGATTTACGGAATAAAGGAGGAAAGCGTCACGTGAAGGCGATGGAGAGCGCGGCGGGCGGTTCAGAGTTTTTGGACCGTGAGTTCGTGGTGCAGGCTGGAGGTGACGGGGCTGGCGCCGTAGAAAGCGCCTTGGATGGGATTAACCGTTTCGGCGAGGGCGGCGTGAGCGACGGGAACAAAGGCGTCGTCGCAGAGCACCGCATGCGTGGGGTCGAGTCCGCGCCAGCCTGCGCCCGGAAGATAGACTTCAGCCCAAGCGTGCATCGCCGGGGATGCCGAGGGGGAGCCGTTGGCGAACGGTGGCTCGTACAGGTAGCCGCTGACGAAGCGGGCGGCGAGGCCGACGAGGCGGCAGAGTTCAATGAAGAGTACGGCGTAGTCGCGGCAGGAACCGGAACCGAGGCTCAGCGTGTCGGTGGACGACTGGATGCCGGGAACGTCGCGCCGATTGTAAGTCAGGCTGCGATTCACCGCGGCGTTGAGTTCGGTGACAAAGGAAACGGTCTCCGTGGGCGGATGGGGGAGATGTTGCGCGAGCCAAGCCTGAAGCGGAGCGGGATCGAGCGGGGCGCTGAGGCAGGGCGCGAGGACGAATTTTTCCGCGAAGTCGTAGGTGAACGGAAATGTGAGCGCGGTGGGCTTGAGCAGAAAATCGAAGGGATTTGCATCGAGCGTCTCGACCATGAACTCGGTGCGGAACTCCAGCACCGAGGCGCGGGTTTCGATTGGGAAATAAGCCCAGTCGAGCGGGTTTTCCTGCATGTCGCTCGTGGCGACCACGCGGGCGGTGGGCGAAATGGTCAGCGCAAAATTGTGCAGACGCTGGCGGGTCGTCTCGCGCGGCCGAAGGTAGAGGGCGTGGGCATCGAATCCGACTGATTTGGAATATTCGTAGCGGGAAAGATGGGAGATGCGGAGAAACATGCGTTAAGCTCAGGCCGGAAATGACGGATAAACGACGCCGGCCCGATGAGCCGGCGTCGGTCCAGTGGTTTGTTGGTACCAGGCCTGTAGCTCAAACCTTGCCGTTTAGCGCAGATTTTAGATCGGCAATAAAACGCGTGATATCTTCCGAGCGGGTGGACCACGAGCACATGAGCCGGTAGCCGTGCTCGCCGATGAACGGATAAAAATGCCAGCCGCGAGCCCGCATCGCGGCGGAGGCGGCGGGTGGAAGATTGACGAACACGGCGTTGGCCTCGGGTTCGAGCGCGAGAGTGACCCCGGGTAACGGACGCAGGGCGGCGGCGAGAGTTTGAGCGGCAGCGTTGGCGTGAGCGGCGTGGCGGAGCCAGGCGCCGTCGGCGAGCACGGCGG
>CAIXKG010000016.1 GCA_903919985.1 uncultured Opitutia bacterium | reverse complement strand
GCGCGCTGATTCGCAGCGAATCGGGTGGCAACAAAATACCTGCAGCAATTTCCGGGCCTGTTTTCGATTTGCACTCTTGCCAGTGGTTGAGGCCGCGCCCTTTCTCGCTTCGTGGGATCCCTCCAGCACATCTTCAACGAGCTCCAATACAAGATGACCCGCAAGATTGCGGAAGGCGGGATGGGCCTTGTTTATGAGGCCGTCCAACTAGGCGCCGGAAATTTCCGAAAAGTCCTGGCGGTGAAGCTTATCCGCGAGGTGTATTCTGCGATCGCGGAGTTTAAAAACAACTTCATCGACGAAGCCCGCTTTACGGTGATCGGCGGCAAAGACGAATACCTTTCCCCCGAGCAGGCCAGTTACGAGGTCACCGATGCCCGCGCTGATATTTTCCACCTCGGTATCGTCCTCACCGAAATTCAATTGGGCCGGAATCTTTTCCGCTCCGTCGACCGCGCCCAGTCGCGCCGCAACATTCTATCGATGCCGATACCAAAGTTCGCCACGCTGCGCGCGGATATCGAGCTGGCCCTAGAAACCATCATCCAGCGCTGCCTGCAGCGGGATCGCGACCAACGCTACCAGTCCTCCCTCGACGTATTGACCGATTTGGAAATGTACCACTACAGCGACCGTTACGGACCGACCAACGAAAAGCTCGGTGTCTATCTCAAGGAAATCTTTGGAGTGCGTGACCCCGTTGTTCCTGCGCCCTTCTTGAGCACCCAAATCTGAGATGAAGGCTTCGTATTTTCATCCAGCTTATGAGCGGGCCCGGATTTAGCCAAGATCTGCGGCAGCGACAAAGTCAGTCGCTCATCCTCGCCCCCCAACTCAGGCAATCACTCAAGATCCTGCAGGTGGCGGCGCTTGATTTGCGCTCAGTCATACAGGAAGAGCTGCAAGCTAACCCCACCTTGGAAGAAATGCCGATGGACGGCATGAGCCTGGATAAGCCAGCGGAGACGGAGGATCTCTCCGGCGAGCCCGAGGGCGATTCCGCCTCTCCTGCCCCCACCGACAACAGCGAGGTCAAGGGCGATGAACTCGATTTCACGAAGGAGTTCGAGATTCTCGGGAAAATCGACGAAGACTGGCGTGACCATATGGCGAGCGCCGGCGGAGCGCAGCCTTACACCTCGGAAGATGCCGAGCGTCGCCAGCATTTCTTCGATTCGCTTGTGAGCGTGACATCGCTGCAGGAACATCTGATGCAGCAGGCCGAGATGGACGATCTCGACGCGCCCACCCTCAGCGCGCTCCGGCATCTCGTCGGCAGCTTGAATGATCGCGGCTTCCTTACGCAGAGCCCGTCCGACGTCGCCCTTCAAACCGGCATTTCCCTTGAGTCGGTCAAACACGCTCTCTCTCTCCTGAAAGCGTTCGATCCACCCGGCATCGGCGCGCAGACTCTGTCCGAATGTCTGCTGTCCCAACTCTCGGCCAACGGCCGAAGCGACTCGCTCGGCGCACGCATGATCCGAGATCACTTCGATCTCTTGTCACGCCGGCGCATTCCCGAACTCGCGCGCAAACTCGCGGCCGCGCCAGACGACGTGCAGGCCGCCATCGAGGAAATCGGGAAACTAGATCCGGCGCCGGGCCGCCGCTTTGCCGAGGATAACAACCGCATCGTGGTCGCCGACGTAACCGTCGAAAAAGACGGCACGGAGTGGAAGATTTCGCTGAATGACGATTACATCCCGCGTCTCCGTATCTCCAGTACCTACCGCGATCTCATCGCCAAGGGCACCCTCTCGAAGCAGGAACGAGATTATCTGCGTGAACGGATTCGCGCCGGGAAATTCCTCATTGATTCAATCGAACAGCGCCAGCGCACCATCGAGCGCATCACCCGCGAGATCATCAAGGCGCAGCTGGCGTTTTTCGAAAACGGCGTTTCCGAGCTAAAACCGCTCACAATGACCCAAATCGCCGACGTCGTCGGCGTCCACGAAACCACCGTCAGCCGGGCGATCGCGAACAAGTATCTGAAGACGCCGCACGGTGTTTTCGATTTTAAATATTTCTTCACCCCGGGTTATCAGTCCGAGGCCGGCGCCTCGGTCTCCAACACCAGTGTAAAAGAAATGATCGCGGACCTCGTCGCCGGAGAAGAAAAAGCGTCGCCGCTTAGCGACCAAGAGCTTGTGACCAAGCTCCAAGCCAAGGGCATCACCATCGCACGGCGGACGGTCGCTAAATATCGAGAGGAACTCAGCATCCTTCCGAGCAACCTGCGCCGCGACTACAAGTAAGTCGTTCCGGGCTCTGGTAGGGCATCGCAAAAATCTGTGGCCGAAGTCGGGGTGGTTTAGCTTTAAGCCGCCGACGCGGCTCGGCTGAAAAAGGGAGCGGAGCTGAAAGGGCGCATCAAGGATGACCGCTCCCTATCCTTTTAGACGCCGCGACAGCTGCGCTAGGCCAGGGCCAGCGCCGCACTCGGCTCTACCGTGAGTCCGAGCCCCTCCGCCCGATCCGCGCTGGCTTCATCAGCCCACGCCGCGAATGCAATCATCCCGGCGTTATCTCCGGTGTGTTTTGGCTGCGCGGCGAAAAACGGGATTCTTGCCCGCGTCGCCTCGCCTTCGAGCGCGCTCCGCAGCACCCGGTTGTTCGCCACGCCGCCGGAAAGCCCGAGACTGCGAAATGCACCGTCATCCAGCCGCAAGGCCGCACGCGTCTTGAGCGCGAGCGCGTCCACCACCGCCTGTTGATAGCTCGCGCAAAGATCGGGCAGCCGCACCCGTACTTCGTCTGGCGACATTTTTTCCAGCAGGTAACGCAGGCTGGTTTTCAAACCCGAGAAACTGAAATCAAGTTCATCACGCCGGCCGATCCCACGGGGAAAATCAAAAGCGGAGGCCCGGCCGGCGACGGCCATTTTCTCGATCAGTGGCCCGCCGGGATATCCGAGCCCGAGCAGTTTCGCGCCTTTGTCCAGCGCCTCGCCCGCCGCGTCATCACGCGTCGAGGACAAGACCGTAATCCGCCGCTGCCGATCAATCGCGAACAGCAGCGTGTTTCCTCCCGATACGATCAATCCGAGGTGCGGTAAAATCTCCGCCACCTTCGCGGCAAACACCGTTGGAGCTTCCTCATGCAATCCGATGAAGGGGGACCAGGCGTGCGCCCGGAGATGATTCACCCCCGCGACCGGAACGCGCAGCGCCAGCGCCAGGGCTTTCGCCGTCGCGACCCCAATGGCGAGACAGGCGGCCAAGCCCGGTCCGTTTGTCACCGCGATCTGAGTTACGTCCCGGAAATTATTTTCGCGGCCCGCTCGATCCAACAACGGCCCAAAATGCCGCAGATGCTCGCGCGTCGCCAGGTCCGGCACCACGCCACCGTGTCGCTCATGTAAAGCGATCTGGCTATGGATCCATTCGCCCACCAGCCCGCGCGCCGGATCAAATAACGCGACCGCGGTCTCATCACAGGAACTTTCTAAGCCGAGAATCATGCGCCTACATTTACGCTTCCGCTCGTCTCTGCAGAATTATCGTCGTCGTCTCGCACGCGCATCATCGGATCGGGCGACTGTTAGCCGCCCGCGTTTCCAGCAAATTCACCCCACGCAGCACGTCGATCGCGGCCTGGAGCTGTCTATCCTGCACCGGCTCAAAACCAAAGCGGTCTTTAAATTGTTTGGGGGCGGTTAGCTCCGACCTCGAACGCTGCAGGTCGAGTTTATTGTCCTCGTCGGCTGTCATCACCACCTCGACGTTTGGGCCGATACCCTTCTCGTGAATGCTCACCCCGCTCGGCGTGAAATAGCGCGCGGTCGTGAGCCGGAGGCCGTCACCGTTCTTGAGTTTGAAAATGGACTGGACCGATCCCTTGCCAAACGAGCGCTCGCCCACGACTACGGCCCGACCGGTATCTTTGAACGCCCCCGTCACCACCTCCGCCGCACTGGCGCTACCGCCGTTGATCAGCACCGCGATGGGCAGATCGAGCGGCGGGCCCTGAATTTCCGAGCGGTAGTCGTCACGATCTCCCGGTTTGCGGCCCTGCGTGTAGACGATCAGCTCGCCTTTCTTGAAAAAAATCTCCGCGACCTCCACCGCCGCGTCGAGCAAGCCGCCGGGATTGTTGCGCAGGTCGATGATCAGACTGTCGATCCCTTGCTGCAACAGGCCGTCGAGCGCGGCGCGAAATTGTTCGCCGGTATGCTCGGAAAATTCCGTGAGTTCGATATAGCCGACGCCATCCGCCACCCGATGGGGATCCCGCACGCTTGCGACTTTGATGAGCTCCCGCACGAGCATAACGTCGATATTTTTCTGCGTCGCGGGCCGGTAGAGTCCGATGGCCACCTTTGATTTGGGCGCGCCACGCAGGCGGCTCACGACGTCGTTCATGGCGGAGGCTTTCTCGACCGGCTTGCCGTCGATACTTTCAAATTCATCGCCGCGCAATATACCCGCGCGTTCGCTGGGCGATCCTGGCATCGGCGAAATCACGACCACTTTCTCGCCCCGGGTTTCCACCTGCACACCGATGCCGCCAAACTCGCCGCTGAGCTCTTCCTCGAAGTCGCGATTATCCTTCGCTTCCATAAACTCAGAGTGCGGATCGAGCGACTCCACCATGCCGTAGAGCGCCAGCTTCGCGAGTTCATCGTAATCGGCGGACTTCGGCTCGACGTAGTTTTCATGCACCAATTCCAGTACTTCGTGCACGCGGTTCGACGCGCGTTCGAGTTCGCGATTTGGAAACAGACGCCAAGCTGACACCGCTCGCAGGCCGGCGAACGCCAGGCCCAGCCCAAGGGCCACACCGGTGGCGAGCGTAAGAATCCGTTTGAACATGCGTACGACAGTGGGCATCCGCTTCGTTTTGTAAATGTGTTCATCCGATTCCGCCTCCGCCGTTGGGTCCGGAGATTTTATCGCGCTTTTCCGCGCCACCGCCGGACCAACCGGACAAATGAGTTTTGCCCGGTTCATTGAACTGGCGCTCTACGACCCTCAACTCGGCTACTATCGCCGTCCGCACCCCCGCGTCGGTTTTGGACCCGGCACCGATTTCTTCACGGCCAGCACCTCCGGCCCACTCTTCGGCCAACTCGTGACGGCGGCAGCCGTAAAATTGCTGGGTGATCACGATCCGCGGACGTTCACCTTTGTCGAGGTCGGAGCCGAATCGGCCGAAGGGATCCTCGCCGGCGTCGATCATCCCTTCGGCTCTGTGCGGACCCAGCGGATCGGTGAAACCCTGCACCTCGACGGACGCTGCGTTGTTTTCTCCAATGAGCTCTTCGACGCCCAGCCGTTTCAGCGCTTCGTCTTTCGCCGCGGTGGCTGGCGCGAACTCGGGGTCGCCCTCCGCACCGATGAGCTAGTCGAAATCGAAATAAGCACCACAGTGCCCGATAATTTTCCAACGACAGCGCCGGAAGGCTACGTGATCGATGCCCCCTTCGCGGCCGCCACATTACTCGACGAACTGGCCAAGCCAGCTTGGACTGGGCTGTTCATCGCCTGCGACTACGGGAAATCGTGGCATGAACTCATCGAGGCCACCCCGGCCGGCACGGCTCGCGCCTATTTTCAACACACGCAGTCGAACGATCTCCTCGCCCGTCCCGGCGCGCAGGATCTTACCTGCCACGTGTGCTGGGACTGGCTGGCGGCAAGACTCGTCGCCCACGGATTCTCCGCGCCTAGTCTCGAATCGCAGGAAGCATTTTTGGTGAAACACGCGGGCGCCTTCATCGCGGCAACGACCGCGGCCGAGGCGGCGCAGTTCAGCCGGAAAAAACTTTCCCTGCTCCAACTGCTGCATCCCGCGAACCTCGGGCAGAAATTTCAGGTTTTGCACGCGACACGCGGAGTATGAGGCCACGAAGCGGAAATTTAAGAATCCCCTTGCCTCACCCGGAGGCCGCTCCTTTATTTTTAACCCTTTAACCAATCCGAAACCACCATGGCCAGAATCTGTGCAATCACCGGTAAACGCCCCGTCAAGGGCAGCATCATCAATCGCAAGGGGCAGTCGAAGAAGAGCGGCGGCATCGGCACACACGTGACCAGCATCACGAAGCGCAAGTTTCGGCCGAACCTCCAGCGCATCCGCGTCAAACTCGCCAACGGCGGCACGAAACGCATGTTAGTATCGGTCAAAGCCATCAAGGCTGGCCTCGTGCAGAAGGCTTAAGCTTACGGCCCTCTCCTCGTAGCACTTTACCCGCGGCCGAAACGCCGCGGGTTTTTCGTGTCGGTCGATCCAGCTGCGAAGCCCTGATCTCGCATCGAAATCTAGGCGCGGTGCCTTCACCCCGGTTGACGGGGTTGATCGAGCGCCGGTTTAAGCGGGGTGAAGGCACCCCGCCTCTGAAATCAAACTCCTTCTGCGCAGGCTCAATTTGGCGGCGCCACCGGCGAAAAATTCCCCGCCCAAAGCTGACGATAAATCGAGTTTGGGGGGATTGAAATACGATCGAGGTCAAAACTCCGATCCTCGACGTAATCCAAACCGTAGTGAAACGCCGCGAGTAAGAGCGGATAGGAAAACGTCGTTTTTTTGTGCAGGTAGCTTCGCGAGTAGGCGAGGTAGTCGATCCCCGCCTCCAAATTGGCGCGCCAATCCCAGACCGTTGGCTCATACGGCGCCGTCGAAACCGTGCGCCAAGCCCGAGGTTTCATTTGCAGGAGGCCACGAGCCTCGCCGTGGCGGGCCCCCGGATCGAAATTTGATTCGGCTTCGATGAGTGCGTAAATGAACGCCGGCTCCAGCTGATATCGTATGGCGAGCGGCTGGATCGCGTTCCAAATTTCCAGTCGGGTCGGCGGCGGTAACGCCAGCTCAACCGCAGCGGGTTTCGGTCTGCAACCGGCGGAAAGTAAAACGAGGGCGATGAAAAAAAGCGGTGCTTTCATCGCGCGCCCTTTTTCCACCGAAGTTCTACAACGCCCTGAAAATGACCGCGGCGTTTTGTCCGCCGAAACCAAGATTGTTGCTAAGCACCGTGCGGACCGTCGCCGCGCGGGCCGTGTTCGGCACGTAGTCGAGGTCGCAATCCGGATCGGGCTCTTCCAAATTGATCGTCGGCGCAATCATGCCGGTCTGAATCGTCTTCACCGCGATGACCGATTCAATCCCGCCCGCGGCGCCGAGCAGATGTCCGGTCATTGATTTCGTCGAACTGATCGCGACCCGATGGGCGTGTTCGCCGAAGACCTTCTTGATCGCGAGCGTTTCGAATTTGTCGTTGTACGGCGTGGAGGTGCCGTGCGCGTTGATGTAGTCCACCTGCTCGGGCCGGACCCGTGCACTGTCGAGCGCCCGACGCATGGCGAGAGAAAGTCCGCGGCCCTCCGGATCGGGCGAAGTGATATGATAGGCGTCGCACGTCGCGGCGTAGCCCGCGATCTCGCAATAGATCCGGGCGCCGCGCGCCTGGGCGTGCTCATACGATTCCAGCACCAAGACACCCGCACCTTCACCCATGATGAATCCGTCGCGATTTTTATCGAAGGGACGACAGGCTTTCTGCGGGTTGTCGTTGCGCGTGCTCATCGCTTTCATCGAGCAGAAACTGGCGTAGGCAAATGGCGTGATCGCGGCCTCGCTGCCGCCCGCGATCATGACGTCGGCGTCACCGCGACTGATCATGTGAGCGGCTTCGCCGATCGCATGCGTGCCGGTGGCACAGGCTGATACGATGCCGAAATTCGGCCCGCGTGCGCCGAGATCGATTGCAACCAAACCGGAGCACATGTTGCCGATCAGCGAAGGAATCGTGAACGGGGAAACTTTCCTGGGTCCGCGCTCGGTGAGAACCTTTAGCTGGGTCTCAAAGGTCAGCATCCCGCCAATGCCCGAGCCGATAATCACGCCAACGCGGTCGCCGTCTTCGCGCGTCATGTCTAACGCCGCATCCTTTACGGCCTGCCGCGCCGCGACGTAGCCGAAGTGCGTGTAGCGATCATTGCGCCGCGCTTCCTTCGGGTCCATGTGTTGCGCCGGATCCCAATCGCGCACCTCGGCCCCAATTTGGGACGCGTACTCAGACGGGTCGAAATGAGTCACCCGATCAATGCCACCCCGCCCCGCCAGCAAGCTGGCCCAAAAAGGTTCGACCGAATGGCCGATGGAAGTGACGACGCCGAGGCCAGTGACGACCACCCGGCGAGAAGAGGAAGGGGTTTCCATGCTGCAACGAAACTAAAGCGATCCAGGCAGAAAACAAAAAGGCGTTCCGCCAAAATTTCCACAGGGGAAAAAGGCGGAACGCCAAAATTTAGAAACCGACTCAGGCCGCGCCGGCCTTGGACTTGATGTAGTCGATAACCTGACCGACGGTTTGAAGTTTTTCCGCATCGGACTCAGGGATCTCGCCCTTAATCTCGTCTTTGAACTCCTCCTCAAAGGCCATGATCAGCTCGACCGTGTCGAGAGAATCGGCTCCGAGGTCGTCAAGGAAGGAAGCGGTCGGCGTGATTTGCTCTTCGTTTACGTTGAGCTGGTTCACGATGATCTCTTTGACGCGTTGTTCGATGGTTTTTTGGTCAGCCATTTTAGCAGGAAATTGGGTTGAGCGGAGGGTTCACATCGCCATGCCGCCGTCAACGGCAAAAACTTGCCCGGTGACGTAGCCCGCCTCTTCAGAGCAAAGAAACGCGGTGGCGGCGGCGATGTCGGCCGCCTCGCCGAAGCGCTTGAGCGGGACGGCTTCCAAGATTTTGGCGGAAACTTCCGGATTGTTTACGAAATCCGTCGTCATGTCGGTCTTGATGAAGCCCGGAGCGACGGCGTTGACCGTGATATTCCGCCCGGCGAACTCGCGGGCGAGGCTCTTGGTCAGACCGATCATGCCGGCTTTCGCCGCCGAATAGTTGGCCTGACCGGCGTTGCCCATCACACCGCTCACCGAAGTGATGTTGACGATGCGTCCCCACCGCGCGCGGGTCATCGGACGGGCCAGGTGTTTCGTCCAATGAAAGCAGCTCGAGAGATTCGTCGCGATCACGTCGTTCCAATCCGTTTCGCTCATGCGGAAGAGGAGACCGTCCCGCGTAATGCCGGCGTTGTTGACGAGAATGTCGATCAACGGAAATTCCTTGAGCAAGTCTTCGGCGGCTTTCGCCACCGCGGTGCTATCTGCGACGTCGACCGCGAGTGCTTTTGCTTTACCGCCGCTGGCGTTAATCGCCGCGGCGACCGCGCCGCAGGAATCGGCGGACTTTGAGACGCAGATGACGGTGACACCGTTTTTGGCGAGCGTCTCGGCGATGGCTTTGCCGATGCCGCGGCCGGCGCCGGTGACAAGAGCAGTACGATTGGTAAACGTCAGCATAAGGGTGAAAAAGTAGCGGGTAGCGAGTAGCGGGTAGCGAGTAGAAAATTTCCGCGGCGCGAGTCCGGTAGCGGGCGGGCGCCGCTCAGCTTTCCCACTCAGTATACGTCGCGCTGGTAGCGCTTGTCCTTCTTGAGCTGCT
>CAIXKG010000015.1 GCA_903919985.1 uncultured Opitutia bacterium | reverse complement strand
CAGTGGGCGGCGTTAGCCAATCCGAAAGGGCCGGCTGCACTCCCTCCTTGAGGAATCAGCCGCGAAGGCTAATCATCACAGCATGTCGTTAGTCGCCCGCATTCGACTTGCCCAAAAACGCGGGCTGGCCGCGCCCCAGGCACGACTCTTGGCCAAATTGAGTACCCCGCGGGCGATCCAAGATTTTTTGGTTAGCTTTCCGCAGAACTTCGAACCCAAAGGCGATACCGCCCGCTCCGTCGAGCAGGCCTTGAAGCATCGCTCGGCGCATTGCATCGAAGGGGCCATGATTGCGGCCTTCGCCCTTTGGTTGCAGGGACACCCTCCCCTGCTCCTGGATTTCAGCGCCCATCAAGATATGGATCACGTCATCGCACCCTTCCGTATCAACGGCAAGTGGGGGGCGATTTCGAAGACCAATTACGTCTGCCTGCGCTGGCGCGATCCCATCTACCGCAGCGTGCGAGAACTCGCTATGTCGTATTTCCATGAATACGCGAAAGGGCCGCGCAAAAGCTTACGGACTTATTCCAAGCCTTACGACCTGAGCAAAATTCCGCCTGAAAAGTGGGTGAACAACCCCAAGGATTGCTGGGAAATCGCGGACCGGATCACCGCCGCAAAACATTATGAAATCGTAACGGACGAGGAGGCTTTGGGATTACGACCGCGCGATAAGATTGAAGTCGCGTCCGATAAAATCACCGTCTTCCCGGTCCCAAGATGGAAAAAACAGCGGCTTTGAAAGTGGTCAACGCCGACCGTCATACCAGATTTCGCAGTTCTCCGGCCGCTTGGCCGCTCGGCCGGCGGTGAACAGCATGCGGAAGAAAAATCGGGCCCCTTCGGTAAGCGTGTAAAGCTTCAGCTTGCGCGACGAAGTGCGTAGGGGGTGTTTGGCCAAGATGACGAAACACCGTCCGCGGCGCCGAGCAATGGCCTTGAGCCGGCGGCTCAAGAAGACCTCCTCGCCGGCGTAGTATTCGGTGCCGAAGCCTCCAGCCTCGCGGAACGCGGCGGCCTCGACCCAGACACACGACCCGGCCGCCCAGCGCGTGAGTCGACTCCATAGATTCCACAGCCCACAGACGAAACGAGCGTATCGTGGCGTCCCTGGCTCGAGTTCGACCGTGCTCCCACCACCGAGCGAGCGGCCCGCGGTGATCTGATCAGCGATCGCCGTGAAGAGTGCCGCAGAGGGCGTCGAGTCAGCATCGATGAAAATCATCCATTCGCCGGAGGCTGCTCGTGCACCGGCGTCACGCGCCCGACCGATTTGGTTAACTGGCTCGAAGACGACGGTGGCGCCGGCGGCGCGGGCGCAAGCCGCGGTGCCGTCGGTTGAGTTATTGTCGCAGACCACGCATTCCCACGTCCACCCACGGGAAAGGAAAGCCGTAGCCGCGGCCTGCACGGACGCGAGCGTCGTCGGCAGGAGTTTTTCTTCGTTGAACGCCGGGATAACGACAGAGACGCGCATCAGCGGCGAAAGTCTTCAGCCGACGTGCTCGAAGGCGCAAGCCGCGGCGCCGACGACACCGACATTACCGCCGAGGCCGGCGGGAACAATCGTGCAGACCGCCGAGAGGCGCGGAAAGGCGTAGCTATTGGCGCTTTGGCGCATGGGCACGAAGAGCGTAT
>CAIXKG010000014.1 GCA_903919985.1 uncultured Opitutia bacterium | reverse complement strand
GTAGAAGTTAAAGCTGGAAGCTAGGAAATCATAAAACGGACTCCGGGTATGCATCCACCGGCGTTCTGGTTTCTGAATTTATTCTGATCGGTCTTTTTCTGAGTTTTTGGTTTCCCGCATAAACTCCGGCTCTGTTTTTGCGCCTTTGCACCGTTGGGTCTTTGCGCTTAAGCCCTTTCCGTCATGGCCAAAGTCACAATTGCCCTGCTCCAACACGCCAGCGCCGCCGACCCGGCGGCAAATACGGCGAAGACGCTTTCGCTTGCGGAGCGCGCAGTCCGGCGTGGTGCGAACATCATCTGTACGCAGGAGCTGTTTCGTTCGCCGTATTTTTGTCAGAGCGAGGACTATGCGCACTTCGCTCTCGCCGAAAAAATCCCTGGTCCAACCACCGAGATCTTTCAGTCGTTCGCCCAAAAGCACGGCGTTGTCGTGATCGCGTCGCTTTTCGAGCAACGCGCACCCGGCCTTTACCACAACACGGCCGCTATCATCGACGCCGACGGCTCCCTGCGCGGTTTGTATCGCAAGTCTCATATCCCTGATGACCCGCTCTACTACGAGAAATTTTATTTTACACCCGGCGACACCGGTTTTCGCGCGTGGTCGACAAAGTTCGGTAAGCTCGGCGTGCTCATCTGCTGGGACCAGTGGTTCCCCGAAGCCGCTCGGCTCACCGCGCTGGCGGGTGCGGAGATCATTTTTTATCCGACGGCCATCGGCTGGCACCCGCGTGAAAAGAAGAAAATCGGCTCGAAGCAGCATGCGGCATGGGAAACCATTCAACGCAGCCATGCGGTCGCCAACGGCTGTTTCGTCGCCGCTGTCAACCGCGTCGGCCGCGAGCGTCCGGCCGGTGGCGACGGGCTGGAGTTTTGGGGGCAGAGCTTTGTGGCGGGCACGAGCGGTGAAGTTCTCGCCAAGGCGAGCGCAGCTAAGGATGAAGTGCTCCTCGCGACGCTGGATCTTGCCCAAGTGGACGACACCCGCACGCACTGGCCGTTTCTGCGCGACCGCCGTATTGACGCCTACAGCGATCTGACAAAGCGTTTTCGCGATTAGAATTCCTTGCGCCTTTGCCACCTGCGCCCCGTGCAACCCAAAATCGAAATTACAAAATCCAAAATCGGAGCTTCCGTTCCGCCCGGCTTTCGCTTGCCCGCCGAGTGGGAGCCGCAGGCCGCAGTATGGCTTTCGTGGCCGCACCGCCGCGCAACCTGGCCCGGCGGATTTCGCCCGATTCCCGCGAAGTTCGCCGAGATTGCCGCAATCATTTCGTGTTTTCAGGAGGTTCGCATCAACGCTGCCCGTCCGTCGCACGCGCGGATCTGGGCCGCGCTCAACCGCGCTAAGGCCGACCTCTCCCGCGTCACGCTCTTTCCGCATCCAACCGACGACGCGTGGTGCCGCGACCATGGCCCCATTTTCATCAAGCATACGCGCACCGGCGAGGTCGCCGTGACCGACTGGAAGTTCAACGCGTGGGGCGAAAAATATCCGCGCTGGTCGCTCGACAACGCCATTCCGGCGCGCACCGCCCGTGCGCTCGGCCTGCGCCGCTTTGCACCCGACATGGTGCTGGAGGGGGG
>CAIXKG010000013.1 GCA_903919985.1 uncultured Opitutia bacterium | reverse complement strand
CGGCAGGCAGGGACGCCTGCCGCTACACTAAACGGGCACGGAAAAACTTTAACCGCTCTAGATTTCGTAATTCGCCGGCTGAATCGTGCACGTCGTGCCGGTCGATTCGATGGTGACGATACAAACATCGTCATCGAAATCCCGGCGCCCGGAATAAATTTCTACGGCCTGAACGAGACGGTCGGTGACTTCACTGCCTCCGAGCCCGCGGCTTTGCGTGAGATTTTCACCGAGGCGTTCAGCGCCGAAAATTTCGCCCGCGGCATTGGCGGCTTCAAATACGCCATCGGTGTAGGCCAGCAGAAAGTCGCCCGGAGCGAACGCGGTTTCGTGACGCGTGTAGGCATAGCCTTCGATCAAACCCGCCGCGGGTTCGGGATCGGCTGCGACCAGTCGCTCGATGACATCGGATTCCGCGCGCAGGATGAGTGGCGGGGGATGGCCGGCGTTGCTGTAGAGGAGCGTGCCGTTCGCAGTGTCGATCACGCCGAAAAACGTCGTGGCAAAAACCGGCTGGCCGGTGCGCTCGAGGATCGGCGTGAGGCTATGGTTGATTTCGGCGAGAACGCGCGCGGGATTTTCGGCGCGATCGCCGAGTTCCGCCACGACGCCGCGGATCAAGGCGGTGAGCAGTCCGGCGCGCACGCCGTGCCCCATCACGTCGCACACCAGCACGCCGCACTTCGTGTCGCTCAACTGGAGGATTTGAAAAAAATCCCCTCCCAGTGTGGTGGCGGGAATATAGCGATGTGCGAAGCGCAGGGCGCTCGCCTCGGCCGGGACACCCCGCGGGAAAATCGGATAGGATCGCGGCAAAAACGTCTCCTGCACCTGGCGGGCCATGCGCACATCGGTTTCCATTTCCGTGGTGCGCCGCTGGAGTTCCTCGTCCGCCTGCTTACGCTGCGTGATGTCGTGGCTAATGCCGACAATGCCCGCGATCTCGCCGCGCGAATCGTGAAACGGGACTTTGGTCGTCAGTGACCACCGTACATTACCCGCTTCGCCGAAATCCGATTTCTCTTGGTTGACGATCGACGTCTCGCCGCGGAGCACCATGCGGTCGTCGATGAGCGCCTGGCGGCCGCGTTCGCCTGGAAAAAAATCGGACGTCGTGCGACCGGCGGCTTCCTCCTGCCGCTGCACGCCGAGGACGTCGAGGTGGGCGCGATTATTGAGAATATAATGCGAGGCCGTGTCTTTGATGTAAATGCGGGCCGGCAGGTGATCGATGATGGTTCGGAGGAGATTACGCTCCTCGGTGAGTTTTTCCTCGGCGTGTTTGGCGGCGGTGACATCGCGGGTGAGTCCGAAGGTGCCGATGATTTTGCCGGCGTCGTCGCGCCAAGCCATTTTGGTCGTCGACGCCCAGGCCTTCGTGCCGTCGCGCATCGTGAGCTTTTCGATTTTGGCGATGATCGGCTGGCCGGTGCGGATAATCTCTTTTTCATCGGCGAGCGCGCTTTCGGCGTGGGCCCGCGAAAAGAAATCGAAATCGGTTTTTCCAATGCAGAATTCAGGCGTGGGAGCGCCGAGGAGCCGCGCTTGAGCGGCGTTGTTGCGGACGAAGCGGCTCGAGAGATCCTTGAAGTATATCCGGTCCGGGATCGTGTCCATCAGCACCATCAGGATGGACAAGACCAGCGCTTCGCCTTGGGGCAGCGTCGCGGTGGCGATGGCCGGCCCGTCCGAAGAATTCGAGGGAGACGCGGGGAGAAGCAAGGGAGGAGGGGGAGGATCCGAACTTAGGGCCAGAAGTTCACACCTGAATCAAGCCGAGCCATGGCCTTCGAAATCGCCGGGCCCGGATACCGAGGGGCACGCCGCGAGAGGGGGACGGATGCGCTCATTTTTTTTGCCGGGCGAGAATCGCTTCGATTTGATCCATGATGGAGTTCATGCGGGCGACCAAGGCGCGGTAAGGCGCGGGCGAGGCAAGGTCGACGCCCGCGCGCTTGACCAAGTCGTACGGATGATCGGATCCGCCGGCCTTGAGCAAGCCGAGGTAAGTGTCCACCGCGCCGGGATCGCCGCGCAATGTGCGTTCGGCGAAGGCCGTACCAGCGGCGATCGACGTGGCGTACTGGTAGACATAAAAATGCCGGTAGAAATGGGGGATGTAGGCCCACTCAATTGTCACGAGATCGTCGATCTTCAGCACGCCTTGCGCGTCGCCGTGATAGCGGCGCAGCAGATCGCCGTACATTTCGCTTAGCTTCGCGCCGGAGAGCGCGCCGCCTTTTTCGACGACTTCATGAATGGCGAGTTCGAACTCAGCGAACATCGCCTGACGGAAAAACGTGCCCCGAAAATTTTCGAGCGCAGAACCGAGGTAGTACAATTTTTCGTCGTCCGTCGCTGCCACCTTCAGCATGTGATCGAGCAACAGTACTTCGTTTTGGGTCGACGCGATCTCGGCGGTGAAGATCGAGTAGCCGGAATCGGTGGCCGGTTGCGTCGCGTTGGCCAGCAGCGAATGGACGCCGTGCCCCCATTCGTGCGCGAGGGTGGAAACTGACTCGTAGTCGTTGTTATAGTTGATGAGCACGTAGGGGTGGGCGTCGTGCACGCTGCCGTTCATGTAGGCGCCCTGGCGTTTGCCCGGCTGGGGATACAAATGCGTGTAACGGCCGGCGAGGCTGTCGGAAAAAAGCTTCACATAAGCTGCGCCGAGCGGTCCAACGGCCGCGGTGGTGAGCGCTTTTCCTGTGGCGATGGGAAACGTTTTCTCCAGCCGGACGATCGGGGGGTAGATATCCCAGTAACGCAGGTCGGTCAGGCCGAGCATGCGGGCGCGCAATTTGAAGTAGCGGTGCAGCGTGGGGAGATTGGCGTTGGTCTCGGCAATCAGGGTCCGGTAGACGGCCTCAGGAATGTTGTGGGCCCCCAGGGCCGACGCGAGACTGCTGGAATATTTGCGGGCGCTGGCGGTGAACCAGTCGGCTTTCACTTCGGAAAAAAGGGTGACGCCGAACGTGCGCTCGTATTCGCGGAATTTCTTCCAGAACGCCTCGAACACCGCCTGGCGGTCGGCCCGGTCCGGCGCCGCGCGCCAGCGGGTGTAGCCGGATGCATCGAGGCGCGCTTCGGTGCCGTTGGCGAGTTTGATGGTGGGCCAGGGGACGTCAGCGTTGGAGAGAATACCGTACACTTCGCTTGGAGTCTCGGTCACGAGCCCGGCGCCCGAGAGTACGTTTTCGGCCTCGGCGCCAAGCGTGTGCGGCGCGGCGCGGAGAATTTCCATGAGCGAAAAACGGTACTGGGCTAGGCGCGGCTCGGCGGTGAGAAAGCCGCGGATTTTGGCGTCACCGACGGTCAGGATTTCGGGGTTGATCCAGCTCGTGGCGCGGGAGAACTCCGTTTCGAGGAGACTGATTTCTTGGGAGTGTTCGAGATTGGCGGCGACGCGTTTGTCTTCGTCCCCCTTGAGCGAACTATAAACGGCGAGGCGGGTGAATTGCAGGGTGAGCGTCTGGATGTAGTCCAGTGCGGTGAGGAGCGAAGCCGGGTTTTGGCCGAGCGTGCCCTCGAAGGTTTTGATTTTCGGCAGACCGGCCGCGAGCTGGTTCTTGGCGGTGGTCCACGCCGCTTCGTTGGGATAAAGGAGCGTCAAGTCCCACGTCGTGGCCGGATCGACCGCGGCGGGCGTCGCGGCCGCGGCCGCTGCGGCGCGAACCGAAGGGGTTGAAAGGGGGAGCAACGCGAGCAGAGCGGACAGCAAGCGAGATTTCATTGGTGCGCCACGGTGCGGGTTTTCACGGTGGAAACGAGGCGAAAAATATCCCGGCGCGATCGTAAGGCCGTGCGGGCGCGGTGCGTTCACGCACTTTTATAGCATCGGCCCGCATGTCGGGTGAGGGCACCCCGCTCACCGTGGGATTTCGCGGCCTCAGTTGTTAAAACGGAAGAGAGCCACGTCGCCGTCGGCGAAGACGTATTCCTTACCTTCTAGCCGGTATTTGCCGGCTTCGCGGGCGGAGGCCACGCTGCCGAGACGCGTGAGGTCGGCGTACGAAACGATCTCGGCCTTGATGAAACCCTTTTCGAAATCGGTGTGGATGACGCCTGCGGCCTGCGGCGCCTTCCAACCTTTTTTAATGGTCCACGCGCGCACTTCTTTTTCTCCGGCGGTGAAGTAAGTCTGGAGCCCGAGCAAGTTGTAGGTGCCTTTGATCAGGGACGAAACGCCCGAGTCCTCGACGCCGAGATCCTTGAGAAACGCCTTGGCCTCCTCCGGCGAGAGATCGATCAATTCGGACTCGATGCGAGCGCTGATCGGCACGTAGGCAGCGTCGTGATGAGCCTTCACGAAGGCGGCGACTTTCTGGACAAACGGATTTTGCTCGGCGGTGGCGAGATCACCCTCGGCAACATTACACGCGTAGAGCACGGGCTTGGCCGTCAGAAGCTGAAAAAGTTTCAACAGCGCGGTCTCCTCGGGTGTGGCGGTCAACGTGTTCGCGGGCAGGCCCGCGTTGAGATGAGGGGTGAGGCGCTCAAGCAGCGCGATCTCGATGATCGCCTCCTTGTCGCCGGACTTGGCCTTTTTTTGAGTCTTGTCGATCCGCTTGGTCACCGCGTCGAGATCGGCGAGGATGAGCTCGGTCGTGATGACCTCGATGTCACGCACGGGATCGACGCTGCCCATGGTGTGGATGATGTCGCCGTCCTCGAAACAGCGCACGACTTGCACGATGGCGTCGACTTCGCGGATCG
>CAIXKG010000012.1 GCA_903919985.1 uncultured Opitutia bacterium | reverse complement strand
TTTTTTGCTGGTCCAACGAAAGGTCAAAACGACCTCCAAATCCCTTCCTTCGTAGTGCTGTTAAATTTCGGTGCGTGAGTTTTCCGCCGAATCTGCGATAATGTCGGCAGATCAGAAACACCTCGGGGTCGAGGCCTTGTTGGGACTCCCCCGGTCAACCTTAACCAAGGATTTTTCATGCCTGCGATCCCCTCGAATTCTTCGCGGACAGGTGCCTGCACGGTGCCCGTGGCCATCTACTCCCGCGTCTCCACCGCCAATCAGGTCGGAGGGCGCTTCGACTCCTGCTAAAGCCAAGCCGCCGTCTGTCGCGATTTCATCGCGCAACACGCCCACGACGGCTGGTTTGAAATCGCCTGCTTCTCCGACCCGGCCTACTCAGGCGGTTCGATGAACCGCCCGGGCATCCGCGTCCTCATGCGCCAGATCGAAGCTGGCGAAATCAAGATCGTCCTGATCTTTAAACTCGAGCGCGTGCTGCGCAGCACCGACGAATGGGGACCGTTCCGTTCGTTTCTCCAACAGCATGGCTGCCGGCTCGTCAGCCCGACGGAAGACCTCTCCGATGAAACGCCGTCCGGTCGCCTAAAAAAAACCTCATGATGAGTGTGGCGGAATACGAGCGGCTCAACACGGCGGAGAAGATCCGCATCAAGCTCAACGAGCAGGCGAAGCGCGGCTTCTGGACCGGTGGACAAGTGCCCTTTGGCTACGTCTACGATGAAGCCCTCCAAGGCCTGAGTCCGCTCCCCACCGAAGCTGCCACCCTGCGCCGGATCTTCGAAATGGCTGCAAGCCTCATCTCGCTCACCGAGATCGCGAACACCCTCAATGACGAAGGCCTCCGCACCCGCGCCCGTATTTTCAATCGCCGCAGCGGCGCCAAGCAGAACGTCGGTGAAAAACGCTTCCGCTCCGACATCGTGCGCCGGCTGATCACACGTCCGCTCTACGCCGGCCGCGTGCGCATGAACGGAAAGGAGTTTCCCGGCCAGCACGCGGCCCTCGTATCGGATGACCTTTGGGAGCGCGCGAATGCAGCGATTCGGCCGGCGGCGTTGCCAGCGCCACGGCGATTCCGAGACCGCGATAAACACTTTCATCTGCTCAAGGCTCTGGCGTTCTGCGGCTGCTGCGGTCGGGCGATGATCCCCAACGCCAGCGGCAAACTCGACCCTGACGGCAAGCCCTACCGTTACTACACCTGCGGCTACGCCCACAAGGAACGTAGCGACGCGAAGTGCGCGGTGCGCCACGTCTCAGCCACGGCGCTCGAAACGGCAGTGATCGGTTTTCTGGGCGCGTGCAGTCAACATCCCGATGCGCTCGCCGCTACGACCGCGCACGCCAAGTCGCTGCGTCAAACGGATCGAGCGCCCTTGCGCGCCCGGCTCACCACTCTCGAAGGCGAACTCGCCCGCATCGCCGAGCAACTCCGTAATTGCGCTCGTGCGCTCATCCTCGGGCAGGCCACCGCACTCGATGACGTGCTGCGCGAGCAAGCCGAAGCGCTCAACGCGGATAAGCAGCGCCTCCTGGTCGAACGCGAACAAGTTCGCATCGAACTCGCCACGTGCGAGGACGGCGATGTTGCGACCGCGCGCGTCAGCCAAGCCCTGCAGAAGTTCAGCGAACTGCTGCCGAATCTCTCGCCCAACGAGCAGCGCGATCTCGTGATGCTCTTCCTTGATCGAGTCGAAGTGCGCCCGTCCACGCGCCCCTCCAGCAAACTCGCTGCCGGTGTCCGGCTCCTCGAATTGCGGCTCAAACTCCACGTCCACCGGTTGGTTGAAGGCATGGCGGAGCGTCTCGTCAAAGGGGAACGCGTGCAGCGCGCGGACTCCGCCGCGCCCACCCGGCCGCTCGTCCTGACCCTCGACGTGTCGCTCACACCGTCATCCGGCGCGACAAAACCGGTGACGCTCCTCGCCCCCTTTTCCTTGCGAGCTGGGCATCACCCGTCGCGCCACCGCGCCGGAACCGGAATCACCGCCGATGCTCCATCCGATTCACCGCGCCCGAGCGTGGCGTCGGCGGTTGGACTCCGAGCGAGGGCTCAACCAACTCAAGCTCGCTGCCGAGGAAGGACTGTCGCCCGGCTCGATCACGCACCACCTGAAGCTCCTCCAACTCGCCGATGACATTCAAGCGAAGCTTCTGGATTTGTCGAAGGCCGAGGAGGTGCGGCGCTACGGCCTCAACCAGATGAAGGCGCTCGCCGAGCTACCCCACGACGAGCAGCGGAAGCGGTTGGTCGAGATCGAACGTGCTCAATCGGCCGACGCTTAACCAGGGTGCGTTTCAATGGAGCCGCGCTTGTGCGAGCGCGGCGAAGGCCACGAGCCCAGACGTAGCCTCGTAGCCGAATGCGAGATCATCAGCCCGGCGAAATCCCTTTCGACTTACGAGGGCCGCGCGACCCGGCCGTGCGGATTGCCACGGAGGGGGCGGTCGCGATAACATTTCGCGCCACAAGGGATTCGCGTTGGGCGGTGAGCACGTTGCTGACGCGCTCAATCTCCTCTGCCGGCGCGGCGGCCTCAGTCGCGAAATGCGACCAGCGTTGCACGGCTGCCGCGACCTGGTCCGTGATCAACCGGATGGACTTCGGGTCCGCCCCCGCGTCCTGTGCCACCGCCGATACCTGCGCTGCGGTCGGTGCACGCCATTCCCCGCCGATCCCCATGCCCCGCATCGACTGCACGCTCGGCGAAACGAACACCAAGTCGAACGCGGGCGAAAACGCCCACTCGCCCCGCCGGTAAACGAAGGCGTGGTTCTTTCCGTGATCGTCGCGATTGCTGGCCACGACATTGAAGATCATGCGCCGGACGCCCTCCAGCACCTGAGTCATGTCGCGTGTCAGGGCCTTCGCGACGAGCAGGAGGTCGCGATAGTCGCATTTGTCGGGGTCCTTATGGGCGACGCCGGCGAAGGAGTGCACATGGATGCGCTCGCTACCGTCGCGGTCGAACCGCCTTACCCCGAAATGCCGGCGCACGTTGCCCGCCTGATCGGGCACCGAAAACAGCCGCGTTTCCGGCATCGCAATGCCCGCTGCACGAGCCATCGCTGCGTAGGCGTGCTCCATCGGCCCGATCGTATTGTGGGCGCTCAGGTCAAACTTCACGAGCCATGGTGTATGTCCGACCGGATATTCACCGCCGCCGTAGAGCACCTCGTCGGGCACGCGATCATTCACCGCGACCACGACTTTCGGATAAGCGCCACCGGCGGTGCCACCGGCTTCGACCAGATGGGCGAGCACCTTGCCGGCCGATCCGTCTACCACCGCGCGGGCTTCGCGCTCCAGCACGACAAGTTTGGTCTGCTGGAATTTGGGTGGCAAACCGGGCTCCGGCCACGCCGGCTCATACGTCAACGCACCCATCCCGCGCTGGCCGACATACGCGAGTCGCATCAACGGCGTGACCTTGTTCGGCTTGATGCCTTTTTCCGCAAAACGCATCTCCATAAGCTTCGCTCCCCACGAGTCCGGGAGCGAATCGTGAAACAGCCCCGGCAGGCCGTCGAAACTCTTGGCGTGGTAATACTGCACCCCCGGCTTCCGCGGCAAATGCAACGGCGACAGGTCATGCCCCTGTGCGAGCCAAGCGGAGTCGTATTCGAAGAAGATTCGGCCACTGCCTTCGACCAAGCGACCGACCGGCTGTCCGTGATAGGCGACGTTAAGCATGTGTGACCCTCCGTCCACGTTGCCGCTTAGGCACCAGCAGTTCATCAAGGGAACGCGGAGCATCGGGGAGCGCGCACACGTGGTCGACGTCCCGCAAATGATCCAAGACCGAGAGCACGCGCAACAAACGGATCAGCGCAATCCGGCCAGTTTGCTCGAACAGACGGTAGGTGGACGGTCTCAGGCCGGCCCGGCGCGCGAGTTCATCCTGCGACCAGCCCAATTGCAGCCGCGTCGTTCGCACTCTGGCGGCCAATTCCAAGGTAACCTCGATCTCGGTTTTTAATGCTAACATTATGGTAGTTGATTACCTATTTTGCTTATTTCAAACATTATATTGGTAGTAAATAACTCGCCGTCTTGGTCCCGGCGGCAATGTCAATTTCTACTGTGTTCGGCCCGCAGTTGGTAACGCGCGCCACGGGTGCTGCCGATCACCTCACAAATACCCTTGGCCCGCAGCCGTGTCAGCTTCCGGGCCGCCGTGCGACGGCTGAGGCCAAAGGCAGCGACCAATTCCCGCGGCGCGGTCGGACCTGCGCATTGCAGATAACGAGCGAGCTGCCGCTCGATCGGATCGCCAATCAAATCCACCCAATCGACGCGCGCAGTGGCAGGGATTGAAGAACGACTCGCCAAAGTGTTTGGACTTCGCGCCAACCGCCCGCTGCGCACCAACGCGGTCGCGAGCAATTCCCCAATCCGTCGCAGGATTTCCGCTTCGCTCAAATGGTCGAAGCGCGTCGGGTCAAAAGGCGATGTCGCAGCCGGTAGGGGTTTTCCGGATGCTATCGGAGCGGATGCCGTCATGAAGGGTGTGTTCATAGCGATGAATGTTTTATGCTCCGTTCATGTAGCTCCACCGTCAGACGATGACCATGCCGCGCTGCGAACATTCAGCGCGCCCAATGTGCGCTCGCCCCGTATCTGCCATGGACACAAGCCGGGGCTGGGGCGGAGTCAGCCCCAGCAAGCCCCGCCTGCGTTCGACGCGGGACGGGGCGTGGCGAAGCGTCGCAGATGATCGACGCGCGGAGGTCCGCCGACTCCAACCGAGCCAAGCCCACTCCTCGAACGCAGCTCCTCACAGAAAAAAAGCGCTCCGAAAATCCAACTGAGGCGCGAACAAACCCAAACGCGACCGACTACACGCTCGAAGTCAGATTGCTGGATTTCGGTGTCGCGATTCCAGCCAGTCTGGATCGCAACCGGCGCGATCATGATGTTCACGCCATCACACGTGGCGAAACATTCATCGCCGCTCCCGGACGAGCCACGGGTGGTCGGGGCCGGACGCGACCGACGGAGCCGCAGGCGGAGCGGTCGCGAGCGCAGCGCCCCGGCCCCGATCTCCCGTGGCCGTTCCGGGCCACATCCGGCCTTCGAAGGAACAGGGTCGCGCCGGACGCAGCAACGCGGAGACCGGCGCGACCTTGTTCCCGGTGCCGGCACCGCCCATTTTTCGGGCGCGGTTGCCTGCCGTGATACAATACGGTCCGTTGCAACTCACGCTTCCCATCGGTTTCGATTCATGGGCGCAAGTCTTGACCGACTGGCGCGTGAGCCGCGCTTTTTCCGCGTCACCGATGCCGCAGTGTTGGGCTGCCGAACCGGAACTCGCAGCGCCCTTCGTCTCCGCGATCAGCCGCGAGATTTGCTTGCGTCAATTGCGCCACGCGCCGGCGGAATTGCTGGTCCTACAAGCACGCGTAGAGGAACCCGCCTACGACCAATCCGGCGGGCGGCCCTACGTCGAGTTGCGCGCTGCAATGGAAACGGCGCAGGAGCGCTATTTCACGGGGCTCCGTGGTGATCGCCGCCGCCAGGCTGAGAACATCGCTGACACCTTGCCTCCCGAGGTCTATCGTCTCCAAACGGCATTTTTCGCTAGCCGCCAACGGCACGCCGCCGAAGTTGAACGCGTTCAACGCTCCGTAGCGCACGCCTACTGGAAAACCCATCCGCGCCACGGCATTGCCGACGATTTTTTCGCCGCCGACGCGAGTGATTCGATTCCCGCCATGATGGCCCGAGTGGACCCCGCGTGGTGGTGGCGGTCGTTTTTCACCCGGCTGCAAGCCAAGAGCAAACGCCACCACGCCGCCGACGGTCGATTGCTCGACGATCTCCCATCCCTCCGTGCTCAGGCCAAGAAAAAGACCCTGGCTGCGCAAATCGCGGAATGGAGCGAAGCTGCCGCCGCGAAGTGGGGCTGGCGTGGCGCGGTGCACTACCGGCGGCTCGCCGACTACGCGGACTGCAAGGCCCGTGAAACGGTCGCATGGTTTGATCACCACGCGCCGGGCTACCGCACGACTGCCACGACCCGCCGCGCCCTCGACGCGCGTCTCCGGCAGTTTCTCGCGCAGCACGATCCTCATGCGCGAATTCTCGCCGCCGAACGGGAGCGCGTGAGCGAACATTGGCGCAACTGAATGTGCGCTCCCGGTGCGCCTGTTTTCAGGCGGCTGTGTAAGGTCATTCTTTTTCGTGGTCTGCAGCGCTTTTTTGCGCTCGCTCGCGGTCATTCGGGTCAACGCCGCCGTTCACGATCAAATTGAGTAGTGGTCGAGTAGTGGCGAAGTGGTGGTTTAGTAGCGATGTAGTGGCGGACTAGCGACCGATTCCTAGCGAACGCTAGGGGTGGCGTGTTCCGACTTGTATAGGTAAGAATAGCGGCTGGTGCCGCTCATTTTCTGTGATCAATTCGACTTGGAGGGTCATCAGTGTGCTGCGGTAAGGGCGTATTTGAGGGCTGACGTCATGCCGGTGCAGGATTCCTCGATTGATGAGGTTCGGGAGTCGTTCGGCAGGTTACTTGGATTGGCCATTCGATGGCCTTCATCGGGTTGGTGAGCTGCGAAGGTTGAGTCTTCGTTGCGGCGATGCGTTTCCTTTGGAGATGGATCACAATGGGTTGGTCGGAGGTCCGACTGGTGAAGCAGCTCTGCGTTCAGGGTCTGCCCTTGCTCTCGAGGTGATCACGTGGACCGAGTCGGAATCTTTTCGCGGGAACTGGCGGCGTAAGGCCGGTGCCTCGGCCGTCGCCGACACATGGTTTACCCCCCATCAAGACAGTTTCTGATGATGCGCTCGATGGATCGTCGTGAGGACGTCGTGCGGTTCTCATGCAGGAAGCTGCGGCCGGAAG
>CAIXKG010000011.1 GCA_903919985.1 uncultured Opitutia bacterium | reverse complement strand
AGGCAGGGACGCCTGCCGCTCCACAAAACGGCCACAGAAAAAGATAAACCTCTCCAGCGAGTCGCCCAGCGCTTCACCCGTGTTGCGATGAACACCTAGAGGATTCAGGTGGGCGGGGGCCCTCACCCGCGTGGGCTCATTCCAAAAAAACAGCGTGAGGGCACCCCGCCCACAGCTCTGCGGAATCCAAAACTCACCGACAAAAAAGGCGCTGCGCCCGGAAGCGCAGCGCCTGTAAGAGCAATTGCAATCAACCCGGCTTAGCCGCCGAGTTGGAAGCGGATGAAACGGCGGACGATGATATTCTCACCCGTTTTGACGGTATTTTCCGTGAGCATTTCCTTCACGGTTTTCTCCGGCTGCTTCACGAAGGGCTGATCCACGAGGCACACGGTGGAGTAGAATTTCTCCAGTTTGCCCTCGACGATCTTTTGGACGGCGGCCGGCGGCTTGCCGACGACTTGGGCCGCGGCGATCTCGCGTTCCTTGGCCACATCGGCCTCGGGCACTTGATCGCGCGTCACGTACAGCGGGCTGGCGGCGGCAATTTGAAGACAGATGTCTTTCGCAAACGCACGGAACTCGTCGTTGCGGGCGACAAAATCCGTCTCGCAGTTGACCTCGATCATCACGCCGACTTTGCCGCCGACGTGAATATAGCTCTCGATGAGGCCTTCCTTGGCGACGCGGTCAGCCTTCTTGGCGGCCGACGCCGCGCCTTTTTTGCGCAGCAGCGTGACGGCTTCCTCGACGTTACCGTTGGTTTCAACCAGGGCGCGTTTGCAGTCCATGAGACCCGCACCTGTGTTGGTGCGCAGCTCATTGACCATTTGGGCAGAGATAGGGACGGGAGTGCTCATTCCGGGTAAAATTTACGGGGAAAAACTTATTCCGCCTTCACCGGCGCTTTGCGCGGACGGACGACTTTCTTCACGACGGCGGGTTGCTCGACATCGCCTTCGACCACGGCAGCAACGCCGGCGGGAAGTTCAACCTTCGAAAGATCGATTTCGGAGGCCGACACCGGCGCGTGGGCGGCGGCTTGAGCGCCCGCACCGCGCTCGGCGCGACGCGTGTCGCGCTGCGCCAGACCGGCCTGAATCGCAGCGACGATGGTGTCGACGATGATGCGGACGGACTTCACGGCGTCATCGTTGCCCGGGATGGGATGAGAAACAGTGCTAGGATCGGAGTTCGTGTCGACGAGACCGATGCACGGGATACCCGAGCGGGCCGCTTCGGCGCAGGCGATGGCTTCGTGGTTCACGTCGACGACGAACATCGCGTTTGGCAGTCCGGGCATGTCGACGATGCCGCTGAAGTTCTTCTGCATGCGAACCATCTCGCGCTTGATCGCGGATTCTTCCTTGCGGGAGAACTTCGAGAGTTCGCCGGCCGTCTCCATCGCCTGATATTTCTTATACTTGGCGATCGATTTCTTGACGGTCTCGTAATTGGTGAGCGTTCCGCCGAGCCAGCGGTCGACGCAGAAAGGCATGTTGGTGGCCGCCGCGGCTTCGCGGACGATTTCCTTGGCCTGGCGCTTGGTGCCGACGAGAAGGACGTTGCCGCCGCCGGCGACTTTGTCTTCGAGGAAAGCGCAGGCTTTTTCGAGGGCGGCATGGGTCTTGCCGAGATCGATGATCGTGATGCCCTGGCGGTGATCGAAGATGAAAGGCTTCGAACGCGGATTCCAACGCTTGGTCTGGTGGCCGAAGTGAACGCCGGCGTCGAGGAGGTCTTTGGGACTGATGCTAATGCTCATAATGATCTATGTATCTACGTACACAGGTCGGCCAGTGGGCCGCCTTGCGATCGTGGGATGGTTGATGGTTTGATTTGCCCCTGCCGGATGGCAGAGCGGTCGAAAACACCGGACGACAGCCCAGCTGGCAAGAGCGAATTCGCGCGGAAGCGGAAAAGCGGACACCCCCCACCCTACCGCCCCTTTCTCCAGCCGGAACGATGCATGGCGTTGAACTTCGTCATCATCTCAACGCCATCCCCTAGGGTCCTCCTGCAAAGTTCCAGGGTCCGCGCGTAACCCTCAGAAGCGGCAAAACCAACGGCGATGCGCCCAGCTCCGCCACGCTCGAAAGGTACCCGTTCTGCCGCCGGGCGCTCACCGCCCAAAAAACAACGGGCCGAGCGATACCACGTCGATGGATTTACCCATGTTGATCGTGCGGGACTGCTCCGGGCAGGCTGTTCCGCGTCACGGCGATCAAGCAGGCGAGACCCGCGCCGTTCATTCTGGCGCCGCAAGCGCGATAATTTTCCAACGGCTTTCCTCGACGCAAACTAGCCGCGACGCCGGGCGACCAGCACCAGGCTCACGCCAAAAGGAAATGGCACACGCCACATCGCCAAGCGGACGAATATGGCGCGCAGGAGATCGTTGATCGGCCGGGCCGGCTCCCGATCTTCCGAACGACCCGCCGGCGCCGGCCGGCCCAGACGTTTCTGCAGCGTCCGCAATTTTCGCACCCACCAGACGGCCGGATAAACGACGACGTTGGTGTAGTTAACGTGGATCAGTTCCCACCTATCGCTGGTAAAAAGCGCCCGCAGTTGCGGCCGGCTATAACGTCGAAAATGATGCAGCGCCTCGTCCCAGTCGCTCCACAAAGCCATACTCGCCGGCACCGTCACGAGGGCGATCCCGCCCGGGCTCAGCAGCCGATGAAAACCGCGCACCATCGCCGCGTCGTCCGGCACATGTTCGAGCACATCGAGCGCGGTCACGAAATCGAGCGAAGCATCGGGCAGCGGCACGGCATCGCCCGCGAGGCTCAGAATTTGCTCGGGCCGGAAGCGAGTCCGGAGCAAGCGCAACGCCTCCGCATGATCGTCGAGGACTAACACGCGGCAATGAGCCTCCATTTCCTTCGCGAAAATTCCCGTGCCCGCACCGCAGTCGAGCAACACGTCGGTCGGTTGCGGCGGGCGCGCCCGCTGCAGCCAAGCCCGGACCAGAGCGCGTTTGCCGGAGTAGTACCAGTGCGTGCGTTCGACGCATTCGAGGTTGCTGTATTCATCGGCGTTCATGCGGCGGGTTCGGACTTGTGGGAGCGTCAGCGCGCCCCGAGATTGAGTCCACGATTTTGTCCCGTAATGCCTGAACCCGCCCTCCGGCTGCGTCGCCAGCTTATCGTTTTCTCCGTCGCCGCCATTTTGGCGCTGCACTTCGTCCTGGCGGTCGCAAGCAAGCGGCAAGAAAGCACCACCGCCGACGAGATCGCGCACCTCACCGCCGGCTTCGCGTACTGGCAATTCGACGACTACCGACTGCAGCCGGAAAACGGCAATCTGCCGCAACGCTGGGCCGCGCTGCCGACGTGGCTGAGCGGCGCCACGTTTCCAAAATTAGCGGACAACAACTACTGGCGCACGAGCGATGCGTGGGGCATCGGCCACCAGTTTTTTTATGAAACGGGCGAAGACCATTTCCCGCGGTTGATGGCCGGGCGCGCGATGATCGCACTGTTTAGTGTCGGCACCGGGTTGATTATTTTTATTTGGTCGCGGCGTTTTTTCGGGACGGCCGGCGGCTTTGTTTCACTTTTATTCTATGCGTTCTGTCCCAACTTTCTCGCCCACGGAGCGCTGGTGACCTCGGATGCGTGTATCACGTTTTTTATGCTCGCGAGCGTCGGAGCGTGGTGGCGCCAGCTGCACGACGGACGGAGGCGCGCGTGGTGGATGAGCGCCGCGATTTTCAGCCTCGCGTGCATCGCCAAGTATTCCGCGGTGCTGCTGATTCCGATGCTCGTTCTTCTGGGAACGGCGCGAATGCTAGGATCAGCGCCTCTTACTATTTGGGGCCGCACGTTTGTTACTCGCCGGAAAAAAATCGGCGCGCTCGTCGTGTCGGCGCTCGGTCATGGCGTTTTGGCCATCGCGACGATCTGGGCCGCTTTTGGTTTTCGCTATTCGGGATTCAACCCGGTGCTGCCCGGTGCCGCGCATTTCCTTCAGCCGTTTGAAAGCGCCGTTGCCAGCATGGGCGCGCAAGGTCCGGTGGTGACCGTGCTCGCCGCATGGCACGCCCTGCCCGAGGCATTTCTCTACGGCTACGCATTCGTGCTCGAGATGTCGCAGCAACGCGCCGCCTACCTCGACGGCGACTACAGTCTCACCGGCTGGGTGCGGTTTTTCCCGCTGGCCTTTCTTTACAAGAGCACGCCCGCGCTGCTCGTAGCGCTCCCGTTGGCCGGGTTGGTGGCGCGGCGCCGGCGATCAGACGCGGAGTCTGAGTCGTCGAAATCTCCGCGCGCCGCCCTCTACTCGGCGCTGCCGCTGCTCGTGCTCGTGGGCGTTTACGGCGCGTTTTCCCTGACGAGCCATCTCAACATCGGACACCGCCATCTGCTGCCGATTTATCCCGCGCTCTTCATTGCGACCGGCGCGCTCGGAGCGTGGGCGGCCAAACGGCGCGGCTTCGCGGTAGCGGTCGTCGCGCTACTGCTCTCGCTTCAAGGTGGAACCGCGTGGCGGATCTATCCGCACTACCTCGCCTATTTCAATTTCATCGGCGAAGGCCCGGAGTTCGGCTGGCGGCACCTCAGCGACAGCTCGCACGATTGGGGCCAAGATTTACCCGGCCTCAAAACCTGGGCCACGACCAACGTGCGCGTCGGCGAGCCCTTCTATCTCGCTTACGCGGGCTCGGGCGAACCCGACTACTACCAACTACCCGTACGCCGCCTGCTCATGGTAAATGGTTTTCACCAGCCGCAGCCGTACCTCGAGCTCGAGCCCGGAACCTACGCCATCGGCACCACCGTGCTCTCCCACGTGTACGGCCAGGTGCGCGGACCGTGGACCCTCGAATGGGAAACCGAATACCAAAAGCTCCGCGCCCTCGAGCCGCTCTTTGCCGGCTATCACCGCGAGCCAAATCGCCGCGCCGAATTGTTGAAAGAGGCCCCGGCCGAAATTTGGGAGAGCGGCTGGAAGCGTTACAACCAACTGCGGTTCGCCCGGCTCTGTCACTACCTTCGCGTGCGTGCGCCCGAGGCCAACATCGGTCACTCCATCCTGATCTACCGGCTCAACGCCGATGAAATCAAAGCGGCGACGGCTGGTTCGCTGGCGGATTGGAGCGCGTTGATGGAGCGCACGATCAACGCGCGGCAGCCGTGAAGGCGATGGCGAGGCCCACGCGAAATAACAGCCGACCACTCCGATGGAGAACCACCCGATTCAACGAGCGTCGTGCACCAAGCCCGGCGGCATCATGGCGCCAGTTCCAACGCCGCCGGCGACTCCGGATCGACCGCGATCAGCCGGCTGAGCCGCGCCCAGCGTCCGCCGAAGCGTTTCTCGGCCAAGGTCTCGAGGTGAAAATTCGGCGGCAGATCGTCCTCGGGATCGACGCCGCGATCGCCCTCCGACGAAATTGGACGCAAAGCCTGCGCCACGATCACTTCCTTGAAGGTGCCTTGGAGTAGATGATACGCGATCTGGGGTCCGCGTTTCGCTCCGACCGTCGTGAGGATCGTCGGGATGCGCCAAAGGACGAAGGGAATCGTTGATTTGTTGGAGAGAAACAGGATCGGTCCGCGGTGGCGCGTGAGGATATCGTGCTCCCATTCCACTTCGCGCATCAAGAGGTTCTCATCGGTGTACGATCGTTTCGCGATGACGGGTAGCGTGCCGATAAAAAGCCACGCGAGTAAACCGATGCCGGCGACCCGCAATCCCCACAGCTGCCAGCGGCCCAACCCACCCACCAACCGGGCCGCAAGCAACGCGAGCAACAGACACATCGGCAGCGCAAAGCGCGACGCGATCACGGCATCGAGCGCGCTCCAATAGTAGAACATCAACAGGGCGAGGTTGGCCGCGATCGTCCCGCCAAAAACGACCAGCACCAGCACGCCGGGCGCGAGCGCCGGCCGCGCCGGATTTCTCCACCAACGCACCACGCCCACCGCGGCCCAGAGAATACCCAGCGCGCCAAGCAGGCTGAGATAAAAAGAATTGGCGAGCGCCGGCGTGCGGTTGAAAAAAAACGCCCAGGCGCCTTCGAGGTTCTCGCGCACATATCCGACCCCAAAACGCGCCGTCTGTCCCGCCTTGAGCTGCCACAACACCGGCGTCGCTGCCAGCACACGATTATGCCACGCGTACGGAATCAGCAGCATAGGCGCCACGATCACCGGCCACGGCAGGAGCACCCTTCCCGCCCGCAGCCAGCCCGCGAGCACGACGATCGCCACCGGCACGACAAAGATCACCGACTCATAGCGGCTCTGCGCCAGCAGCACCGCGCCCAACGCCAGCGCGGCGAGCCGGTCCCGGTCCGGCGCGCGCAGATAGAGCGTGGCCAGCACGCACTCCACGAGAATCAACGTAAGGTTGTGCAACTCCATGCCGGCCCCGCTGGCGTTTTGAGCGAGTAACGGCAGCGTCGCCAACAAACCGAGGCTCAGCAGCGCAGGCCCGCGGCCGGCCAGTTCCCGCGCGAACCAATACGCCAGCGCGAAAAAAATCGGCGTCAGCGCCACGTTTACGACGAAAATATTGGCCCCGCGAAACCCCGTGAGGTCGTGCAGGAGCGACACGAGAAAGACGAAAAAATACGGCCGCTTGTCCACGAATGCATCGATGGTGAGCCAGGTGCCCTCGATCTCGTACGCGCGCACGGGGGCGCCGTACTCCTTGGTCGCATGCATGTGCTGCGCCGTCGCCTCCAGCACATATTCGTCGAACAAAATTTTATGGCCGAATGGATCCGCCAAAAGCGTGAACAACGTCGCCGCCAACAAAACCAAGCCGGCCAGGCCGGGCCGACGAACCCAGCCCACCACCACGTTCCAGCGCGACTGGACGATACGCGTGGCATAAAACACGAAGAAGCCAAACACCCCCAAAATGTAATAGTAGGCTCCACCCACGATCCACGCCTTCACTTGCAGCGGCGTGAAAACGACGAAGCCGAGCACCAGCGCCAGGACCGCGGCGAGCGCGAGCAGGAGTAACCGCGCACGCGCGGCGGGATCATTGAACAACGAAAAGAGCGCGCGCATCGGTTCAGGATTTTGAATCGAACGACGCAGATTTTACCGGGACGCAGGCTTCAAGGCAGCTGCTGCAGAAAATTAGCGATGTAATCGCGGCGAAGTTTTTCGATCGTCGCGCGATCTTTCGGCACGGGCCGCAACGATGTGTCACCGCTTTTGACGATTTGCTCGCCCGCCCGAATGCTCTTCAACCGGCTCATCCGCGTGAGCGTGAGCGCTTGCAGACGTTCCTCGCGCACCGTCTCGAGTTCAAAATCCGGCCCGAGATCGTCGCCTTCACGGTAGGCCATTTTGCCCGTCGACGGATCGATGTTGAGGCGTTGAAAAACAAATATGTCGGAAAACGTGCGATTGCGCAGATTCCACACCATCATTTCGCGGCGGTTGCGGGCCTGCTCAATGGGGGTCGCGGAAACCTGATGGGTGATCCAAAGGATCGAGTCGTTGTCGATCACGAGATAATCGCGCCGCGGCTGGTCAGCGATAAAGGCGCGGCGCCACGCCGTCTCCCGGCCCGGCAAATATTCCTGGCTGTAAGCGTGCGCCGCCATCGAAGGTACGCCTTGGACGAGCACGGCGACCACCGCGACGCCGAGAAGAATCCGCGCCACCGGGCCGCGCGCGAGCTGCGGCAAAATGGCCAGAATCGCGATCACCATTCCCAAGTGCGTCGGCAGACTGAGGCGACGTATAACGGGATCGTCGAAGCGCCCCCAGAAGTAACACATCATCACCCCAAATTGAGCGATGAACCCGATCGCAAAAAATGAAGTGAGGACCACCGCGGGTGTTTCGCGCCCCAGCGAACGAAATCGTTTCACCAGCAGCAGCAGAAAAAACGGCACGGCCATCGCACCCAAGGCCGAGAGCAGAAGCGAATTGGGTTGATCGGTGGCTTTGCCGAAAAAAAATGCCAGCGCGTGGGTGAGATTATCCGGAATATATTCGAATGAAAATGGCTTCGTGTAGCCCGGCTGGCTGAACATCTGCCAGGACGACCCGTGCAAATCGAATATTCGATGATGCAGCGGATAGTGCACGAACAGCAGCGGAGCGAGCACGACTGGCCACGACATCACCGGCCGTCGCTCGAGCCACCAGACCCAGCCCACCGTGAGCGCGACCGGCAAAAGATAAACCACCGATTCGTACCGAACTTGCGCCAACAGCAGGCCGGAAAAGAAAAACGCCGTAAACGTCGCCTCATCGCGTCGGGTCACGAAGCGCACCCCCAGCAACATCGTGCCAAGAATCATCACCAAGTTGAGCAATTCGAATCCGCCGCCCGTGGCGTTGTGCGCCAGCAGCGGCAGGCCGGCCCACAAGGCGACGCCAATCCAACCCGCGATCCGGCCGGCCAGCAGTCGGCCCGTGAGATTGACGAGCCAGAGAAAAATCGCCGTGAGCACGCCATTGAGCAAAAACGCATTGGTCGGCCGGTAGCCGGTCAGGTCATGGACCAGCGACTCGAGAAACGGAAAGAACAGAGGACGCTTATCCAGCACGCCATCGATGATCGCGAACGTTCCCTGAATGTCGTTACCGCGAATCGGCGTCAGCGCCGTGCGGTCGAAGTGCATGCTCATCGACGTGCCGAGCAGCATGATTTCATCCATCACGATTTTGAACCCGAAGCCTTCGTGGACCATCAGTACCGAAACACCGATAGCGATGACTCCCACCGAAGCCCAATCCACTGTCCGCCATGACCAAGCCAGTACTTCGGTCCTAAACCCCAACCACAGAGCGACCGAAAAAATCGCAAAAGTCACGAGCATCAGCCAATAGCCGGCATGCGTGACAAAAACCACCGCGGCCGCGTCGGGCACGAGAGCAAAGCTCAGCGCCAGTGCGAGCAAAGTTGACGCGACAAACAGCCAAAACCGCAGGCCGAGACTGAGATTTTTAACCAGGGAGGATGACATTAACGAAGATCGAGGCCTGCAGCAGAAAGAAGTAACGCGGGGCAACCTTCAATCGCCGCGAACGCGGGCATATCTGAAGCGTAAATCTCGCCGGAAACCACGGGGCTAACGTCGCTGGAAGGACTGGCGCGGGGCAAATAAAAAGCCGCCCGAAAAAATCCGGGCGGCTTTGGGTCAAAATGAGTAACGATTAGGGTAAGTAGGTGATCGTGCGAACGCCGGAGATGCCGCTGACCGTTATCGTTACACCCTGCGTGAAGTTAGCCGGGTAGGTTTCGCCGGCGACGGTGTTCAGCGACTTCACATAACTCGTGGGACCGACGAGGAGGGCCTGGGTAACGGTGGAGACACCGTGTTCGAGGAAATATTGGTCCGCCGCGGCAGACAGCAGGCGCGCATTGTTGAGCACCGCTTTATCCTGGGTGGTTTGGCGGACCTTCTGGAAGGCCGGAATCGCCATGGCGCACAGGAGACCCATGATGACGACGACAATCATGAATTCAACAAGGGTGAAGCCCTTGCAGGATTTTTGAGGCATGGTGATCATAAGTGGTCTGGATAAATAGAGGAAAAAAACTGCTAGTGATTAGTAATACCTTGGTCCCCAACGAAATCGCAAGGTCTAAAAAAGGTGAACTCCGCCGGTGATGGACATCCGGCTTCGTTCACCGAAACCCGCGCCGAACGAGGCCTTACGACCGCGTTTTTTTGCGGGAAACCTTCGTGGTTTTCGGTGATTTGGCCGCTCGTTTTTTGGCGGATGGCGCCGCGATTTTTTTCTTCGGTGAAGCCACCCCGAGCAACTTCGGCACCGATACTTCCTTCGCGTCTTTCCACAAATTTTCGAGCCCGTAACGTTCGCGTTGTTCGAGCGTGAAGAAATGCAACATGACATCGAACGCATCGATCACCATCCAGCCGCTCTCCTGCGGAATTTCCATGCCGACAATGCGGGCGTTCGCCGCGTCCAAGGCTCGCTCGGCTTCGACGCGCAAGGCGCGCAGATGCGGTTCCGAAGTCCCGGTGGCCAAGATCAGGAAATCCGTGATCGAGGATTGCTCGCTCACATCGAGCACGCGCAAATCCTCCGCTTTCTTTTCATCGAGGGCTCGGCAGCACAGTTTTACCAACGCGAGCGAGTCGGACTTCTTCAATTTCATCGAGGGCCGAGATAAAGACCCTTCTGCCGGATGTAAACAATCGCCTTGTGCGGCACGAAATAATCGAGCGACAAGCGCCGGCGCTCCCGTTCCCGCAGCTCCGTCGAGCTGATCGCCAGCAAATGGCCGTCGCAACGGCGCAACCGCAGACCGGAAATATCCTCGCGCGGCTTCACCGGATAACCGGGGCGTTCGAGGAAGATAAACTCCACCAGCTTCGCCAGCTCAACGATGTCTTTCCAAAGATGCAGCTTCGGCAGTTGGTCGCCGCCGATGATCCAGTAAAGTTCGTCGTCGGGAAAACACGCGCGAAAATACCGCGCCGAATCGACCGTGTAGCTCACCCCGCCTTTTTTCAGCTCGTAGTCGGAAATCTCGAAGCGCTGATCCCATTCGACCGCCGCGCGCAACATCGCTAGGCGGTCTTCCGCAGACGATTGCATATCGCTGGGTTTGAGCGGCGCCTGGGCGGCCGGCACCAGAAACAAGCGGTCGAGACCGCATTGTTCATAGGCATCCTGCGCCGCCATCAAATGTCCGAAGTGCACGGGGTCGAAGCTCCCGCCCAAGAATCCGATTTTCACAGTTTTGGCACCGTTGCCACCGCCTCCCAGCCCGGCAAGGCCCAATTCCCGGCCGGGGCAAACAACGGACAAGCCGGCACGATGGCGCCGGAATCGATCGGAAATCCGCGCGCCCGAGAGGCGCGTTTGGTGCCCGGGGCCGGAGTCGAACCGGCACGCCTTTTCAGGCAAAGGATTTTAAGTCCCGTGCGTCTGCCATTTCGCCACCCGGGCGGATGCGCGGACACCAGCCAAACCGCCGAAAGCATCCGCCGCCAGAAAATCCGCATCCCTTAAATGCCGCCGGACCGACTTCGCCCTCCGCCGCCGCTTTCGATCTGACAGTTCTCAATTACGCAAAAATTCTCGCGAGCATCAGCCGGGCCCAGTCAAACTCGGGCCAGGATTCACCCCCCGTTTCGTCAGGCAACCCCTTAGTTTCCCTTCCCCATGCTTATCTCCAAAACCCGTTTGTCGGGGGCCACTGCATTGGCTGCCCTTGTCTCATTCAGTCTCCCCTCCGTCGCTCGCGCCAGCGAGGCCGATATTAAAATCCCCGACCTCAACACCGTCTCGTTCCTCGGCGGCTCGCTCTCCGGCACGGCCGTCTTGATGATCGGACTCGTCGTCTGCGTGGCGGGCGTCCTCTACGGCTGGCTCCAATACGTGCAGACGAGAAATCTGCCGGTTCATGCCTCGATGGGCGCCGTTTCCCAAATCATCTGGGAAACGTGCAAGACCTACCTGTGGCAGCAGGGCAAATTCCTCGCGATGCTCTGGGTCCTTATCGCCGTGTGCATGACGTACTATTTCGGCGTCCTCTCCAAGGAATCGCCCGGTCACGTGGTGATGATCTTGCTCGCATCGATCCTCGGCATTCTCGGCAGCTACGGCGTCGCTTGGTTCGGCATTCGCATCAACACCGTCGCCAATTCCCGCGCCGCATTTTCCGCGCTGCAGGGCAACGCCCTCGCCACCCTGCTCATCCCGTTAAAATCCGGCATGAGCGTTGGTCTGCTCCTCGTGGCCACCGAGCTGTTCTTCATGATTTGCATCCTGAAGTTCCTCGATCCCGCACTCGCCGGTCCATGCTTCATCGGCTTCGCCATCGGTGAATCGCTCGGCGCCTCCGCGCTCCGCATCTGCGGCGGCATCTTCACCAAGATCGCCGACATCGGGGCGGATCTCATGAAGATCGTCTTCAATCTCCCCGAGGACGATCCCCGCAATCCGGGCGTCATCGCAGACTGCACCGGGGACAACGCCGGTGACTCCGTCGGCCCGACCGCCGACGGCTTCGAGACCTACGGCGTCACAGGCGTCGCCCTGATCGCGTTTCTCGCCCTCGCCCTCGCCGCCAATCCCGTGCTTTGCGCCACGCTCATCATCTGGCTCTTCGCCATGCGGATTCTCATGGTGATCACTTCACTCGTCAGCTACCTCGCCAACGACGCCATCAGCAAAATGCTCTACGGCCGGCTGAAGGATTTCAATCTCGAGCAACCGCTCACGAATCTCGTCTGGATCAGCTCGCTCGTGTCGATCGTCGTCACCTACGCCGCCAGCTACGCCCTCCTCCACGACCTGAAGGGCAACGCGGATCTCTGGTGGGTGCTCTCCACGATCATCTCGCTTGGCACCATCGCGGGCGCGCTCATTCCGGAGTTCACCAAGGTCTTCACCTCCACCGAGAGCCGCCACGTGAAGGAAGTCGTGACTTCCTCCCGCCAGGGCGGCGCTTCACTCAACATCCTGAGTGGCCTAGTCGCAGGTAATTTCTCCGCGTTTTGGACCGGGCTCGTGATTCTCGCCCTGATGTTTGGCGCGTACTACTTTTCCGGACACGCCGCCATCGCCCTGATGATGCCGGCCGAATTCCGTTTCGCCGCGCCCATCTTCGCTTTCGGCCTCGTGGCCTTTGGTTTCCTCGGCATGGGGCCGGTGACGATCGCGGTCGATTCCTTCGGCCCCGTCACCGACAACGCCCAGTCCGTCTACGAACTTTCCCAGATCGAGGCCAAGCCGGGCATCACCGCGGAAATCGAGCGCGACTTCGGCTTCACCCCCGATTTCGAACACGCCAAACACCAGCTCGAGAAAGGCGATGGCGCGGGCAATACGTTCAAAGCCACGGCCAAGCCGGTGCTCATCGGCACGGCGGTCGTCGGCGCGACGACGATGGTTTTCGGCATCATCATGATGTTGAAAGGCATTTATCCTGACACGATCGAGAAGCTCTCGCTCGTGCACCCCGAAGCCATCATGGGCCTGCTGATGGGCGGCGCCGTCATCTATTGGTTCACCGGCGCCAGCACGCAGGCGGTCGTAACGGGCGCCTACCGCGCAGTCGTGTACATCAAAGACAACATGAAGCTCGATGCCGCCACCGCGTCCATCGAAGCCTCCAAAGAAGTCGTCCGCATCTGCACGCAGTATGCCCAGCGCGGCATGATCAACATCTTCATCGTCATCTTCTGCTTCAGTCTATCGCTCGCGTTTTTCGATCCGTTTTTCTTCATCGGCTATCTCGTCGGCATGGCGTTCTTCGGGCTCTATCAAGCCATCTTTATGGCCAACGCCGGCGGCGCGTGGGACAACGCCAAGAAGATCGTCGAGGTCGAGCTGAAGATGAAAAACACGCCGCTGCACGCCGCGACCGTCGTCGGCGACACCGTCGGCGATCCGTT
>CAIXKG010000010.1 GCA_903919985.1 uncultured Opitutia bacterium | reverse complement strand
CTGGCCGACGGGGCATCGCTCGCGCGGCTGGATGTGTTGCCGGGAGATCCGGTCGGCGCCGCGCCGAAAGCCGCGCATCTCGCGCTGGCGGGAAGCACCGACGTTTTCGAAGCCGAAGTGCTCGGGCCGTCGCCCGTCGCCGATCCGCAGGTGCAGGGCGCGAGTTTTCTGGTGCTCTTGCGCGGACATTCTCTGCCGGCCGGCGCTGCGTTGCGCGGAACGCTTCCCGGAATCGGTGCAGCGGTTCCGGCGTTCGTCGTACCGCGGGGTGCGGTTGTATACCATCAGGGCAGTGCGTGGGTTTTCGTTTTGGGCGAGGAAGATACCTTTGAACGCAAGCTCGTCAGTCTCGGCCGCGCGATCGGTGACGATGGTGTCGCGGTGACGCAGGGCGTGGATGCCGCCGAGCAAATCGTGACGACCGGCGCGCAGCAATTGCTCGCGGCTGAATTGCAGGCGGGCGGGGCACCCGAAGCGGACTAACACCATGCTGCAAGCTCTCGTCCAGTTATCGCTGCGGTTTCGCGGCGTGGTGCTTTCGCTCGCATGTCTCGTGCTCGCCTACGGCGGCTGGGTGGCGATGCACGCCAAGCTCGATGTGTTTCCGGAGTTTGTGCCGCCCCAAGTGACGGTGCAAACCGAGGCGCCTGGACTCGCGCCTGAGCAGGTGGAAACGCTTGTCACCCGGCCGATCGAAAACGCGATCAACGGGTTGGGCAGCCAGGAGTCGCTGCGCTCGGAGACGATTCAGGGACTTTCCGTCATCACGCTTGTTTTTAAGGAAGGCACCGACGTGCAGGTCGCGCGGCAGATGGTGGCGGAAAAGCTCGGGGAAATCGCGGGCCAGCTCCCGGCGGGCGTCCGGCCGCCGAAGCTTTCGCCACTCGTGTCGTCCACGATGGATCTGCTGAAGGTCGGTCTCGTCACCGATAAGATGTCGCCGATGGAGCTGCGCACGTTTGCTGATTGGACGTTGAAGCCGCGCCTGTTGTCCGTACCAGGCGTCGCAAAGTGCAGCGTATTCGGGGGCGAAGTGCGGCAGCTGCAGATTCAAGTTCACCCCGATGAGCTCATCGCCCGTGGGCTTGCGCTCAGCGATGTTTTGACGGCGGCGCGCGCGGCGAGCGGCGTGCGCGGGGGTGGATTTATCGAGACGCGCAACCAGCGCATCGTACTCCAAACCGAGGGCCAGCTCCTCACCCCGGAGGAGATAGGCAATATCGTAATCGTCACGAGCGCCAGTGGGGCGCCGGTGCGGCTCAAGGACGTCGCGACGGTAGCTTACGGTGCGCAACCGAAAGTTGGCGACGCGCTTGTGATGGGAAAACCCGGCGTGCTGTTGACGTTGTCGTCGCAGTTCGGAGCGAACACGATGGAGGTGACGAAACTCCTCGAAGCGGCGATCGAGGACCTGAAGCCGTTGCTCGAGCGCGAGGGGATTACATTTTATCCGCGGCTCCACCGGCCGGCATCGTTCATCGAAGCCTCGTTGACGCACATCCGCGATTCGCTGCTGCTCGGCGCGGCGTTGGTGGCGCTGATCCTTTTTGTTTTCCTCGGTCATGTGCGGACGGCGTTGATCTCGCTCGCGGCGATTCCGCTGTCGCTGCTCAGCGCGGTGATCGTGATGGATCACTTCGGTGTCTCGCTGAACACGATCACGCTGGGCGGTCTGGCGATCGCGCTCGGCGAAGTGGTCGACGATGCGATTATCGACGTGGAAAACATCGTACGACGCCTGCGCGAAAATGGGACGCTCGCGAAGCCTCGATCCGCGCTGGCGGTCGTGCTGGCAGCGTCGATCGAAGTGCGTAGCGCGGTCGTCTACGCGACGTTGATCGTGATTCTCGTTTTTGTGCCGGTGCTCACGTTGACCGGTTTGCAGGGGAGCTTCTTCGCGCCGCTGGCGCGCAGCTACATTTTCGCGATTTTGGCTTCGCTGGTGACGGCGCTGACGGTCACGCCCGCGCTGACGCTGATGTTTTTTTCGCGCCACGCGAAGGAGGCGGCGGCGCCCCGTTTGCAGGGATTTTTGCGGCGCGGCTACGAGCGGCTGCTGCACGGCGTAGCACGTTATCCCTGGCCGATCATTGTGGCGGTCGTACTGTTCGTCGGGCTGGCGCTTTCACGGGTGTCGCAGCTCGGCGGGGAATTTCTGCCGGAGTTTCGCGAAGGCCATTTCGTGCTCGGCGTTTCGACGGCGCCGGGCGCTTCGCTCGATGAAATGCGCCGCATTGGCGAACAGGTTTCCAAGGCGCTGCTGGCAAATCCGCACATCGCCACGGTTGAGCAGCAGATTGGCCGCGCCGAGCTGGGCGAAGACACCTGGGGTCCGCACAAATCGGAATTTCACGTGGATCTCAAGCCGCTCACGCCCGACGAGGAGGAGGGCGTCTCGGGAGAAATCCGCCAAGTGCTGGAGAATGTTCCTGGCATCCAGTTCGAGATTCTCACGTTTCTCGGCGACCGTATCGGCGAGAGCATTAGCGGCGAGACGTCGCCGGTGGTCGTAAATATTTTCGGTGAAAATCTAGACGTGCTGGACGAAAAGGCGGCCGAGGTGGCCCATGCGCTGGAAGGCGTGCCGGGCGCGGCGGACGTGGAGGTGAAGTCCCCGCCCGGTGCGCCGCGCATCGCGATCCGGCTGCGACCGGTCGAGCTCACGGCTTTTGGGTTGCGGCCGCTGGATGCGCTCGAGGCCATCGAGACGGCTTACGAAGGGGCGGTGGTCGGGCAGATTTATCGGGAGAACGAGGTCAACGACATCGCCGTCACGCTCGATCCGGCGAGCCGGCGGAATCCCGAAGACATCGGTGGATTGATTCTTTCCAGTGGCTCAGGTCAGCGGGTGCCGTTGCGCGCGGTCGCCGACGTGTTTCGGACCGAAGGGCGTTTTTCAATCCTGCATGACGGAGCACGGCGCCGGCAGACGATCACCTGCAATCCGACGCGTGACGTGCAGTCTTTTGTGGCGGACGCGCGGCGCATCGTGGCTGACAAGGTCCAGTTGCCGAAGGGCTTTTATCTGGAGTTTGCCGGTGCGGCCGAGGCGCAGAAAGCGGCGACGCGCGAGCTGCTCCTGCATGCGGCGATCGCAGCGGCGGGGATTTTGTTGCTGCTCTCGATCGTGCTCGGGCACTGGCGCAACGTGATGGTGGTACTTTTCAATCTGCCTTTCGCCCTGGCGGGCGGCGTGCTCGTGGTCTACCTCGCGAAACTCGCCGGTTCGGAAAGTGCGGGTGCGCTGACGATGGGTTCGCTGGTGGGCTTTGTGACGCTGTTTGGTGTGACCACGCGCAACGCGATCATGCTGCTCTCGCACTACGAGCATCTCGTCCTGTTGGAGGGCCAGACTTGGAATCTGGCGACGGCGATTCGCGGTGCGTCGGAACGGTTGGTCCCGATTTTGATGACAGCGACGGTGACCGCGTTGGGGTTGTTGCCGCTGGCGCTGCACAGCGGTGAAGCTGGCTGCGAAATCGAGGGGCCGATGGCGGTGGTGATTCTTGGCGGGCTCGTGACATCGACCGCGTTGAATCTGCTGGTGCTCCCGACGCTCTCGCTGCGGTTTGCGCGATTTGAGGCGAAGACGGACGATTTGGATTAAGTCGGGCGGCGAGGAAATCTTGCCGTGAGCCGCGCACTGGGTGGACTCCCCTTCATGGCACTCTGGGGCATCGACTTGGGCGGAACGAAAATCGAAGGGGCCATGATCGATCCGGCACGACCGGGCGAGGCTTTGCACCGGCTGCGGGTGCCGACTGAGAGCGCCAAAGGTTACGAGCATGTCGTCAGTCAAATCGAGTTAGTCGTGAGCGAGCTCGAGCGCGTTTCCGGGCAGCGGCGCCCGGCGAAGATCGGGATCGGCACGCCGGGAGCCACGGAGCCGTCCACGGGACGGCTGAAAAATTCGAACACCACGTGTTTGAACGGCCGGCCGTTGGCGGCGGATTTGTCGGCGAAGCTGGGGGTGCGCGCGAGTTTGGCCAACGACGCGAATTGTTGTGCGCTGGCCGAGGCCACGCTGGGCGCGGGGCGCGGACGCAGCGTGGTGTTTGGCGTCATCGTCGGCACGGGGGTGGGCGGGGGCATCGTGGTAAACGCCCGTTTGATTGACGGTCGTCACGGCATCGCCGGCGAGTGGGGCCACAACCCGATGCGGGGAGAAACGGCGCGGTGCTATTGCGGGCGGACGGGTTGTGTTGAAACGGTATTCTCCGGGCCGGCGCTGGAGCGCTTTTACCAGGATAGCGGCGGCGAGGCGCTGCGTTTGCCGGAAATCGTGCGCCGGGCGGACGCCGGTGAACTGCGTGCGACCGCGACTTTGGACCGACTCGTGGAAAAATTTGGCGAGGCGATCGCGGCCGTGATCAACCTCCTCGATCCCGACGCGGTGGTGATCGGCGGGGGCGTGGGCAATCTCGACCTGCTCTATACCGAGCGCACGCGCCAAGCGGTCCTGGCCCACGTATTTAACCCGGAGCTGCAGACGGAGTTTCTGCGACCGCAACTGGGCGACAGCGCCGGGGTGTTCGGCGCCGCGATGTTAGGGGCGGATTGACCGTGCGAGGTATAGAGCGGCTTAAGTTTCTCCGTGGCCGCTTTTGGTAGCGGCCGGCGTCTCTGCCGGCCGAGTTCGGCGTCCCCATTTCGGCAGGCAGGGACGCCTGCCGCTACGTCGTTTGCGGCTACGCTTTTGGTTAAGCTGCTCTAGACTTGTGCCTCCGGCTAAATCGACCGGTATGGTCGGCATGCGTTTTTCACTGCATCGTATCGCCCTCGTTGCTTTTGCGCTGGCGCTGACGTCAAGGGCTGCGGTCGCCGCGCCCACGCTGCACTTGGTCGGTGACTCAACGATGGCCGACAAGAAGAAGTCTCCGCCCAATCCCGAGACCGGTTGGGGTCAGGCGTTGCCGGCGTTTTTCCGTGATTCGACGCAGGTCAAAAATTATGCGGCCGATGGCCGGAGCACGAAGAGCTTCATCGACGAGGGGCGTTGGGCCAAAGTCGTGGCGGCGTTACAGGCTGGTGATTTCGTGATCATCCAGTTCGGGCACAACGATGAAAAGGCGGACCGGCCGGACGTCTACGCGGCGTCCCGAGGCGCTTATCGGGATAACCTCCGCCGTTTGATCCGCGATGTGCGAGAGCACGGGGCAGTGCCGATTCTCGCGACCTCGGTGGCGCGTCGAAAATGGAATGTTGCCGGTGATCAACTCGTTGAAACCCACGGAGATTATCTGGCTGCGCTGACGGCCGTGGCGGTCGAGCAGAAGGTGCCGTTACTTGAACTCAACCGGCTCACGACGGAATTGGAGCGCGCGCACGGCGTCGAAGGCTCTAAGAAACTACATCTCTATTACGGCGCGGGTGAATTCAGCCGCTGGCCCGACGGCGTGAAGGATGACACGCATTATTCCGAATATGGAGCGGCCCGTGTCGCGGCGCTCGCGGTGCAGGAGTTCCTGCGCCTGCAGTTGCCGCTGTCGACCTGGCTGAAGGACAAATAGCCGTCGAGCGGTTCTAAGGCGCGCCCGCCCGTAGGTCGCATCTCTGCGCCTCGATGCTCTCAGGCTTTCTTGGCTAGCGCGGCGGAAACCAGCGTGGGGCCATCGACCCAATGACCGGGAATCATGGTGGTCGACGCGGGGTCGGGAATACCGCGCTCGTTGCGCTGCAGCTGGGCGATGAGCAACTCGACCCCGCGGGCGCCTAGCGTGTGAGGATGCAGGTCGAGCCCGGCACAAGGGCGGTCTTGCTGGGTGACGTTGAGGCAGAAAAATCCGTGGGTCTTTGGCACCCGTGCACCGCAGGCGGTCATCCAGTCGATGAGGTCCGTCGAGTGCCCGATCACCACATCAGGCTCGTAGCGCTTGAACCATTTTGTGAAAGCGGGCGCGTTGATTTCCGAGAGGATCAACGGCGGGATGTTTTCCGCGTCGGCGTGATTGCGCTGAAACGACGTGAAGGCGCCAGCCCAGCGATGCTGGAGGCGTTCATCTTGATGCTGGTTGAGGACGATCCCGGGCTTTTGGTAACCGAGACTTCTCAACCGCTCCAGCGCGCCGATCAGGGAGCGGTGATGGTCTGAGCAGACCGAGTGCAGGGCGGGGCGCTCGATCGCATAGTCGCTGTAAATCCCCGCGTAGCGCGACCAGTCGAGTTTGGAGAAATCGGGTGTATTCCACGCGGGGAGGAGCAGCACGCCTTGAATGCCGCGCGACTGCAGAATCGTGTCCAAGCGCGCGACGTTCACTCCCTGTTGGCCCACGAGGAAAGTTTGCAGTTTGAACCCAAGTTCGCCGGCCCGAGTGCGTGCGCCCTCGGTCAGCGCGGTGTGAAAACGACCGGCATCGGTCGGCCGCGTGGCCTCATCAAGGTCGACGGCGGCAATGACGCCGCGAAACATTTGATTCCGGGAGCGGCGGACCTCCGACATGACGGCTCCCACGAGTGGATTGGGGCGATACCCGGCAGCAGCTGCGGCAGCTTTGACGCGCGCGGCGGTTTCAGGCCGAACACAGGCAGACCCCCGCAGGGCTTCAGACACGGTGGTACGCGATAATCCCAAGGAAGCGGCAAGGGTACGAACGGTGGCGTTGGCGGGCATGAAAAAAGGCTAGGGGCTCGCTTGGCGTGACGGGGCAGTCACGCGCATGGTATAATCGGTCACAGCGGGGAATGACGCGTGCGCAGGATAAAAGGCGCGCAAGAAATTAACTGTCCGATTTCGATGCGGCTCCAGGCTCAAGCATCGCGTCGCTGACCCTTTGCTTTGTGAAAAAGGGTGGGGCGCGTGATTGATCCCCGATTCAATAGTTAACGAAGTACCCCTGCAAAACCCGCGAGTCTTGGCTCACCGTGAGGCCGAGCATGAGGAGGACACGGGCCTTTTGCGGGTTAAGCTCGTCGGCGGCGATGAAGTCCAGCCGGTCATCGTCGATCTCGATATTGCGTTCGACCACGCCGCCGCCCGTGCGTGAGCTGCGGACGATGGCGACGCCGGATTTCGCCGCGGCGGCCGAGGCGGCGAGGGCCAGCGCGCCCAAGTTACCGTCACCGACGCCAGCGATCACCAGACCGCGGGCGCCGGCGGCGACGGCCGCGTCGATGAGAGTTCGATCCATGCCGGCGTGGGCAAAAACAATATCAACCCGCGGCAGGGCGCCGCGTACCGGCAGGGTGAACTCGCTCGCGGCGGTGTGGCGCCGCACGGGAGGGGCGTAAAAGTGCGGTCGCCCGGCGTTGACCAAGCCGGCGAGTCCGCGATGGCCGCTGTTAAAGGTGCCGAGTTGCGTGGTGTTGGTTTTCGCCACTTCGCGTGCGAAATGAATCTCGTCGTTGGCGACGATGAGGACGCCCCGGCCACGCGCTGCTGGCGTCGTGGCGACGGCGACGGCGTTGAAAAGATTCATTGGGCCGTCGGCGCTCATGGCGTTGGCCGGCCGCATCGCGCCCACGAGCACAATGGGTTTTTCGGTGTGAACGACCAGGTTTAGAAAATAGCCGGTTTCCTCCATCGTGTCGGTGCCATGAGTGATCACGACGCCGGCGATCGTGGGATCGTCGAGTGCGGCCTGCGTGCGGGCGGCGAGCTTACGCCATGTCGCCTCGTCCATGTCCTGCGAGCCGATCGCGGCGACTTGCTCGACATCGATCCGGGCGAGTTCGCGCAGCCGGGGCACGGCGGCGATGAGGGCTTCCGCCGAAAAGACGGCCGACTTGTAACCGCGCGCGCCGCGGGCTTGAGCGCCTGCGATGGTGCCGCCCGTGGCAAGGACGCGGACGCGCGGCAGGAGCGTTGAAGCGGGACGAGGCATGCGTGGAAGCTAAGTCGCGCCCGGACGTGCTCAAAGTTTTTCGGTAACGATAGATTGGTCGCGTTTGGTCTCGGGCAGGTCGCGACGGGAGTAGCGGCGTTACGGGCCGGGAAAATCAGAACGGCCGCCGTGGTTTGGCCGCTAACTGGGCGCAATATCGACGCCGGCGTTCATACCCGGATCGTGGGCCATGGGGCCCATGGGTCGCGATGGCCGCAGCGGCCGGCGGTCTGATTCCCAAAGAGGAGGGCGCGCTATGCCCAACCCGCCGATTCGCCGCGGCAAATTACGGATCGTCCGTCCTACCTCTCAGCTCCTCACGGCTTGAGCGCCGGCTCGTACCACTCGCGGCGGAGCCAGTCGACGACGAGGCTGAGTTCCTGCTCGGTCAGCAACTTCTCGGTGCCGAAGGCCGGCATGCGGTCGTTGCGCCGGCCGTAGAAACGCGCGTGGCTCGGGTCCGAGATGAAAGCGAGCAGCCAGGCGCGCGACCCGTAGCCCGTCAGGTCCGGCGCGGTGCTGTCGTCGTTGGGCGCGTGAAACTGGTGGCAATTTGTACAGCCCATGTCAGCGCCGGCGATCAGACGCCGGCCTTCGTCGATGATCGCGGTGTCGCGGAGATCGACGGCGGTTTGCGACGGGAGGGCGGCTTCGCCGGAGAGGGCGACGATGACTTTTTGCAGGAGGGCCTGGTCGGCGGGCGTAAATTTCGCGATGTCGTCCTTCACGAATTTTACCATCTCGCCCGAGCGCGCTTTTGAACCGCCAAAATAGTGAGGACCGTCGACTTGTTTGGGATCGAGCAGACCAGCGATCCATTCGCGGCTGGCGAAACCCTTCAGGTCGGAGGCACTCAGGGCATCTTTTGGCTGGCCGCCGAGGCCGTCGTGACCGTCGAAGCGATGGCAACTCGCACAGTTTTTCGCGAAGAGCTTCGGGCCTTGAGTGAACGGATCATTACGGAGCAACGTGATCGCGCCGGTGGGCGGAATACCGTTGGGCGATTGGGCGAGCTCAACGACGCGATGCGCATCACGTTCCGCTACGGCGACGCTGGCGATAAAGGGCAGGTCGGCGTGGTCGGCCTTCTGCTGAAGGACCGTTAATGCGACGATCCCAGCGAGCATGATCCAAAGAAACCCGAGGTTAAAGCGGTGCCCGAGTTTCCATTTTCCGATGAACGGCATGGCGGCCAGAATGAGCATGACCACGGAGGGAATCACGATCGCGCCCCAAATCTCGTTCTCGCCGGGGAAATATTTTAGCAGCTCAAACAGGAAGAGAAAATACCACTCGGGCCGGGCGGGGAAATTTTCCGAGGGATCAGCCGGTGCGCCGAGTTCAGCGCCGTGAGCGCGGAACACCAGAAACAGCACCGTCAGCATGACCGCGAAACACGCGATGGCGTCGCGCAGGACTTGATCGGGCCAAAAGGCCGCATCGGGGCGACGGCGAGGTTCGGCGGGTGTGATGCCGTGCTTCCGAAAAAGGTAAATGTGCGCGACAATGAAAGCGATGATCGCACCGGGAATAAAACCGGCATGCAGCGCAAAAAATCGGGTCAGCGTGTGGTGCCCGTAGGTATTGCCGCCCACGATGATTTTTTGCAGCGACGGCCCAATGACGGGCGTGATCGCGGCGATATTGGTGGCGACGGTCGTCGCCCACAGCCCTTTTTGGTCCCAAGGGAGCAAGTAGCCTGTCAGCGACAGCGCCAGCGTGAGCAGCAACAGCACGATCCCGGACCAGAAGTTAACTTCGCGCGGCGCTTTGTAGGCGCCGTCGATCACGACCTGCATGAGGTGGAAAACGAGCAACACCGTCATCGCCTGCGCCGTGAAGTGATGGATGCCGCGCAGAAACCAGCCGCCCCACATCACGTGCTGGATAAAATAAACGCTCTCCCAAGCGGTTTGGGAACTCGGACTGTAAGCGATCCAGAGAAACAGCCCGGTGATCACCTGAACGGTGAAGCAAAAGGCGAGCGTGCTGCCCCAAATATAGCGCCACCGGGCCCCGCCCGGCACGTTTTCGAAGAGCGTTTCGTGCAGCAGCTTTTTGTAGCCCGTGCGTTGGTCGAGCCAGTCGAGGGACGCTTTCATCAGACGGGAATTTTCTCGTGGGTTCCGGCGCGGAACCTTTGGAACGTCACCCAAATTTCGGTGCCATTTCGGATCTCGACCGGCAACTCATCGAGCGCGCGGGGACTCGGGCTTTTCAAATCGAGGATCTGGCCGTCGAGCTTGAACTGACTGTTGTGGCACGGGCAGAAATAGTCTTTGTCCGTCGGGCGATACTTGACGGAGCAGCCAGCATGCGGGCACGAAGCGTTGAGCGCGCGGACACTGCCGCCTTTGAGCCGCTGGAGATAGACACTGCCGACCGGGACGTTGGGCGTCGTATTCCAAGCGTCGACCAAAGTGATAATCGCCGGGAAAGCCACGGGCTCGCCTCCCTCCGGGACGGCGTTAAGGCTCGCGACGCGGATCGAGGCACCGACCTCTGATTTACGGCGGAGAGGATCGCACAAAACGCCGATTCCGGCGACGACCGGCGCGATGGCGAGAGAGCCTCCGATTACGATGGAGGCGGCTTTCGTGAGAAAGTCGCGCCGGTCGGGCTGTGACGGAAGGTGGGAGTTATCCATGCCGGAAAAAATGCGGCCAATTGGCCGCGGTGGTGGGACGAATTTCCCACGAAATCGTTTCTGAAGTAAACCGCAAATGGACGCGGCGATTTTCACAGACAGCGCAAGGATCCGATAAAATTTCCCCACCGCTCCGGCGTGGCCGGGCGGTCATTAGCGAGGCACGCGGGCGAGTTAGCCCGGCAACTATAGCTGATGCTGGATCACCCCAGGCGACTTTCGGCGTAGGCTGGCGCGCTTGGGCGCTCACGGACGAGTTAAAGGTTAGGCGGAAAGGCCCCGAATCCCGCGGCCTGCGAGTTGCTTGCCTAGGGCCCGCGAGACAGACACGTTCGGCGGAAATTTCCCCTCTGTTATGAGCTCTGTTACCCCTGTTTCTATTTGGCCCAAGACTTGGTGGCGTGCACTCGGTTGGAGCGCGGTCGTGGCGCTCGGCACGAGTTGCATCGGCGTCCTGGCGCTTTCGCGCGGCGAGCCACTCAACGCCCTTTGGATGGTCGTCGCGGCCCTGTGCGTGTTCGCGGTCTCGTACCGGTTTCACTCGGCGTGGCTCATGGCGAAAGTTTTCACGCTCGACGAACTCCGGGCCACGCCGGCGGAGCAGCACTCCGACGGGAAGGACTTCGTGAAGACGAACAAGTGGGTGGTCTTCGGTCACCATTTTGCTGCGATTGCCGGACCGGGGCCGCTGGTGGGCCCCGTCCTCGCGGCGCAGTTCGGTTATCTGCCCGGTATGCTGTGGATGCTGATCGGTGCCACACTCGGCGGCGCCGTCCATGACAGTGTGATCATGTTCTGTTCGGTGCGGCGTCGCGGCAAATCGCTCGGCCGGATGGTGCGCGATGAAGTGGGGCCGTTTGCTGGCATGGTGGCGTTGGTGAGTATTCTTGGGATCATGGTGATCTTGCTCGCGGTCCTCGCGCTCGTGGTGGTCAACGCGCTCGCGGAAAGTCCGTGGGGCCTCTTCACAATTTTGGCTACGATGCCCATCGCCGTGGTCATGGGATTCGCGATGCGCGGGGCCGGACATAGCACAGTACGATTGGTGGTGATCAGCGCGGTGGGGGTGATGGCGCTGCTCGCGGCGGTCTGGGGCGGGCGATACTTAGAGGGCACCGCGCTGGAGCACTGGCTCACCCTCAATGGCACCACGCTGGCCTGGGGCATCATGGGGTACGCGATCGTCGCGTCGGTCTTGCCGGTCTGGGTGCTCCTCGCACCGCGGGATTATCTGAGCACGTTCATGAAAATCGGCACGGTGGCCGCGCTCGGGCTGGCGATCGCAGTACTCGCGCCGAAATTGCAGATGCCGGCGCTCACTAAATTCATCGACGGCTCGGGCCCGGTGTTCGCCGGGCCGGTGTTTCCCTTCTGTTTTATCACCATCGCGTGCGCGGCGGTGTCGGGCTTCCACTCGATCATCTCCTCGGGCACCACGCCGAAGATGATCGCACGCGAGACGCATATCCGCGTGGTGGGCTACGGCGCCATGATCACGGAAATGTGCGTCGGTATCATGGCGCTGATCGCCGCCTGCGCGATGCAGCCGGGCGAATATTTTGCCATCAACCTGAAGGGCGAAGCGGCGGTCGTCGTCGCGAAAGTCACGGCGCTTGGTTTTCCCGTGACCGCGCCGCAAATGGCCGACCTTGCGGCGAGCGTGGGCGAAAAAACCATGATCGGCCGCACCGGCGGAGCCCCGACGTTTGCGGTGGGGATGGCGCATATGTTTGCCGGAGTATTCGGCAGTCGGGCGGCGCTAGCGCTGTGGTATCATTTCGCGATCATGTTCGAGGCGCTGTTTATTCTGACGGCGATCGATGCCGGAACGCGGGTGGGGCGCTTCGTCGTGCAGGATTTGCTCGGTTACGTCTGGAAACCGCTCGGCGACACGCGCTCGCTGGCGGGCAACACGCTCGCCACGGCGCTCTTCGTCGGCGCCTGGGGTTGGTTTCTATATCAAGGCGTGATTGATCCGCTGGGCGGCATCAACTCGCTCTGGCCGCTCTTCGGGGTGGCCAACCAGCTGCTCGCCGTCGTTGCGCTGGCGCTCGGGACGACGGTGTTGATCAAGATGGGCCGCGTCCGCTACGCGTGGGTGACGCTCCTGCCGCTCGGCTGGCTCCTGGCCGTGACGATGACGGCCGGTTCGATGAAAATCTTCAGCGCCGATCCGCGTCTGGGTTTCCTTAGCGGGGCCAACGCCTTGGTCGGTAAACTCGCCACGGCCACGGGGCCCGCCGAGATTGCTTCGCTGCAGCGGCAGATTTTTAACGCGCGGGTGGACGCCGCGGTGACAGGCACATTCCTCGTGCTGGTAATCTTCATCGTCGCCGCAAATGCCCGCACTTGGTGGCAGCTTCTCGCCCGCAAGCGGGCGCCGGATTTGCGCGAAGAGCCCTACGTCCTCGGGCCGAGTGCCGCCACCAGCCCGTGATCCTGGATTAAGAAAACGTCCGCGCCGCGGAGGATACGACGGGTCACCGCCGCAACCTTCCGGCTTTGAAGTCACAATTCTGACTTCAAACGCGCGAAGGCCGGACGGGTAAATTGAAACGCTAAATCCTTGGGGAACCGGACTCGGTTGCGGGCCACGGCTCACAGCAGAGCTTGGGGTGATACCGCGTAAAGTTCGGCGAGGTGGCTTGAACCAATTACGTTCTCCCGGTGAGGGGTAAAAATACGCGTTTCAATCTTTAGCGGAATCTGAACCCGGGGTGGGTCGATTTCAGTTTGAAGTTCCGAGGATGAACTTGAAATGAAACGGAAGAGACCTGGCTCAACGTCAAAATTTCAACGTGAACTCCACCCCATAGGTCCGCGGTGCGCCGGGCGTGCCGTGGCCGGTGCCGGCGGCGATGGCGCTGTAGTAGCCGATATCGGTGAGGTTTTCGCCGTAGGCGGTGACGCGGTAGTTTCCGCGGCTGTAGCCGAAACGGGCGCCGAGGAGCGCGTACGAGCGTTGGCCAAGGGCGAGGTTTTCGCTCTCGGTGTAGAACGTCCGGCCGTTCGCGGTCAGCTCGAGGCCGCCGAAGAAGCCACTCGCGTGGGCATAGTCGGCGCGGAGGCTGGCGTCGTAAAGCGGCACGTACGGCGCGCGTTTGCCGTTAAACGTTTTCCCGGTGTAAGGGTCGCGGAATTCACGGAGCGTCACGTCCGTCGTGCCGAGATCGGCGGCAAGCGTTACGCCGGGGAAGGGTTTCCAGGTGAGCTCAAGTTCGCTGCCAAACGAACGCGCGCGGGGGGCATTGACGACGAGATAATCGTCCGCGACCGAGGTCGTGGCGAATGAGCGTTCGATTTGGTAACCGGTGATATCGTAATAGAAAAAGCGCAGCGTGGCGCTGATCGTTTTGTCGGTGGAAGCGCGAGTGATACCGGTCTCGAACGTTTTGGTTCGTTCGGGTGCGAAGGAAGCAAGAGCGCGATTGCCCGTGAATGCGGAAAACCCGCCGGGTTTGTAGCCGGCGCCCAAGCTCGCGAAGAGATTGGTTTCGCGGTCGAGCGTGTAGTTCAGAGCGAGTTTAGGCAGGAGCGCGGTCGATGCACGCTGCAGATCGAAGACTTGCCGTACCGGGATGAATTCATCGCGCTGCATCGTCTTGCGCGAATCCTCGGCGCGAAGACCGACGGTGAAGCGGAGATCAGAGCTGAGCCGGAAGGTCGCTTCGCCAAAGGCGGCGAGGTCGCGGGCGTTGATCACGTAGCTGGATTTCTCGATGACGTACGGGCCGAACGCGCGAGTGAAGCCACCGTCGGTGTCGCCATCGGTGTAGATCGCGCCGATCTGCCAGCGAACAGCAGACGTACCGGGCGACGCGAGCTTCACTTCCTGATGCCAGTTTTTCTGGTTTAGCGTGGAGCCGTTGAACAGTTCAGAGGGACCGAAGGCGAGAACACTGGCGTAGGGGCCGAGATCCCAGCGGTTGAGACTCGTGGTGGCGCTCAGCAAGCCGATGGGCGTCGTGAATACGGCCTTCAGGGCAGCGTTGGCGGCGTCGAGCGCGGTGTAACCCTCGGTCTTCCGCGTAACGGTGAAGAGAGGTCCGCCGAGCGGGACGAGCGGCTGCACGCCATCGCGCACATGCAGGGCGGTGCCGAGGAAAGTGAGTTCAGTGCCGGGCGTGGGACGGAAGCGAAAGCGCGCGAGCGCTGAGGAAGATTCCTTGCCGTCGATATCGCGCCCAAGGCGGGTGTTGGTGAGGTATCCGTCGCGGGCGGAGTAGGCGGCGTTCACGTAGGCATCGGCTGTGGCGTGAGCGGCCGTGCTAGCACTCGCGGAAACCGCGCGGGCGGAATAATTGCCATAGCTCGCGTCGATTTCGCCGCGCGCGGCGGTGCCGGGTTCGGGCGTGGTGAGCGTGACAACGCCCGCCGAGCCGGCACGGCCGAACACGGTGTTCTGGCTCGGACCGCGGTGTAATTCGGCCCGGGCGAAGCCGGCGAGGCTGGTGGGAAACGTGAAGCCACTGCCGAGCGGCAGATCGTCGAGATAAAAGCTGATCGCCGGATCACCGAAGATCGGCGTGTTGGTCAGGCCGCGCAGGGCGAAGGTATCGTTAAAGGAATGCGCGTCGTTGGTGGATTCGAAGAAATTCGCCGCGCGGGCCGCCAGGTCAGGGAGCGAAATTTTGCTCTGGGGAAGATAGTCAAATCCCAGCCGTGAGACGGTGGCGGGGGACTCGGTCAATAAAAGTTCGGTGACGGTGACGGTCTCGCCGCGGACGATCGGTTCGAGGCGCGGGGTCGACTGTCCGCGAACAAACGCAACGGAGCCGATAAAAATAAGGGTGAGGCCAGGGATGAAACGCATGGGTTTTCGAGGAAGGCGGCAGGTAAAAGATGAACGCGCAGACACGAGGGTGAAAAAGTTGTTTCGGTTTAGGCGAGCAGGGGCGGAGCACTTTATCTCTAGCGGTTTGGCTTGGCCCCGGTTTCTGCAAAAACCGAGGCACTAAACCCTGCGACTACCCAATAAAAAGCCGGCCCTGCAGGCCGGCTTGGAAGAAGAAAGGCTTTGCGGAGGTCAGGCCTGGTAGGGCGGCAGAACTTTGTCGGCGCGCACTTTCTCAAGCCGGGCGAAGACTGGGACGCCGTTGTCCGAGGGGATGGCAACTTCACCGGCGATGAGCGGTTGCGCGTAGCGCAGGAACTGGAAGTTCATGCTGACGCCGTCCTCGTTGATCCATTCGCGGGGCAGTTTTTTCACGCCGTTGGCGATGTCGCTCAGGGACGCGAGGCCGGTTTCTACGCTGTAGGCCTCGGCGTCGCCGCGGAGGAGCGTGACCATCTTGTCGGTTTCTCCGGCG
>CAIXKG010000009.1 GCA_903919985.1 uncultured Opitutia bacterium | reverse complement strand
CCGTGCGCACAAGGGCATTTTTGAGCGGCCGTGAGATGGACTGCGATTGCGCAGCCACCTAAAAGCATGGTGCCCGGGACCGGACTCGAACCGGCACTTCCTTTCGGAAATCTGATTTTAAGTCAGAAGCGTCTGCCATTTCGCCACCCGGGCAACACGGCGGTGAACTTGAGAGCTGCGTTCGCGAATTGCGAGCCAAACCCAAGTGAGTTCAATGTTGAGCCTTGCCGGGGGCGGAGCGGGTGACCACGTTGCGCGCCAGTGAAAATTGGATTTCTCGGCGGGAGTTTCGATCCTGTACATTTCGGTCACCTGATGGCCGCACAAGACGCCTTCGAGCAGCACAAGCTGGACCGGCTCATTCTCGTGCCTGCCGCCCAGGCGCCGCTCAAGCCCCAGGAAGTGCAGTCGTCCAGTGAGGCTAGGCTGGCGATGCTCCGCGCGGCGGTCGAGTGGGACTGTCGATTTGAGATTTCCGATGTCGAACTGCGACGTGGCGGGGTGAGTTACACGATCGACTCGGCTCGCTACTTTCGGGCGCTGTATCCGCATGATGATCTTTATTGGATCATTGGCGGTGATCAGTTGCCTAAATTGCATCTCTGGCAAAACATCCACGAACTCGTTGGCCTGATGGAGTTTATTTTTCTGGAGCGTCCGGGTATCCAAGTGCGAGCCCACCCGGAGATTCCGGGCCTGCGCTTACACCGGTGTGATGGTCACCTCTTGGCGATCAACTCCACTGAGCTGCGAGAGCGAACGCGCCTAGGCTTGGCCTTGGATTATTTTGTGCCGCACAAGGCCATTGTTTACATTAAGGAAAAGGGATTGTATCGCGTCACTTCATGAAATCGAAATCGAAAAAACAAGCGACGCTTGAGCTGGTAAAACTTTGCTGTCGCGCACTCGACGACAAAAAAGCGGGGGATCTACGAGTGCTGGATGTCAGTGACCAATCGTCAATTACGGATTACTTGATTATTGCCACCGCCACGTCTGATCCGCATCTGCGGGCCTTGCGTGTTGAGCTGGAGAAAGTAATCGATGCCACGCGAACGCGAATTGTCGGCATCGAAACCTCGCTGGAGAGTGGCTGGACGGTGGTCGATGTGTTCGATCTCATGGTGCACCTTTTCTCGGCTGACCGGCGTGCTCAGTATGGGCTTGAGAATCTTTGGAAGGATGCAGTCGAGGTCTCGGTCTCCAAAATGTTGGCTGTGGAGAAGCCAAAAATTGTGAAGAAACGGGCGGTAGCTCCGCGCAAGACTCGGGTTGCGAAGAGGTAGCGGATCAATAGGGCCCCGTGGTCTGGCTGCGCTAAGTGACACGATTGTAAGGCTTTCGGCGCGGTCTGCACAGGGTGTTGACCTTAAACCTAGAAACGTGTCGTGTTCTTCAGTCGCAGTCGTCGCATTTGAGCGTATCTCATCCGTCCCTAGATAATAATCAGTTGATCCCATGAAAAAGAACACATTATCCGCGGGTTTTACCCTCGTCGAAATCCTGATCGTCCTTGTCATCATCGTCCTCTTGGCCGCAATGGCGCTTCCGGCGTTTCAAAAGGTCCGCACCTCCTCGCAAGACAAAGCGGTCCTCAATAATGCACGCCTATTGGCCGCCGCAGCGGATACCTATTTCCTCGAGAAGGGGGTTTCGACCGTAACTCAGGACAATCTGGTCGGTCCGACCAATTTCGTGAAGGCCCTGAATCCCGTAGCCAACGAGACCTATCCTGCTCACTACACGCAAGGCGTCACGATCACGGTCTCGGGCATTGCCGGAGCCCGCACGATCACCTACGCGCCGTAATCGATTGCTCGTTGTGTTATTCTAAGCCGTCCGCCCAAAAGGCGGACGGCTTTTTATTTCGGATACTTATCGCCAACGGGCTTTTCATTTTCGATCGCACCCGCATCCTTCCCCTGCGCATGAATCGAGACTCCTTGGCCCCTTTTGTTCAAGACCGGCGCGTGGGGTTGTTTTTACTTTCGACCGTACTTGCCATGGTGCTCGGTTTCGTGGCGATACCGGACCAACTGGCGATCGTCTTCGTTGCCAAGGCCGGTTTTTGGTTCGTGCTGCTCGCTTTTGCGATTTTCGTGCACGCCCTGTGGCAAACTTGGGCCGATGAAATTCGGGGGCTGTGCTGGCGAACTGTCGACTGGACATCGGTCGCATTCGTCGGCGTCGGTGGCGTCATTTTGCTCGTTCACGAGACGTTCGGTTTCAAAATCGTGATGGATGAAATCATGCTGCTCGGAACGTCGATGAGCATGCATCTCGACAAGACCGTTCTTACGCCGATGCGCGGCAGCGATATCCAAGGGACCTTTGTCATCCTCGACGGTATGCTGGACAAGCGTCCGCTTTTTTTCCCGTTCCTAGTTTCGCTCTTGCACGACCTGACAGGGTATCGACCCGCCAACGTATTTATCCTGAATAGCGCGCTCACCTTTGTCTTCCTCGGTCTCGTCAACGCCACGGGACGACTCTTGGCGGGGAGGGTCGCCGGCTGGCTCGGGGTCGCGCTCATGGCGGGCCTGCCATTGCTCGCGCACAATGCGACGGGCGGAGGGTTTGAATTGCTCAACCTCGTGATGATTGTGGGCACGATGTTGCTCGGTGCACGCTATGTCGAAAAAATGGATACTGCCTCGTTAACGGCGTTTTGTTTTTCTGCGCTCCTGCTGGCGCAGGTCCGCTACGAGTCCGTGATCTGGTTGCTCCCGGTGGCTTTGATCGTGCTGTGGGTTTGGTTGCGCGAAGGACGCGCGATGCTCGGGTGGCCGGTGATCTTTGCTCCGCTGCTGATGATCCACTATCCGCTTCAGCACCGGATCTTTGACCTGCGGGCATCCGCGTGGGAACTCGGTAGCAAGCCGGGCGCCACGACGCCTTTTGCGCTGAGTTACGTCCCGGATAATATCTCGCACGCGCTCAACTATCTTTTTGGCAAGGCTGCCGAGCAGCCCAATTCCCTCGTGCTGTCGCTGTGCGGTTGCCTCGCGGTGCCCTTTTTCGCGCTGCTGGTGGTGAAACGCCTCCGCTCCCTTGCGACCGAATCCCCGACCGGCGTGGCGACGACTTTTTTCGCGATTGGTTTCGCGGTGCAATTCGCGCTCCTGATGAGTTATTTTTTCGGCCAGTTCGATAATATCGTCATTCGCCGGCTGAGCTTACCGACCCAACTTGGAATGGTCGTCGCAGTGCTCGCGGTCGTGCCCCAATTTTCCAAGCCGGCGGTTGTGCGGGGGCTCTTGGTGGTCGCGGTCTTCGGCTTGCTCGCACGCAGTGTTCCTGCGATGGCGGCGCACGCTTATTCGCAGGAATATCTGCCGGGAAAGGAAACGGCGTGGCGGCGCGAATTCATGGCCGGGCAGCCGAGGCACGACTATCTCGTGATCGATAACGACTCCATTCTCTGGATCGCCCACAAGATTTCTGCGACGCCGGTGTTGCAAGCGAAAGGCCCGCGCCGGGCCGCGCTCATCTTCCTGATGCGCAATCGCGCGTTCGCCGATGTCTTTGTTTTTCAACGTTTCAACATCGACCCGGACACCGGGATTAAGACCCTTCGCGATGGCGATGATTTGGGCCCTGATTTCGTGCTGGAGACCTTCCGGGAGGAGCGCCTCCAGACCCTCACCCTGACGCGTCTCAGTCGGCTTAAGGAAATCAAAGACGGGGCGGTTGCGCTCACGGAGCCGGATCCCGTGGTCCACGTGGTCGCGAAAGACCGGGCGGACATTGAGAAAGCCCGCCAAGCCTACTTGGAAAATTTTTTGAAAATGCTCCCGTGAGGAGCCCTCGTGTCGATCCCGCCGACTGCTCTCACCGTGATCCGCAAGCTGTGCAACCTGCTCCGCGAGACCGCTGATCGTCGTCGCCCGTTGCTGTTCGTGCTGTCGACGGCACTGGCGTGGGTCCTCTGGATTGCCGCGGTCACGCCGTCCGAGGCGGAAAAATTGATCGGGGCCGGAGGTTATTACTACATGCTGGGACTGTTTTCGCTGTGCGTTGTGTATGGGGCGCGCGTGTGGGCGGAGCGGCCGTTGGTGTGGAGGGCGTGGGTACGCGCGCCGGGCCTGGTGGGTATCGTAGTGTTGGGTACGACCGCCGTGGCGATCTGGTGCGACCCGTGCAAGCACAAGATCCTCTTCGATGAATATGTCCTGCAGGGCACGGCCTTCCACATGCATGCGACCAAGGAAATCGGCACGATCATCCGCGCCTATGATGTTTGGGGCACGTGGTTGCCGATCGATACGTTTTTCGATAAACGCCCCTATTTTTTTACGTTTCTGCTGTCCTTGTTGCACGACGTGTCGGGCTACCGCGTGGCCAATGCTTTTGTGCTCAATGCGACCTTGGCGCCGGTCTGCCTCGCGCTCGTCTGCTGGCTGGGTCACGCGCTCGCGGGCCGTGGTCCGGCGCTGTTGGCAGTCGCCTTGCTCGGTACGATGCCGCTGCTGGGCCAGCAGGCCTCCGGTGCCGGGATGGAGCTGCATAACCTTACGGTGCTCGCTGGGGTGATGGTGATCGCGATCCTCTATTTGCGGGCCCCCTCGCCCGACCGGCTCTCGCTGCTCGTGCTTGGCGCTGTGCTGCTGGCCCACAGCCGCTATGAATCGGCGATTTTTGTCGTGCCGGTGGCCGCAGTGATTGTGGCCGGTTGGCTGCGCGCCCAGCGTGTGTTCTTCACGTGGCCGACGATCTGCGTGCCGCTCCTCCTCGT
>CAIXKG010000008.1 GCA_903919985.1 uncultured Opitutia bacterium | reverse complement strand
GCTCATTTCCGCCTGATTTCAGCGGTCTGAGATTGCAAACTTCCATGTCGTCCCGCCTTTCGCTTTCCCTGCTCGCGTCCCCCTCCGCGCCGAACTCCGCGCGTGGACGCGCGTCCACGATGGCGGTCATTCTAACGCTCCTCCTCGGGCCCGCCTCCGCACTCACCGCCGCCGAGGCCGCCCTGCCGGCGATCGTCGAGTTTAACCGCGATATCCGGCCGATCATGTCGGACACGTGTTTTCATTGCCACGGCCCCGACGCCGAAAGCCGCGAGGCCGGCATGCGCCTCGACCTCCGCGAGGAGGCGCTGCTGAAAACCAAGAGCGACGCGGTGCCGATTGTGCCGGGCAACGTGGCCGCGAGTGAAATCATCGCGCGGATTTTTGATACCGACGAACCCATGCCGCCCGAGAAGGCGCACAAGCCGCTCACGGAACGTCAAAAGGCATTGATGAAACGCTGGGTGGAGCAGGGCGCCGTTTACGAGCCGCACTGGGCCTACGCGCCGTTGAAACGTCCGGCGCTGCCGACGGAGGCGAAGAAGGGAAATCCCATCGATGCATTCGTCGAGGCGAAGCTCGCCGAGCAGACACTCACGCTATCGGCCGAGGCGCCGATGAACCGCTTGCTGCGGCGCGTGTCGTTGGATCTCACGGGTCTGCCGCCGACGCCGGAAGAGCTGGCGGCGGGTGGGCGGAATTTTTTTGGCAACGCCTATCAGAAGCACGTCGATCGCCTCCTGAGCTCGGCACATTTCGGCGAGCGCATGGCGGTGTGGTGGCTCGATATCGCGCGCTTCGCGGACACGGTCGGTTTCCACGGTGACCAGAATCAGCGCATCTTTCCGTATCGCGACTACGTGATCAACGCGTTCAATGCTAACAAGCGTTTCGACCAGTTCACGATCGAGCAACTCGCGGGAGATTTGTTGCCGAATCCGACGCCGGAGCAGCTTGTGGCGACGGGTTACAACCGTTTGAACATGATGACCCGCGAGGGCGGAGCGCAGCCGAAAGAGTATCTCGCGAAGTATGGTGCCGAGCGCGTGCGTTCGGTATCGGCCGCGTGGTTGGGCAGTACCTTTGGCTGTGCCGAGTGCCACGATCATAAATTTGATCCGATCAAGACGCAGGATTTTTACGCGCTAAAATCATTCTTCGCCGATGTGAAGCAATGGGGCGTTTATGCGAACTACGGCTATACGCCGGAGCCCGAGTTGATCGGCGTGGACAACGATTCGCCGTTTCCTCCGGAGATCGCCGTGGAGAGCCCTTACCTGAGGAAAGAATTTCTGCGTGCCCGCGATATGCTGGACGACCAAGTCAAGGCCGCGCGCGACAAGGCGTCGCGCGCCCCGTCCGCCAAGGCAACCCTGGCGGCGTGGGAGCAGGCGGCACGCGGGTTTCTCGGAGTTCATGCGGACGGCTGGACTCGTCCGACACCCACGGCGCGTTTACTCAAAGCGGGCAAACTGATGGACAGCCGTGCCGCCGCGGTCGGGGACGACGGACGGGTGGCCATCGACAAGGCGCTCGCCAAGGGCGACACGATGGAGGTCACGCTGCCGCCTGGGGATCTGACGCGGCTCGCGGCGTTACGGATTGAGGCGATCGTCGGGGATGCCGAGGCAACGCTCGGCGGGATCGTCGGCATCGCCGTAAATATCGTCGGTGCCGATGGCAAAAAACGTAAAGTCTCCGCGACTACGGCCGACGCCACAGCGAAACGTGCAACCTATCGTGGTGGCGTCGAAATTCCAGGCGTGGGTGCGGAGTGGCGTCTGCCTCGGACCCACCCGGCCGGGCCGCTTCAAGCCGTCTGGTTGCTGGACCGCCCCGCCGAAATTGCGGCGGGTGAAACGATTCAAGTGACCGTCACGGGTGATAACGTACTGCCGTTGCGGTTTGCGTTTTCGCCGTTCGGGGCGGTCGACCCGCTCGGGGTGGCGTCGGCGGATTTTATCGCGGGACTCGCGGTAACGCCGAAGAAGCGCTCGCCCGCCCAATCGGCCGCGGTGGTCGATACGTGGCGGCTGAGTACCGTTCCGGATCAGGCTGACCTCGATGCGACGCGGAAGCTTTTCGCGGCGTTGCGGGAATTGAATGAAGGGCGTACGTGGAGTCTGGTTACGCAGGCGGCACCGCCGCTCGAGGTACGCGTGCTGCCGCGAGGTAATTGGCAAGACGAGACCGGTGCGAGGGTGCTGCCGGCGACCCCGTCGTTTCTGCCGGCGCAACGCGAGAGCACGGCGGAAAAACGGCTCACGCGGCTCGATCTCGCCCAGTGGATCGTGTCGAAGGAAAACCCGATCACGGCGCGCGCGGTCATGAATCGTCTCTGGCAACAGTTCTTCGGTGTCGGCCTGAGTGCGGCGGTGGACGACCTCGGTTCTCAGGGTGAATTGCCCTCGCACCCTGAGTTGCTCGATTGGCTCGCGAGTGAGTTTCGCGACAGTGGTTGGGATTTGAAGCACATGATCCGCTTGATCGTGACGAGCCGGACGTATCGCCAAAGTAGCAGTCTGCGCCCGGAGCTGAAGGATGCCGATCCGGCGAATCGACTCCTCGCTTCGCAAAATCCGCGACGACTCGAAGCGGAGTTTGTGCGCGACAATGCCCTCTTCGTTGCGGGTGCCCTGAACCTGGAGGATATTGGCGGGCCCAGCGCGAAGCCCTACCAACCTGACGGCTACTATGAGGCGCTGCAGTTCCCTAATCGCACTTACGCGGCCAGTGCGGGCGGCGAGCAATGGCGACGCGGCGTCTACATGCATTGGCAGCGGACGTTTCTCCATCCTATGTTGGCTAACTTCGACGCGCCCTCCCGCGATGAGTGCGCCGCGCTCCGGACCGTCAGCAACACGCCGCAACAGGCGCTCACGCTTTTAAATGACCCGACGTTTGTTGAAGCGGCCCGCTTGTTTGCGGCCCGCTTGCTCGGGGATACGCGCGCGACGACTGATGTGAAACACATCCGGCGGGCCTATCAGCTCGCGTTGGCGCGTGAGCCGAGTGCGGACGAACTTTCCTCGCTCGCGAAATTTATTGCCACCCAACGCGGCTATTATCGCGCCAATCCCGCCGATGCCGAAAAGCTCGTGAAGGTGGGCTTCGCATCCCGACCGACGGCGAAGAACGCCGCCGATCCGGTGGAACTCGCGGCCTGGACTAACCTCTGTCGCGTGGTGCTCAACGCTCACGAAACCATCACACGCTACTGATCGCCCGCCTCGTATGAAAACCTTCGATCCCACGGCCCACGCGTTGAGTATCAACCGTCGTTCTTTTCTCACCCAGAGCGCCTACGGCCTCGGCGGCCTCGCGCTGGCGATGGTGCAAAACAAGGCCCGCGCGGCAGCGCTCGCCGGTGGCTCGGGGCCGACGCGGCCAGCGCACTGGAACGGAGCGCTCCAGGCGGCGCATCTCCCAGTGAAGGCGAAGCGCGTGATCTTTCTCTGCATGGCGGGCGGACCGTCGCAGTTCGAGACGTT
>CAIXKG010000007.1 GCA_903919985.1 uncultured Opitutia bacterium | reverse complement strand
TTTCGACAGGCAGGGACGCCTGCCGCGACTTCGTTACCTGCGTTTCTTCGCCCCGTCTGCCGCGAGAGCGCGCGCCGGAAATTGTTTCCTCCGTGAAAACGCCAAGGAAGTGGCGTCGCTTTAGGCAGGGGGAGCGGACGCGAATGGGAGCGTCACAATAAAAAGCGTCCAGTCGTCGGGCGATGGAGCGAGCGTGAGGTCGCCGCCGTGCGCGCGGAGAATTTCCCGGGAGAGGCTCAGGCCGAGCCCCACGCCGGCGCCGGGTTGGCGCCGGCGCGCACGATCGCCGCGATGAAACCTTTCGAATAGGTGAACGCGATCGGCTGCGGAAATGCCGGGGCCGGTGTTGCCGATGGAAATCGCAACGCGGTTTTGTTCGACGGCGATTTCGAAGCGGATCCGTCCGCCGTCCCGATTGTATTTGATCGCATTGCCCCCGAGATTTTGGAGCGCCTGTTCGAGCAGGACGATGTCCGCCCGCACCAAGGCTTGGGGGAGGGTGACAGGGCTTTCGACTTTGAGATGTGGTGCCAGCGCGGCGCAGTCCTCGATTACGTTCGCGAGGATCGGAGCGGCATCGACCGATTCGAGATGAAGCTCGAGGCGGCCCGCGTCGGCCAGTGAAAGCAGGAGCAGTTTCTCCACAATCGCAGTGAGACGGTGAACTTCCTCGAGGAGGCTGGAGCAGGTTTGTTGTTGCGCAGAACCGGGGGGAGCCGAGGCGAGGCCGTGTTCCAGCTCGGCCTGAAGCAAGGCGAGCGGCGTTTTTAGTTCGTGCGAAGCGTCGGCGCTGAAACGCGTGGCCTGATGAAAACTGGTTTCAAGCCGGTCCATCATTTCATTGAACACGGTGACGAGTCGCTGGAACTCGCGATCGTTGGCGGGCGTGACGATGCGCTGATCGAGCCCGCGCGCGGTCACGCGTTCGGCCGCTTGGGAGAAGGCGCGCACGGGTCGCATTGCGCGCCCGGCGAGAAACCAGGCTCCGCCACCGACCAGCAAAAGCGCCCCGGGTAACGCCGTGAGAAAAACGTGGCGCAACCGGACGAGGCTGGCGTTGAAGTCGTCGCTATCGGCCGCGAGTACGAGTGTGGTGTACGGCGTCCCCATCACCGCGAGCCGCCACGCATGGCCGTCCGCCGACGCATCTAAGAAAATGGGTTCGCGGCGCGGCAGCGGCGGGTTGCGCGGCGAAAGTGATTCACCTGGGCGCGGCGGTGGAGGCAGGGTAGAAAACGTCAGGCCGCCTTCATAGGGGCCTGGTTTCGGCAGCGAGGCCGGAGAAATTTTTTCCGGCCAATGGGGGGAGCGGTAGATCGTGCGCCCGTAATTCTCGACCCACAGGGCGTAACCGGGCGGTCGATCCGCCCCGGACACGAAGCGGAGCGCACTTTCGACCCGGCGCCAATGTTCGTCGCCCACGACGCGATCAAGGTTCGCCGCGCCCAGGTTGCGCAATTCGCGGTCGAGGCGGTCGAGATTGAACCGGATCGTGATTTGCCACGCGAGTAGGCCCGCCGCGAGGAGCAGGGCGGCGGTGATCGAACCGACGAGCAGGGCGAGCCGGAGCCGGAAAGAGTTCACGGGGGAAGTGGCGGGCTGGCGGGCCGCACCCGGGCACGGTAGCCGACACCGCGGACCGTCTCGATCAGAGAGACCTCGGGGTCAGTCTCCAGTTTGCGGCGCAGGCGCTGGACATAGACATCGACGAGATTCGTGCCGGGATCGAAATGGTAATTCCACACGTGCTCGCAGATTTGCGCTCGCGTGAAAGTCCGCCCGGGGGAGCGGAGCAGGTAGGTGAGCAGGGCAAATTCCCGTGCGGTGAGGGCGACGAGTTCGCCGGCGCGCCGGGTTTCGCGCGTGATGAGGTTGATCGTTACGGGGCCGTACTGAAGGAGGGTGAGGGCGTTTCCGGCGGCGCGCCGTGTGACGGCGTGTAGGCGCGCGATGAGCTCATCGACATAGAACGGTTTGGTGAGGTAGTCATCGGCACCGAGGTTGAGGCCCTCCAGGCGTTCGTTGAGCGCGCTGCGCGCCGTCACGAGTACGATCGGCACGGCGAGGTGATGCTCGCGGAGATTACGCAGAATACTCAGGCCGTCGCGGCCGGGGACCATGATGTCAAGGACCAGAGCGTCGTAGGAACGCGTCATCGCGAGTGCGTAGGCCTCGTCGCCATGGTCGCAAAAATCCACGGTGAAGCCCTGCGCCTCAAGTCCCTTGCTGAGCAGCCCGGCGAGTTTTTTGTCATCCTCCAGCACCAGGATTTTCACGTCTGTTCATCTCCCGTCGAGCCGAAGGTCGGGTCAAGCCGCCAAAAATGACAGGATATTAATCCAAACGCGCGGGTTGGTTTAATGCGGCGCGGGTAGCGTTGGGCATGAATTCGATGCGAAGGCTCGCGTGGAGTGGTGTGGTCGGGGCGTTCATTATGAGAGGGGCGGTGCCCGTGCTGGCGCATAACGTGACCGGCGATCCGTTGCACCCTCACTACGATGCGTCGCTATCGCCGCCGCTGGTGGCCGTGGTGCGTGCCGGGGTTTTCGCGCAAGCGGGGGCAACGCGGGCCATCGGCGCGGGAACGAGTCAGGCTGCGGACAATCGTCCGGTGCAAGCCGCGCCGTTCGCTGCCTTCGCGCCCCGGGTGAGCATACGATGGGATCGCGATTTTCTCTACGTCGAGAGCAACGGTCTGCCCGCGCACGACATGATGATCGGGATCACCGCCTGGCAGCAGCAAGTGCCGCTGCCCCAGCCGTATTTCGGTGACAACGCCTGGCGCATTCCCCTGCGGCCGGTTCCAGCGACCCAGCCG
>CAIXKG010000006.1 GCA_903919985.1 uncultured Opitutia bacterium | reverse complement strand
TACCAGCCATCAGCACAAGGTGTGGCCCATGCGCGCAGCGCGGTCAACGACGGCGCTGGATCCCGTCGGCGCTCCGGGCGGGCGAACCACCCACGCCCTGTCGCCTTTCCGGCCCGCTCGAGGCCCTGAGCTTGTCGAAACGAGCGGCGTGCCGCCCCTGCCATAGAAAGGGCTCGGATCTTCTGCGCCGCGACGGACCGGATTTGTCCTCCTGCGAACGGTGCGCCAAGGCGGGGATGGCGAGTCGTCTTCGCGCCTTCGCGCTAGGCTAAAAAATCGATTTGCGCCGGATCGGGGCGCCCCGCCAGGAGCTTGCGCAAAAACATCTCCCGATGCTGCGGCGTACGCCCGAGGCGGAGCACCGCCTCGCGATGCTCTTCCGTGCCGTAGCCTTTGTGGGTCGCAAAACCGTAACCGGCGAATTGCGCGTCCAGTTCGCTCATCAGCCGGTCCCGCGTGACCTTGGCGATAATCGAAGCCATCGCGATGCAGAGGGAACGCGCATCCCCCTGCACGAGCCCGATATGAGGATACGGAAAATTTCTCAATGGCAGCCCATCGATCAAAACCCTCGCCGAGACGGTCGGCTGAAAATTCGCCACCTCCTCCAACGCCGAAAAAAGATCGGGCTCTACCTTTCGCTCGAATGCGCTCGGCGGATAAATGCCTTCGAGCGCGCGCCGCATCGCCAGTTTTGTCGCGCCGAGAATATTGAGCTGCGCGATCTCGGCGACATCCGCCGAGCCGAAGTGCGCGTGGATTTTTCCCTCGGCCGCGAGCGCCTCAAAATCGAGCCACAACGAGTCCCTCTCCGCCGCAGTCAGCTGTTTGGAGTCATTGATCCGGCGCGCATTCACATCGGCCCAGCGGCTTTCCAGAAACTCCCGCGTCACAAGCACCGCGCCCGCCACCACCGGTCCGGCCAAGGCACCGCGGCCGGCCTCATCGACGCCGATCAGGCTGGCAACATTTTCGATTTGTTTGAGGTCAAAGCCGCGCAATTGACGGCGTTTCATGGCGCATGTGAAGAAAACTGCTCCCGCCGCGCAAGCGCGGTCCACGCTCTCCCGCGCTGGGCTTTGGCCGGACACCCCATTCGCTTGGCCGGATCATGCGCGAAACGGTACGCCGTTTCGACGTTCGCTCCGCACGGCCTGAATTGCTCGCAGGCGAAGACGAGGATTTCACGCGCCACATCCGCCAGCTGACCGAAACCGAAAATAGGTAAAGATGCGCCTCCGGTGATTGCAGAGCGTTGACGACGAAGAGGCCTAAAAATGCCGCGAATCTTAGCCTCCAACCCTCCGGATTTGATCAGTTCCGTCTCCGCGCCCGTGACGCTACCACTCCATCTTTGGCGGTGGTGGCTTCAGCGGCAGCTCATCGAGTTTTCCGGCCGCCGCCACGACTTCGTACGCGGTGCGAAAATGCAGTTTGGCAAAATCGCCCAGCGCCCGCGCCCCAAATTTCTGGATGATTTCATTCGCCTGCACTTTCACGAGCGCGCTCGCCCCGAATTGCAGCGTCGCGCCAAATTCCTTGGAGAGACTGTGCATCGCCCGGACAAACTCCGCCCGCGCCACGATCGAAGCCGCCGCGACCACCGGATCGGATTCCGCCTTGGTCCGCATGCGCAGCTCAAAGTTCTCCACGCCTTTCTTGGTGAGTTCGCGTTGCACGAGCGGCTGTTCGGTGAATTGGTCGAGCAGACCCCACGGCACCGGCTTTTTCGCGAGCGCATCGGACAGCGCGGTCGCGTGCTGCCATGCCAGCAGACGGTTGAGGTTGGCTCCCGGTCGACCCATCAGCTCGTTGTACCGCGCCATCGTGCGACAATAACACACCTCGACGACGGCGCCTTTCGTCCCGCGAATGAGCGCATCGAGCCGCATGATTTGGGGAGCCGCGATGCGTTTCGAATCCTGCACGCCCGCCTCGCGCCACGCCTCGATCATGCCTTTGTCGGCAATCACCGTGGCCGCGACCACTGGTCCAAAAAAATCGCCCTTACCGCTTTCGTCGAGTCCGGCGTGCGACTCGAACCAATCCGGGTGCAACACTTCGTCGTAGCCGAGCGTGGCCGCCATCGTGACTTCCGGCTCGAGCGTCATCGTCACGAAATTCTCGGTCCCCTTGCCCGCGATCACGACCACCTTGCGTTTGTCGTAGGCGGTCACGTTGACGTCGAGCCCGCGAAACGCGAAGCGCGCATACGGTACGTCGAATGGCTCGAACTGCCGCGCCACGCAGATCGCGCGCAGCTTCTCCATCTGCACATCATCAAGCTTGATGGTGTAGGTGCTGAGCTTCTTGGGTTTTTCCGCGTCATCCGCGGTCTTCTTCGCCATAAAGGTACTGGCCACAAAAAGCGCCAAAACGCACGAAAAAGAAAACCCTGCTTTCCGCCTCTGCTTTTTTGTGTCTTCTCGTGCTTTTCGTGGCCAACTCCTCCGTCCAGCTCATCGCCGCCAAGCTCGATTTTCAGTCGGCCCTGCTCACGTGGTATCGTCGCCACGCGAGGGTTCTGCCGTGGCGGGAAAATCCTTCGCTCTATAAAACCGTGGTGAGCGAGCTAATGCTGCAGCAAACGCAGGTGAAAACCGTCCTGCCCTATTTCGCCCGCTGGCTCGCCACGTTACCCGACTTTGCGGCCCTCGCCGCCGCTTCCGAAACTCGGGTGCTCAAACTCTGGGAAGGGCTCGGCTACTATTCGCGCGCCCGCAATCTGCACCAGCTCGCGCGAGCGGTCGCCGCCTTGCCCACGCCGCCCCGCACGCCCGCGGAGTGGCGCGAACTGCCTGGCGTAGGACCCTACACCGCGGCAGCGATCACCAGCATAGCGTTCGCGGCGCCAGCCGCCTGCGTGGACGGCAACGTGGTCAGGATCCTCGCCCGCATCACCGCCGACGGCAGCGAATACCGCGACAGCGCGTCGGCGGCGAAGGCATTTACCTCTCTCGCTGAGGCGTTGCTCTCATCGCAGTCACCCGGCGATCACAACCAGGCGATGATGGAGCTCGGCGCCACCGTGTGTTTTCGCCAAAAGCCGCTGTGCCTCACGTGCCCGGTGCGAATATTCTGCGCCGGCGCGCGCCACGGGAATCCCACGGCGTACCCGCGGCTCGCTCCCAAGCTGATCGAGCAGCGCAGGGTGACGCGCGTGTGGTGCGAGCGAGACGGCGCGTTGTTGCTCCATCGCGCGGCGGCCGATTCCAAGCGCCTCGCTCATCAACATGAATTGCCCACGCCCGAACAGGTCGGCGTTTCCGAGGCCACCGCCACGCAAGGCGTTTTAATCGCCAAGAGAAAACGCTCTATCACTCGCTTTCAAATCACCGAAACGATCCATGCCGGCGTATCGCCTCGCGGGAAAATTTCGCCAGAACTCGTCTGGATTCCGCTCACCACGCTCGACGAAATCACGCTGTCCGGCCCCCACCGGCGGTGGATCACGGAAATTCTCGCGGCGCGTTTGAAAAAATAGACTGCGCCCTTCAGACCGGCTGATGGTCGTCGGCCGCCGCGTTCACGTCGGGCCGGCGAAACCCAATTAGGCGCGGCGTTTTTTCCCCAATTGCCCACGCCACTTGAGCAGTCCCTTCGGGGCTCCGATTTCCAAAAAAAAGACCGCCGTCCGAAATTTTTCGGACGGCGGTCAGGGAAATAGTCTGGGCCGGATGGACTCAGTCGGCGTGACGGCGGCGCAGCATCGCGGTGAAAGCCATGACTTTCTCCTTACGACGGCGCTTCTCACACGGCTTCTCGAAATAGCGTTTCGCGCGCGTGCCTTTGATGATGTTCTCGCGCTCGAGCTTCTTTTTCATGCGACGAATCGCACGGTCGATGGGCTCGTTTTTGCGGATTTTGATTTCGATGGACATGTTCAGCGGACGGTTGGTGAAAGGAAAGCCCGCTAACAAGCCAACCCGCGCGGCACGCGTCAATGGCTTTTTTCCGGCTAAATCCGCGCGAAACCACACCCTTGAATTGGTCGCCCGCGGAACACCCGGAATACACGGAAAACACCCTCCACGGGGCGTTCTTTTCCGTATATTTCGGGTGTTTAGCGGGCAATCCGGTTCGAATTCTTCCGCCAATCAGGTTTCCGCCTTGCGCGGCCTCCGGTGCAGGGTTGCTTAACTTAACCGTGCCGTCTGCCGACCAGAATTTCGTCCATCTTCACGTTCATTCCGATTACAGCCTGCTCGACGGTGCCTGCCGGATCGACCGTCTCATGGACCGCGCCGTCGCCCTCGGCATGCCGGCCCTCGCCCTCACCGACCACGGCAATCTTTTCGGCGCGATCGATTTCTACAACACCGCCAAAGCCAAAGGCATCAAGCCCCTCATCGGCTGCGAACTCTACCTCGTCGAAACCTCCCGCCTCGAAAAACACGGCCGCTCCGACGACGACGGCAAAAGCATCTTCCATCTCGGCCTGCTCGCGAAAAACCTCATCGGCTACCAGAACCTCCTAAAGCTGGTTTCGGATGCGCACCTCAAAGGCTTTTATTACAAGCCCCGCACCGATCTCGACACGCTCGCAAAACACGCCGGCGGCCTGATCGGCTTCACCGGCTGCCTCGCCTCGCTCGTGCCGCAGCATTTGCTCCACGACCGCGACGAGGATGCCCGCAAAGCCTGCGCCCGCTTCGTCGATATCTTCGGCCGCGAAAACTATTTCGTTGAAATCCAGGATCACGGGATCCCGGAACAGAAGAAAATCATCCCCGGCCTGCTTAAGCTCGCGGAGGAGTTCAACCTCAAGGTCATCGCCACGAACGACGTTCATTACGTGAACTCGGCCGACTCCGGTCCGCACGACGCCATGCTCTGCATCCAGACCGGCGCAAAAATCGAGGACGAGAAACGCATGCGTTTCTCCGGCCAGGAATTTTACCTGAAGTCGCGCGCCGAGATGGAACGCCTCTTCACCGAGGTCCCGGAGTCCATCACGAACACGCAAATCGTCGCCGAGATGTGCGACCTCACGATTCCGTTTCCCAAGGGCAGCGAACGTTACCCCAAATATCCGCTCCCGCCCGAGATTTCATCGAAGATGGATCGCTCGGGCTATCTCAAGGATCTCTGCATCGCGGGCCTCAAGCGCCGCTACGGCGTAGAATATCAATCTTCCACCAGTACCGAGTCCGAGCCTCCGAGTTCCGAGTCTCCGAACCCGAAACCCGAAACCCAAAACCCTGAACTCCTCCTCGCCCGCACCCTCTGCACCCGCCTCGATTACGAGCTGAGCGTCATCGGCAAGACCGGCTTCATCGACTATTTCCTCGTCGTCTGGGACTTCATCGACTGGGCCCGAAAACAAAACATCCCCGTCGGGCCCGGCCGCGGCTCCGGCGCCGGCTGTCTTGTCGCCTACCTCCTCGGGATCACCAATCTCGATCCGCTGCGTTTTAAACTTCTCTTCGAACGCTTCCTGAATCCCGAACGCGTTTCCCCGCCCGACTTCGACATCGATTTCTGCCTGCGGCGCCGCGGCGAGGTCATCGACTACGTCCGCGAAAAATACGGCAAGGACTGCGTGGCCAACATCATCACGTACGGCACCCTCGGAGCCAAAATGGTCATCCGCGACATCTCGCGCGTGCACAATCTCCCGTACGCTGACGCCGACCGGCTCGCGAAGATGATTCCCGACGAGCTCAACATCACGCTCGAGGATGCGGTCAAAAAATCCGAGGAACTGCGCAACGAGGTCGCCCGCAATCCCGTCGCCAAAAAAATCTTCGACCAGGCCCGCGTCCTCGAAGGCATGGTCCGCAACACCGGCAAACACGCCGCCGGCATCATCATCACCGACCGGCCGCTCGAGGAATTCGTCCCGCTCACGCTGCAAGAAGACGACGTCACCGTGCAGTTCGACATGAACGCCGTGGGCAAGCTCGGCCTGTTGAAGATGGATTTCCTCGGGCTAAAAACGCTCACCGTCATCGCCGATGCCGTCGAAAACATCCGCCGCACGGCCGATCCGAAATTCGACATCGAAGCAATTCCGCTCGAAGACGCGAAGACGTTTGCCCTGCTCAATTCCGGCCGCACCACCGGCGTGTTCCAGCTCGAGTCGGGCGGCATGCAAAACCTCTGCCGCCAGATCAGTCTCTCGACGATCGACGAGATCGTTGCGCTCATCGCGCTCTACCGGCCCGGTCCGATGGAGTGGATTCCCGACTATGTGCGCGGCAAAAAAGATCCGAGCACCGTCACCTATCCGCACAAGCTCCTCGAAGAGGTCTGCCGCGAGACTTACGGCATCATGGTCTATCAGGAGCAGGTCATGGAGGCCGCGAAGATCATCGCTGGCTACACGCTCGGCGGCGCCGATATGCTCCGCCGCGCCATGGGCAAAAAAGATGCCGAGGCCATGGCGAAGGAGCGCACTAAATTCGTCGAGGGCGCCAAAAGCGTAAACAACATCGACGCGAAAACCGCCGACTCGATCTTCGACATTCTCAACAAATTCGCCGGCTACGGTTTCAACAAATCCCACTCAGCCGCCTACGCGATTCTTAGCTACCAGACCGGTTTCCTGAAGGCGAACTACCCGGTGCAGTTCATGGCCGCCATGCTCAGCTCCGAACTGGGTAACTCCGAAAAATCCGCCCATTTTATCGCCGAGTGCGAAGCGATGGGCCTCAAAGTCCTCGGCCCAGACGTAAATGAGTCGCGCGAGATGTTCACGCCGGTGTTCCGCGGGGCGAAACAAAAGGTTCCAGGTTCCGCGTTCGGAGCTCCGCGCCCCGAAACTCTGAACTCAGAACCCGGAAGTCAGACCCGCGGCGAAGCGGCGATCCGCTTCGGCCTCGCCGGCGTCAAAGGCGTCGGTGAACTCGCCGCCCAAAAAATCATCGCCGAACGCGACGCCAAGGGTCCCTACAAGGATTTCGACGACATGGTCTCACGCGTCGACGGCCGCGCGATCAACAAGCGCGTCCTCGAGCATCTCGCCAAAACCGGGGCCTTCGATTTCAGCGGCGCCTCGCGCAAAAAACTGTTCGACGGCATCGACGCCGCGATGGCTGGTGCCACCGCCAACGCCCGCGATAAAGCCGCCGGTCAGCACAGCTTCCTCGACGTGTTTGCCGCGGCCGAGGTTCCAGCTCGCGATCTCAAATCTCAAATTTCAAATCCCAAATCCGCCGATGGCGGCGGCGACTTCACGTCTGCTGAACGCCTCATTTTCGAAAAAGAGCTTCTGGGCTTCTATGTCTCGGGCCACCCGATGAACGTTTACGCCGGACTCGCCGAGTCCATCGACACCTTCGTCATCGATGATCTGCTGCGCCAGCCCGACCGCACCGAGTTCCGTCTCTGCGGGATCATCAGCAATATCGTCAAACGACTTTCCAAAAAGGACAACCGCCCCTGGGCCGCGTTTACGCTCGCGACTAAGAAAGCCTCAGTCGCGCTCAACCTGTTTGCCGACGGCTACGCGGCCTATGGTACCGTGCTGACTGAAAACGCTCCCGTGATCGTGCTCGGCAATATCATCGTCGGCACGGAGGGGCCGCGCATCAATATCAAGGAGTGCTATCCGCTCGACGCGCAGATCACCGCCAATGTCCGCAAAGTCACGTGGCTTGTGCAGCCGACGCATCCGGAGCTCCCTGCTTTTCTCCGCCAGCTCCGTGAGACGCTCAACGTCCAGGTCGGCGACACGCGCGTGGAGTTTGCCTTTGTGTTTGAAGATCGCATCGCGCCGTTCGCGGAAGCCAGCACCGCGCTCACCTGGAAACTCAATGGCCCGTCGTTCCAGCAACTCCGCGCGCATCCCGCCATCGCCGGCGTCCAAATCGAAACCAGGCGGCTCGAGTTAAAGCAAGACCGCCGCTGGTCAAAGCGACCCTGAAGCCCGCTCGCGGCGCGGAGGCATCGGTTCGTTGCCCCAAGTGTACGCGGACGAACGCGGGTTGGCTGATGACGTAGCGCGGCGCTTCAGCCGCGCTCTTTCTCACAAGTCGCCGAGTTGAGGCCGGAGGATGATCTCCTCGACCACGGCACTGCGACCAAGACGATACACATCGAGAAACGCCCGCGCCACGTCCGCCGCGGGCATCATGCGTGTGGCGGGCACGCCCGCGCCCTCCCACGAGGGCGACCATGTTGCACCCGGATAAACACAGCACACGCGCACGCCCTTCGTCTTCAATTCGGCGCGCATCACTTTGCTCAGGCCCGTAACGCCAAACTTCGCGGCACAATAGCCGGCGCCTCCCGGATAAGCATCAAGCCCCGCGATCGAACTCATATTGAACACATCGCCCCGGCCGCGTTTCGCCATGGCCGGGACAAACGCCCGCGACATGAGAAACACACTGCGCAAATTTGCCGCGATCATACGATCAAACTGCGTGACACTCATTTCCCCTAATGGTGCACCTTCGAATTTGCCGGCGTTGTTGATCAGCACGTCGATCGTGCCGAAACGCTTTTCGACCGCGCTCGCCAGCCCGGCGACCGAACTCTCATCGCTGACGTCACACGGGAAAAGCTCCGCGGTCGCACCGAGCTTCGAGCAGCGCCGCGCGACCGTCGCAAGATTCTTGGCGTTCCGGGCCACAAGGACCAGGCTCACTCCGCGAATTTCACGGGCAAAGACATGCGCGATGGCGGCGCCGATTCCTTGCGAAGCACCGGTAATAAGGACGACTGGTTTCATCGCACAATCGCGGCAGCGCAGCGGAGGGAAGGCACGCAAAATCTGCCAGCGGCACAGTCCGTTGCTTTTGCGGCGCACCCGCCATGCGCTGCCGATATCCCCGCGGACCGGCCGCTGATCGCGGTGGACGGGGTGCGCCCCAAAAAAAGCAGTCATGAGGCGCGCCAGCGAAGGCTGCGCGCCCGTTCCAAATCTCAGAAGGACAGACCTGCCTCGCGGACGCCCTTTCAGCACACCAACAACCCGAAATCCATGAAGTCGGCGGTGAAGCCGCCCTTCACGCCTTTGCAGATCACGCTCACGGCATCGTGCGAGTGCAACGACTCCAAATGGGAACACGCAATGCGGAAATCTTTGATCCGTTTTTCGCCGTCGAACTCCTTGTACAAAAGCCGCGCCGCATCCTCCACAAACTTCAAGTACGCGCCGTTGAGTTCAGCGAACGCCTGCTCGTCTTCGCGTTTCACCATGACCTGCGTTTCGGTCTGAAGCGCACGCAGGCACAATGCATGCACGTCCTCGATCCAGATTTTTTTTCCGGCAACTTCCTCCAACGTGATGCGCGCCTTGCTGCGCTGGGAATGCGGCACGGTGTAGGCGCCCCGATGGTCGCGCGCGTGTTCAGAGAGTTCCGCTGAGCAGGGGCACGCCGACGAGTAAACGAAGTCGAAATGGATAAACCGCCGGTAAACTCCGTCGCGGGTCATGACCCCTTCGAAGGCGACGTTATAGAACTGATAGCCTTTGAGCCCGCTGCGCAGGCTCTCGCGAATCATCGGATAGGAAAAGACGATCTTCAGGCGCGCGTCCTTGCTGTCCACGTTGCGCAGATAGCTTTTGAGAATTTTCCCCATCCACTCGCCGGTCGTGATGCCATCCTTGTGCTCGTAGAATGAGCGCATGATCCGGCTCATGTTGATGCCCTTTAAGTCCGCCTCGAGGGAAACCGTGCCGGTCACGCTTGTTTCCAGCACCATCGTTTTGCCGGCTTTCGTCCGGTACTTCAGCGGCAGTTTGAAATTGTGGATGCCAACCTGCTGGATCGGCACTTGCGCGCCCTGGATGGCTTCATGCGCCACCTCCATCATATCCGGCAGCGCCGCGCGGTAGGCCGGGCTGGCCCGAAATTTTTTGTCATACGCCCGCTTGATCAGCGGCGCCTGCCCGCTGCTTGAGCGGTGGAGATACATCTGTTTCATGATTTCGTTTTTGGAAGGTTTGCTGGTGGCCGCGGTTGGGTTACGATAACAACCGAGGAAAATTTAAAAGAGGCCGGGATTTTCGCGCTCAATCCTTCGCGTCGGGGCCGTGGTATTCCGCGAAGTTGCGCGGCGTTTCGTACAGCCGCACGCAGTGCAGCCGGCCCGCCTTGATGTGCGGCTCGATCTCGTTCCAGAACGCGATCACCAAGTTTTCCGTTGACGGAATGATTCCGCGAAGAAAATCCACCTCATCGTTCAGATTGTGATGATCGCACTTGTCCACGACCGCCCGGTGCAGGATTTTTTTAAGCGCGCCGAGATCCATGATGTAACCCGTCTCGGGATCGGGCCGGCCGCGCAAGGTGACTTCCAGAACGTAATTATGACCGTGCCAGTGGGGGTTGGTACAGAGGCCGTAGTGGTCGGTATTCCACTGCTGGCTTTTCGACCAATTGTGCAGGCGGTGCGCGGAGTTGAAATGGACCTGGCGCGTGATCGACACCACGCCCGGCAGCACGCGCGGCACCTTGGGGCGCGCGGAGCGCTTCGCTGACTTGGAAACAGTGGCTGCTTTCGGCATTGAGATATATTAGGTAGCACAAAACGCCCCTTGGTCAACGCGACCCTTCAGTCGGACATAATCGGTGGAGATCAGTGCGCTGCGGGATGACGCAGGGGCGGACGGTGATTTCTGCCCGCTTTGAGCGCACGCGGACGCCCGCCGCAAAAATGATTTGTCGCCCGCGGCGCGCGCGCGCTTGCTGCGGCCAATCTCATGGCGATGCGTTTTTCCATTCTCGGCAGCGGCAGCTCAGGCAACAGTGCCCTGCTCGTCACCGAGGGCGCGCGCGTCCTGGTCGACGCGGGATTTTCAGCGCGGAAGCTCGACCAGCTCCTCACGCTCGCGGGGGAATCGCTCGCGCGCATCGATGCGATTTTCCTCACGCACGAGCATGGCGATCACGCAGCGGCGATCGACGGGTTGAAAAAATTTCCGCACATCCGCGTGTTTGCCAACGGCGCCACCCGCCGCGCGATCCAGGCCGGGCTATCGTACCAGCCCGACTGGCAGGTGTTCGAGACCGGCGCGCGGTTTTGTTTTCGCGATCTCGAGGTGGAGAGTTTCGCCGTGCCGCACGACGCGCACGATCCGGTGGGCTTTCGATTCACGAGCGGCCATGAAGGCGATCTTTTTGCCCCGCGCCGGAGCCTCGCCTGGCTGACCGACTTAGGCCACGCTCCTCAACACGTGCGCGAACATATCCGGGAATGCGACGTCGTCGTGGTCGAGGCCAACCACTGTCCGCAGCTGCTCCAGGCCGACACCCGCCGCCCTTGGTCGACCAAGCAGCGCATCAGCGGTCGCCACGGCCATCTTTCGAATGAGGGCACCCGCGAACTGCTCGCGAGCGTCGCGAGCCCACGGTGGCGCCGCATCTACCTCACGCATCTCTCGCGCGACTGCAATTCGCGCGCCGCGGTGGAAACAGCGCTGAGCGAGGTCCGCGCCGCCCTGTGCGCCTGCGAATTCGCGGTTGTCGGCGCGGGCGAAGGCACGCCATTTTACGAACTCGTGTGAACTCGTTTCCACGGGCGGCCAGAAAGACTCGTCCCCGTGACGCGAATATCACCGGCTCAATCATCTCCCAGCTGGCCAGCGGCGCAGCACCTGCATTAAAACCAATCCGACCATGACAATACCGCCGATCAACGTCTTCCGCCGTACCAAAATTATCTTCACCCTCGGTCCGGCCACGGAAAGCGAAGAAATGCTCGAGAAGCTAATTCGCAGCGGCGCCGATGTCATTCGCCTCAACATGGCGCACGCCAAGCACGAATGGACGCGCAAGGTCATCCGCCGCATCCGGGCGGTCAGCGCACGGGTCGGCCGCGATGTCGCCATCATGATGGATATCAAAGGACCGGAAATTCGCACCGGCGATGTTGAGGCGCCGATCGAATTAAAGCCCGGTGAGATTTTCGATTTTACCGTCAAACCCGGCTCGGGTGACGGCGAGAACGCCGAGGAAATCCGCTCGGTCGACGTGAATTACCGCGACCTTGTCAACGACATCAAGGTCGGCGACACCGTGCTGGTCGACAGCGGGTTGATCCGGCTCGAGGTGCTCAGCAAGGACGACGTGCGCATCCGCTGCCGCGTGCTCGTCCCCGGCGCTCTTTCGTCCCGCCGCCACATCAACCTGCCGGGAGTGAAGGTGAATCTGCCTGCGTTCACGGAAAAAGACCGGGGCGACACGGAGGTAGGGCTGGAAGAAGGATTGGATTATATCGCGCTGTCGTTCGTGCGGGAGGCAGCTGACGTCGAGTTGCTGCGCGCGTTTCTCGCCGATAAAAAATCAAAGGTCCGCATCATCTCAAAAATCGAGGACCAATCGGGTATCGCCAACTTGGACGAAATCGTGCGCGTGTCCGATGCCGTCATGGTCGCGCGCGGCGATCTCGGGATCGAATGCCCCTTTGAAGAACTGCCGGTAATCCAGCGCCGCATCGTCAACGCCTGTATCTCGCAGGGCCGAGCCGTCATCATCGCCACCCATATGCTCGAATCGATGATCACGCAGCCCGTGCCGACCCGCGCCGAAATCACGGACGTAGCCAACGCGGTGTATGAACAATCGGACTGCGTGATGCTTTCCGGCGAGACCACGATCGGAAAATATCCGTACGAAGCCGTGCAGATGCTCGACAAGATCGCCCGCCGCATCGAGCAGGAGAAGCCGGAGGAACTGCGCTCGCCGTCGGTCTTCACCGGTGACCGGATGCAGGTGTTGCATTCCGCCGTCGTTCTCGCCAACCAGCTGCCGCACTCGAAACTGCTGACGTTCACGCGGCACGGATTCATGGCCAACGGCCTCGCGGCGCTCCGTCCCGTGCACTCGCCGATCCTTGCATTTACCCCGGCCCCAGAGGTTTTTCGTCAGCTGCGCCTGCTGCGCGCGGTCGAGCCGTTTCTGATGCCGTTTTCGTCCGACCCCGACGCGACGATCGAAAATGCGATCACGGTATTGAAACGCGCCGGGACCATCCAAGTCGGCGACAAGCTGATCGTCGCGACCGATATCGTCTCGCAGGATCGCGTCGTCGACAGCGTGCAACTCCGGACCGTGCGCTGAGCGCTGAAAACGATCTGAGCTGATCGATGGGGCGGCGTGCCCGTCACCTCCGGTTGGCATGGGCTGCACCAGCGCAAGCAGCGCATCCATTCCGGGTCTCATAAGGGCAGGGAAGAAGCGTTCGCGCCCCTGCCCTTTCCCTGAAGACTCACACCGGTCGTGCCCATTAAAGCTCCAACCGAACCGTTACGCTCCGCTTCTAGCGCGGTCTGGCGACTTGCCATCCGCTAGACGCCATAGCTTCCTCCCCGCCGCCGTATGCGCCGCCAACTTCCCCTCATCTTCACGCTCTTCGCGTGGCTGCTCGCTTCCGGCGGGCAATGGGATTTGCTGCAGACGTTCGCGTGGGGCCGCATGTTTGCGAGCTACTCACAGTCGATGAGTTTCGAGGCCGCGGTGAACAAAACTTTTTCCGTCGAGGGCCGCTGCGAAATTTGTGCGGTAGTTTCCACGGCCAAGCAGCAACAAGACGCCGCCGGGGCGAAGGCCCCTGGCAACAAAGCGCCGACTAAGATTTTTCTTGCGAGCGCACCGGCCCCGCTCGTCTTCGCTTCGCCCGCGCCTTCGTGCGTGGGCCTGACCGCTGCCGTCCCCGCGCTCACGAGCGCCGACCGGCCGCCGCCATCCCTGCCGCCCCCGCGCGCGCAGGCCTAAACCGAGCCTCACGGGTCGCCGACCCGACAAGCTCATCCTGTCCGCACTCCCCGCGCTCCTCTTAAAAGGGGCCGGTCATCCGTAGCTTTAGCGCAGCATGATGGCGCGCCGCGCCGGGAAGTGTCGTCCGACCGCTGCGATCCGCGCACCGCGCCGACGCACCGGTTCACCTAACACCGTTCAACGTAGTCCGTACCGCCATGAAACCATTTCCCGTTCTGACCCTTTCGTTCCTCCTTACCGGCGCCCTCCACGCGCAAGCGACCAAAACCGCGGAGCCCGAAACTCCCGTCAAACTCGACCGCGTCGACGTCAACGCCGGACGCGGCGCCGCATCACCGATTTTTCCCCTCACTCTCCCCGTGACCGCCAGCGTCACCGCCCAGCGCATCGAGGAAACCATCAACGCCGTCGACACCGAAGACGCCGTCAAATACCTGCCGAGCGTTTTTCTGCGCAAACGCAACTACGGCGACACGCAAGCCGTGATGGCCACCCGCGTGTGGGGCGTGAGCTCCAGCGCGCGCAGCCTCATCTTCGCCGACGGCGTGCCGCTCACGGCGCTCATCGCCAATAATAACAACATCGGCGGCCCACGCTGGGGCCTGGTCGCTCCCGCCGAGATCGAGCGGATCGACCTAATGTATGGCCCGTTTTCCGCCGCTTACGCCGGCAACTCCATCGGCGCCGTGATGGAAATCACCACGCGCCTCCCCGAAAAACTCGAGGCCGCCCTCACCGAGACGGCCGCATGGCAGAGCTTCAAACTGTACGGCACCGAAAACACCTATCGCACGCTCCAGACCGCCGTGACCGCCGGCAACCGCGCCGGCAAATTCGCGTTTTGGGTCAGCGCCAACTACCAGGACAGCCACAGCCAGCCGCTCAGCTACGTCACGAGCGGCACGTTTCCCGCCGGCACCACCGGCGCTTACGCCGCGCAAAACAAACTCGGCGCCGCCGCCAACATCCTCGGCGCCAGCGGACTGCTCCACACGCGCATGACCAACGCGAAATTCAAAATCGCCTACGATCTCACGCCGATCCTCCGCGCCGCCTATAGTTTCGGTTACTGGAAAAACAACGCCGACGCCTCCGTCGACACCTACCTGCGCGATGCCGCCGGCCATCCGACCTTCGCCGGACAAGCCGGTTTCGCCAGCGGCTACTACCGGTTGTTGCAGGAGCATTCCTCGCACAGTCTCTCGCTCCGCACCGACACGAAGAGCAATTGGGATTTCGAAACCGCCGCCGCGCTCTATCGCTTCGACAAAGACAAGCAGCGCACGCCGACCACCGCGACCGCCACCGGCACGGGCTTCGGCACCGCGGGCCGCTACGCCATCCTCGGCGGCACCGGCTGGTCCACGCTCGATGTCAAAGGCACGTGGCGCTCCGCTCCGAAAAATCCCGTGCACACCGTCAGCTTCGGCGCGCACGACGACCGCTACAAACTCTACAACCCGACGGTCAACTCCACCGACTGGCTCGCGGATGCTCCCGCCACGACCACCGCGACCGAGGGCGACGGCAAGACCCGCACGCAAGCGCTCTTCGTGCAGGACATCTGGCAAATCACGCGCGAGTTAAAAGCCACCGCCGGCGTCCGCTACGAGGAATGGCGCAGCTACGACGGCTACAACGTCAACGGCGCCGTCGTCGTAAACCAACCGTCCGTCGGCGCGAAAAAATATTCGCCCAAAGCCACGCTCGCTTGGACGCCCGCCCCCGCATGGATCGTCTCCGCCTTGGTCGGCAAAGCCTACCGTTTCGCCACCGCCTCGGAGCTTTATCAACTCGTCTCCACGGGCACCACGTTCACCTCGCCCAACCCGCACTTGAAACCCGACAACGTGCTCGCCGCCGAATTGAAGATCGAACGCCGCTTCGAGAACGGATCCGCCCGCGTGTCGTTTTTCCAGGACGACGTCCACGACGCGATCATCGCGCAGTTCAACCCGCTCCTCCCCGGCTCCACGCAGCTCTTCAGCTTCGCCTCCAATGTCGACAACGTCCGCGCGCGCGGCATCGAACTCGTGCTCGTAGAGCGCGACGTGTTTATTCGCCGCCTCGAGATCTCGGGCAGCGTCACGTACCTCGACGCAAGGACGCTTGCCCTCTCCGGCCGCGCCAGCGGCACCGCCGCGCCTGGCGACGCGATCGGGAAAAAGCTGCCCAACATCCCCGATTGGCGCGCGAGCGTTGTGGCGACGTATCGCCCAAACGATCGCTGGGTCTTCACCGTCGCCGGCCGCTACAGCGACAAGCTTTGGACGACGCTCGATAACACCGACGTCAACGCGAACACCCATCAAGGTTTCGCCGCGTGGGCCGTCGCCGACCTCCACGTTAACTACAAGATAACGTCACACTGGAAGGCCAGCCTCGGCGTGGACAATGTTCTCAACCGAAAATATTTCCTCTTTCACCCTTTCCCGCAGCGCACGTTGATCGCCGAGGTTACCGGCCGATTTTAATCGGCCCCGCGATCTCTACCAAAGCGAAGAATCTCACTCCAGCGCCCTAAGACTGATGCGCAGCTTTTCCCGTGCGCGAGCCACGCGCGTTTCCACGGTTTTCACGGAGCACCCAAGCGCCACGGCGATTTCCGCCTGGGACAATTCCTCGTAGTGAAACAGCACCAGCGCCTCGCGGAGTTCGTGTGACAGCGCCGCCACTGCATCGCGCACCGCCACCGCCCGCTCCGCCCGCTCCAGTGTTACCGAACCACCGGACCGATCGATCCCGCTACTGGATTCAAACCAGTCCTCCAGCGAAACGTTCGGTCGGCTCCGCCACCAGCGCAGACGGTTTCGCGCGAGGTTGACCGCGATCGAAAAAATCCACGGACGAAACTCCGCCTCCGGGCGAAATTTTTCGCGCTGCGTCCACACGCGCACGAAGGTTTCCTGGGCCAGCTCCTCGGCCTCGCTCGCGTTGAACACGATCCGCGCGATGAAGCGTTTCATCGGCAATTCCCACCGTTCCATCAAAATACCCAGCGCCGTCTCGTCGCCCGACTGGACGCCCCGCATCAATTCCCGATCATTCATCGCCGCCGACCCGGATTCCTCCGGGCCCTGGCCAGCGGTGCCTTGGCGACGCAGACTCAAGGTTTCACCTGCACGGTTGGGGCGGCCGCATGATCGTAGTCATCCACCCGCGGCCAGTTCACGCTGATTTCACTCGTGATTCTACCCGTGCTGCCGAACCACGTGTATGGCCCGTTCGGCATCCTCAATCCTTTCAAAATCTGGCTGATGGTCGTCCTCATCGTCGGACTCAGCCTCGGTGGCTATGTCACCTACAAGCTGATCGGCGTCCGCGCCGGGGCCTGGGCCAGTGGTGTGCTAGGCGGTTTGATTTCCAGCACCGCCACCACCGTGAGCGTGGCACGGCGGAGCCGGCAAGTCCCGGGCAACCCGGAGGTCGCAACCTTTGTAATTCTGATGGCGTCCGCCGTCTCGCTTTTGCGCGTCGGCCTGCTCGTCGGGGTAACGGTCCCCCCCTTTCTCCCCGCCGTCGCGCTTCCTCTCGGCGCGATGCTCGGCGTGCTCGCCCTCCTTGGCAGTTGGAGTCTCTCCCGCAGCGGCAACGCTCCGACGGACCAGCCCGACCAAGCCAACCCCGCAGAACTGAAACCGGCGGTCATGTTCGGCTTGCTCTACGCGCTCATCCTCCTCGTCGTCGCCGCCGCCAACCAGCACTTCGGCAAGCAGGGCCTCTACGTCGCGAGCGTGATTTCCGGGCTGACCGACATGGATGCGATCACCCTCTCCGTCTCTCAGCTCGTTAAAAACCTGGAAGTCGCCCCCGGCACAGGCTGGCGGCTCATCGTCGTCGCCGCGATGGCCAACCTCGCTTTTAAGGCCGGCATGGTCGTCGCCCTCGGCGAAAAATCTCTCCGGCGGCGGGTTTGCTTTGGCTTCGGCGCCGCGGCCGCGATCGGCGCCACGCTCCTGATTTTCGGCCCGCCCTAGATGGGCTTAAGTTTTCCCGCGGCCGTTTTATATCGCGGCAAGCGTCTCTGCCTGCCGGGTTCGGCGTCCTCGTTGCGGCAGGCTGGGACTCCTGCCGCTCCGGTGTTAGCGCTACGCTGAGCGTAAATCGTTTCGAGGGATTCCGCTGCGCGTGGAATAATGACCGGCAGGAAGTTGCGCCATGAAATCCATTGGCGCCGTCAATCGCACTTCCCGCTGCGCCGCGAAGATCGCTTCCTATCGTCGATTTTCCCGTCGCAAAAATAATATGCGGTAACAAACCACGGTGATTCCGGTCGGTGCCGCACGTTACCATGCCGTTCTCAGCCCTCGAATATCTTGTCCGCGCTCTCGTCGCTCCGGGCACGGGCTTCGGACGGACAATGTCGCGGTGTTTTCGCCCGGAAATTTCCTGCGCCTGTTCGCGTTGGCGCGGGCGAGCTTTCCCATGATTCACGCGCAACGCTTTGGCTTGAGCACGGCCGCGCGGGGGATGTTGCGCTTCGAGCAGAATCAATTGAACCGCCCGATTATCTCGCTTTGGAACGAAACCGAAGCGGTAGTCGCTTCCCGCTAAACATGGCCGTGAAATTCAAAGACTACTACGAGACGCTCGGCGTCGCCCGCACCGCCTCAGCCGATGAAATCAAGCAGGCCTTTCGCAAACTGGCGCGGCTGTATCATCCGGACGTCGCTAAGAACAAGGCGACGGGCGAGGTGAAATTCAAAGAGATCAACGAGGCCTACGAGGTTCTCGGCGATCCGGAAAAACGAAAGCGCTACGACGAACTAGGGCCGAACTGGCAGGAAGGTGCCGCGCCGCCGCCCGGCGCGGGTGGATTCCGTCGACGGACGGCGGCCCCCGGCGGCGAAACGGACTTCGAGTTCGGCGGCACGGGCTACAGCGATTTCTTCGAATCGTTTTTCGGGGGCGGGCGCGGCGGATTTCGCGGGGGCGGCGGCGAGCGGTCGTTTGCCCATCAAGGTCGCGACGTCGAAGCCGATCTGCTCGTCACGCTCGCGGAAGCGCTGCATGGCGCCACGCGCACGATCACCCTCCGACGCGGCAGCGAGGAAGGCGAACCCGAGCGCCGGAACACCTATCAGGTAAAAATCCCCAAAGGGGTGCGCGAGGGACAGCGTATCCGCCTGGCCGGGCAAGGGAGCGCAGGGACCGGCGGAGCCGCGGCGGGCGACCTCTATTTGCGCGTGCGCCTGGCCCAACATCCGGACTTCACGGTGCACGACGCCGATCTCTCCTACGACCTCGACCTCGCACCGTGGGAAGCCGTGCTCGGTGTGCAGGTAAAAATTTCCACGCTCGACGGAACCACGTCGCTGCGTGTGCCGCCGGGCACCGCCGGCGGGAGCCAGTTGCGTCTCCGCGGTCTCGGACTCCCCCGCGAAAGCGGCGGACGCGGCGATCTCTACGTGGTGATGCATCTCAAAACGCCGGCGACGGTGTCACCGGACGAGAAGCTGCTTTGGGAAGAACTCGCGGCCAAATCGGCGTTCAAGCCTCGGAGTGAAAGCTGAGTCCGCGGCAATCGATACGCGCTCTTGCGCGGTTTAATTTTTCCGTGGCCGTTTTGCGTAGCGGCCGGCGTCACTGCCTGCCGGGTTGAATGGCCTCGTTTCGGCCGCCAGGGACGCCGGCGGCTACGCTTTTCGTTAACGCCGATCCAGCGGACGTCCGCAGCTTAGTCTCGCTTGAGCGGCAGTCGGATTTCAAACCCCGCACCGCCTTCGGGCGCCGAGCCCAAAGCCACGCGCCCGCCGTGCGCCTCGATAATCGCCCGCACCAAGCTTAGTCCCAAACCAAGACCGCGCTGGGCCCGGCTCGCGTCGCCGCGATACAGCCGATCCCATACCCGCGCCTGTTCCGCCATCGGCACGCCGGGGCCGGTGTCGCAGACGGTTAAAACAGCTTCACCGTCGATCGCTGTCACCCGCACCACCGCACTGCCACCGGCCGGGGTATATTTTACCGCATTGTCGACGAGATTGGCGATCGCCTGCCGCAGTCGCGTCGCGTCGGCCAGCACGGGAGACGCCTCCTTGATTTCGACGCTGAGCTGCACCGGTTTCGCTTCCGCCACTTCCGCGTAAAGCTCCACCGCATCGCGGGCGACGGCGCCCAAATCGCACGCCGTCTTTTCCAATTTGAGCACGCCCGCCTCGGCCTCGGAAATTTCGGTCAACGCCCGCAACAGTCTCAACACGTCGTCGGTCTGCTCTACGCATTCAGCGAGGGCTTCATGTTGCACGGTTCCGCCGGAAGCCGCCGATTGCAGCGCGAGTTCCGCCGTGCCGCGCAGTCGCGTCAGCGGCGTGCGCAAATCGTGAGCGACGTTATCCAGCGCCTCACGCATCGCCCGCAACAGGCCGGCGTTTTTGTCGAGGACCGTATTAAAAACCCGCACCAGTTCTGCCACATCGTCCTCACGTTTCGGCGCAGGCACGCGCGCATCGAGCGCGCCGGTGGCGATAATCCGCTGCGCGGTGTCGACTACATCGCGCAAGGGACGCGTCGCACGTCGGGCCGTCGCGAGACCCGCGCCGAAGCCAATCACGACCACTACACCGCCGATCCACAAAAACGTGTGGCGCAGCGGCGCCAATAGCACATCCCGGCTGTCGCTGCTGCGCGCGACCTGCAGCGCAAGCCCATCGGGCAGCAGGCGACCCACCACCGCTAGATCCTGTTCCTCGTCCCGCGGTACCCGCAGACGGGAATTTTTTTCCTCCAGCACACCGCCAAATGGCATCTGCACTCGACGCACATCGGACTCAATCCAGTCCGGGGGAATTTTCCCCCAGACCGCCTCACCCCCTGGACCCGAAAGCCGAATGAAGAGCGAGCGCACATGCGGTCCCTGGCTGTCTTCGGCCACCCGCTGCCGCAATCCGTCAAGACCCGACGCCGCGTAAATATCGGCATACTGTTGCAGTCGCAGTTGCAGCGCTTCGTAGTCTCGCGACTCCAACTGGCGCCCGAGCGACCAATAAAGCAGCGCGAAAATCGCCGTGAATCCCACGACGAAGAGCGCGGCAAACCAGAAGCTCAGCCGGACCGCCAGCGAGCGGCGCCAGCGATCAAGCGGTGCGTTTAAAAACATAGCCCACTCCTCTCAGCGTCTCGATGCGCGTTTTATCCGGATCGATTTTACTCCGCAGGCGCGACACCAGCACGTCCACGACGTTAGTCTGCGGATCGAAACTATAATCCCACACGTGCTCGAGAATCATCACTTTGGTCACAGGCCGGCCGGCGTGACGCAGGAGATATTCGAGCAGGGCAAATTCCCGCGGCTGCAACTCCACTGGTTGGCCGCCGACCGTCACGACGCGCGCCACCAAATCGAGGACCACGTCCCCGGCCGAAAGCTTCGTGGCCTCGGGCGCGCGACTCGCCCGGCGGATCAACGCCTGCAAACGCGCCGACAGTTCGGCGAAGGCAAAAGGCTTGGTTAGATAATCGTCACCGCCCGCCTGCAAACCCCGCACGCGATCATCCACCGTGACCCGCGCACTAAGAAACAATACCGGCATGTGCGCGCGCTCTATGCGCAGGCGACGCACCAGGCTTAGCCCATCGAGCCCGGGTAGCATGACATCCACGATGGCCGCGTCGTAAGGCGTCGAGGTGGCAAGCGCGAGGCCGGTGTCGCCATCGACCGCGTGATCCACGCCATAGCCTTCCTGCTTCAGGCCTTTGACCAAGAAGGAGGCGATCTTGGCGTCGTCTTCGACTACGAGCACGCGCATGGGGAAAAAGTGTGGGGATCGATTCGCAGGATGAAATCACGAAGTGCAGCCATGCCGTTATCCGAAAAAAGGCTCCGGGCGTTTCC
>CAIXKG010000005.1 GCA_903919985.1 uncultured Opitutia bacterium | reverse complement strand
GGTGTTGAGCGCGTGCCAGTGATCCGGCGTGGCGATAATCACGATGTCGGGCTTCTCCCGCGCGAGCAGCTCGCGGTAGTCCTTATAGGTTTTTGGCGTGTCGCCGGAGAGGCCGTTGACCTGATCAGCGGCAACTTCGAGTGCGGTCGCATCCACGTCGGCGAGGGCGACCGTCTGACAACGTCCGGACGCCATGGCTTCCTTGAGGATATTTTTTCCCCACCAGCCGCAGCCGATCAGCGCGGTGCGAAATTTACGCCCGGGCGCTGCGGCGCGAATATATGGCGCCGCCGCGAAAGCAGCTCCCGCTACGGCCGACGAGCGGAGGAAGGAGCGGCGGTCGAGTTTCACAAAGCTGAGTCCGGCCTATTTCTTTCGCGCGTCAACGACGACGATGTTGCCGCTCGTGTTGCGGCAATAAATCAAACCGTTGGCGAGCACCGGCGCCGCCCAGCATTTACCATCGAGAATCTTGGCCGAGGCCGTGGGCGAAAAACCCGTCGGCGAGGCGGGCGCGATCATCAGCGTGCCCGTGCCGCTCAGGGCGATGAGCCGGCCGTCGGCCATACTCAGAGCGCCCGTGCGAAAATCCTTGTGCGCCCATTTCTCTGTGCCCGTGGCGAATTCTAGGCACTTGATGCCACCGATCGAAGTCGTGTCGCCATCGACGCCGTAGAGATGCCCGTCGTGCAGCACCGCAGCGTTGAGTTGCGTGCGAAACGCGCGAGCGCGCCACACTTCCTCGGGCGCACCGGCGCTGAGCGCGAAGAGCGCCGCGCCTTTGCCGTAGCCGGTCGAGACAAACATTTTCCCACCACTCACGATCGGATCGGCGGCATTGACGCCGTATTCGGTCACCCACGGAGCGCGCCACACTTCCTTGCCATCGACGGGGTTGACCGCGAGGTACGATTTCGAGGAGCCCAGCAACACGAGCAAGCGGCCGTCGATTTCAACCGGAAGCGGTGTGGAGTAACCGGCGTTCTTATCCGCCGACTTCCACAGAAGTTTTCCCGTGGCCTTAGCGAGTGCGAGTCCGGCCTCGCCGACGTTCAGAATCAATCGTCCGTCGAGCACGAGGGGCGCGCCGGTGAAGCCCCAGTCGGGGACGGGACTTCCCGTTTCCTTCTGCACATTCACGGACCAGATAATCTTTCCGGTGGCGGCCTCGAAACAAAACGCATCGCCCCAGCGGCTCAGCGCGTAGAGCCGACCTCCGTCGAGCGTGGGCGTGCCGGTCGTGCCGCCTTCGAAAAACTTGTCGCCCAGCTCGGCGGGGTAGCTGTGTTTCCAAATTGGCTTTCCAGAGACGGCCTCAAAACAAAACACCGTATCCTGCCCATCGGCGTGGCCCATCGTGAAGACGCGCCCGTCACCGACCACAAAAGACGAGGCACCGAGGCCGACCGCAGCGCGCCACGCAATCGCCGGACCCGCAGCCGGCCATTGCTCAAGCCAGCCTTTCTCGACGGAAATGCCCGTGCGACCGGGGCCGCGCCACTGGGACCAGTCGGCCGCTTGGACCGCCGCACAGAGAACGGTCAACAAGACCATGCTAGGCCGGAGGCCCATTAAGAGGAGAGAGTGTTTGAAATGCATCGTGAAAGGGGTGACCAATCCTCCAACGGGTCCAGCTCCGTGGCACGAAATTTCTGCGCCCGGCCGGACGCCGTGATGCCAACGCGCCTTCAAGCTTAGCCGAATAGCGGCCCGAATAGCGGCCCGAATAGCGGCCCGAATAGCGGTCCGAATAGCGGTCCGAGGTAGGAGCTCGCTTGCGAGCGATTCCGG
>CAIXKG010000004.1 GCA_903919985.1 uncultured Opitutia bacterium | reverse complement strand
TATTTTCTCATCGCCGCAACTCAACACGAACTGCTTCCGCCGCCGTCAACGCGTGATTGGCCCGTAACTTGGACTTAACCTTCCTGAGACCTGATTTGCATATTCACCGTACAATTGTCGCAAGGTTGTAGGGCGAATGTCGCTTGACCCGATTTTGCTAAAGGCGGTCGTCCTCATTAAATTGAGTCGGCAAATTCTGGCATCGTATCCACCCAACAAGATCAGGTCTCTATCGTGTTTTTTGCGCTCGGGGGATGGGTCGAATTTAGCGGGCGCTTGGTTTGGGCATGAAAAAGCGCCGGTCGGAGAGACCGGCCCTGAAGGACAAAGAAGACGCGGGCTGGCTTAATCAGCGGTGGCCTTGGGTCAGCTCGGAGACGAGTGCGGGGACTTCGCAGACTTTTTTCAATGCTTCCAAGATGCCGGCGTTGCGCACGCTTAGGGCGCGGGATTGTTTGTCGTCGTAGCCGAAGTCGGCGGAGAGCGATTGGATGTTGCCGCGTTTGTCGGCGAGCTGACCTACTTTAGTGATGATTCCCACCTCGACGCTCGTGGCTTTGCTCCACGGTCCGGACCGGCCTGGTCTGGTCGCGCGCGTCGCGGGTTGGATTTTTGAACGGGGTGGCAACATCCTCCATGCGGATCAGCACCGCGACATGGAGGCGGGCGTTTTTTTCCAGCGGATCGAATGGGCGGCTGCCGATGGATCGGCCTCCGCTGATACCACCGCGTTTCAAGCCTTCGGCGCGTCGCTCGGCATGGCGGTGCGCGTGGCTTCTTCGACGCACCGGCCGCGCGTGGCGGTGTTCGTTTCCAAGGCCGATCATTGTTTTCATGATCTCGTGCTGCGCTGGCGCGCGGGTGAATTCGCGTGCGACTTGGCGGCCGTGATCTCTAACCACTCTGACCTCGAGCCGGCCGCGCGCAATTATGGGCTGCCGTTTCAGGTCGTGCCGGTGACGTCCGCCGGCAAAGCCGCGGCCGAGGCGCAACAACTGGGCTTGCTCCGCGAGCTCGGCGTCGAACTCGTGATTCTCGCCCGTTATATGCAAGTGTTGTCGGACGATTTTTTGGCGCGCTGCGGGTGTCCGGTGATTAACATTCATCACTCGTTTCTGCCCGCGTTCGCCGGTGGCCGACCGTACCATCAGGCGGCCGCTCGAGGGGTGAAACTCATCGGTGCCACGGCGCACTATGCCACGGCGGTGCTGGACGACGGCCCGATCATCCAGCAGGACGTCGCCCGCGTGACCCATCGGCACGGCGTGGAAGATTTGATCCGCAAAGGCCGTGATCTGGAGAAAACCGTGCTGGCGCAGGCGGTGCGCTGGCATCTCGAAAACCGCGTGCTGGTTTACGGCAATAAAACGGTGGTGTTCGATTAAGCCGCCAGAGCCGGAAAGCGGCGGAGTTGGACGGCCCGCGAAAAGCGCGAATGAGCGCGAAATCGGTCGACGTTTGATTTTTGTAGGCGGGGTGTTCTGACCGCGCGAGCGAGGTTGCCGACGGGCGAAGCGGATGCGGGGTGATCACCTCGGCTACATTTTGATCGTCCGCGTCGTTCGAATTTTCCGGCGTGGCTGGCTGTGACCCCTTTCGCTTCAAGCAATTTCCTGCATTTACACGGAAGAGCGCATTTGTTCTGGTCACCGTTTAACAACGCCAAACCCTTGCGCCCATGACCACGCCCGCCACTCCTTCCGACCCGACTCCGGCCGGCGACGACCGCAAATTCGTCGCTATCGACGAAAACTACATCGCTCCGTCGTTCGAGGACCAGTTGCACGTTTTCTGGAAGAAAAACGGTAAGATGGTGCTGGTCGTGTGTGCCTTGATTCTCGTCGGCATCGTGGCCAAGGGCGGCTGGGAATACCTCGAAGCCCAAAAGGAAGAAGGCGTGCGCCAAGAATACGCCGTCGCGTCCACCCCCGAAAAATTAAAGACCTTCGCCGCCGCGCATTCCGGTCACACCCTGGCGGCTGTGGCGCAGATCCGCATGGCGGACGACGCTTACACGGCGGGCAAGCCGGCGGAAGCCGTGACGGGCTATCAAGCGGCGTTGACGACGCTGAAGACGGGCCCGCTGGCCGCGCGCGCCCAGCTTGGGCTGGCGATGGCAAAAATCCAATCGGGCAAGGTGAGCGACGGTGAGACGACTTTGAAGACGCTCGCGGCCGACCCGACCCAACTGAAGGGCATTCGGGCGGAAGCCTGTTATCAGCTCGCGAGTCTCTCGCTTGAAGCGGGCAAGGCGGACGACGTGAAAAAGTTTTCGGATCAATTGATGCAGATCGATCCCGCCAGCCCGTGGATGCAGCGCGCGATGATGTTACGGGCGAAGTTGCCGGCTCCGGCTACTCCGGCGGCGGTAGGTTTGCCGACGCTCAAGCTGTAACGGGCAGAGCGACAGCCCCGAATCGGATTTCCTGGTAACGGGACGCGGGCGCGTTTCGGGAGCGACGAACGAAAGCCAATCGGCTTCTGTCGCATCGTACGCGCTCTACGGACCCGCATCGTAGATTTCGATGAGGACCAGACCCGTGCCCAGCGCGGCATCGGTGATTTGCACGGTGTAAGCGCCGGGCTCCAAATCGATGATCAGGGCGGCATCGCGGCTGGCGTTCGCGAATGGAAAAGCGCCGACTGCGGCCGCGGTGGAGGAAGTCTGCGCTGCGGAGGCGTCACGAAACCAATCGTCGTTTTCAGCGATCAAGGTGGTGCCACGGAAAAGGCGCAGCAGAGGGTCGGACAAAACGCTGGAAAGGTTGAAGGGCGGCGCGGCGAGGGCGGGCCCGGCTGCGCGAAGCAGAAACCGCCGCGGCACGCGGCCGGCGACGACGAAGCCTGCGATCGCGACTCGGGCGGTGGGCGTGACGAGAACGCGACTCGAGAGGTTGGAGAGCCGAGGAAGGAGCGTTGTGGCCGCTTGGTTGGGGTCTTCGTATATTTCAGCCAGAACCGCGCCTCCGGCAGTGTTCGCCATGGCAGGCGAAGGAGTCACGTGAACCGTGTAGCCGCCGGGCGCGAGCGTGGTGAGGAGCGCAGCGTCGCGACTTTGCGGCGCGAAGGGGAATGCCCCGGTGCGAGCCGCAGCGGCTTCGAGGTCACCGGCGAAGCCGGCAGCCCAATCGTCGTTCTCCCTGATCAGAAGGCTGCCTCGAAAAATTTGGATCTGCGGGTTCACGAGCGCGTCCGTGAGATTGAACGGAGCGGCGGCGAGGGCGGGTCCGGCGGCGCGAATCAGCAGGCCGAGCGGGGCGGAACCATTGATCGTGAAGCCGATGATAACGGTGGCAGCCTCCGGCCCGGTGGTGGCTCGGGTGGAAACGTTGGTCAGTCGCTCGCGCCCCAGCTGCGCTTCCAAATCGACCGCGTTTACGCTGAGGAACGCCGGAAAACTGGTCGCCTGGCCGACGGAATTTTGCACGACACAGTCGTAGCTGGCGGAGTCAGCGGAGGTAATATTGCGGAGCGTGAGCGTCGCGCTGTTTGCGATTGGAATGGCTTGGGCGTTTTTGCGCCATTGATAGCTTGGCGCAGGTTCGCCGATCGCAGTGACGGCCAACGTGACGGTGGCCCCGACCGGCGCGGGCTGACTGACGGGCTCGCGGATTATCGTGGGCGGGGTGAGGACGACGAGTGTCGCGGCCGCGCTCGTGACCGCGCCGAAAATATTCGTGGCAATGACGGAATAGTTGCCCGCATCGGCTAAAGTGAGCGCGGATAAACGGAATCTCTCGCTGCTGGCGACCGAAAGCGGGATGCCATTTCGCCGCCACGTGAAAACCGGTGTCGGTGTACCGATCGCGCTGACGGTGAACTCGGCGGGTGTGCCGGCGACCGCGATCTGGCTCAGAGGTGAACTCGTGATAAATGGCGGGCTGCCTCCGCGCACGAACTCGAACGTGTGCTCCACGGGAATCGCGGCGGCGTAGGAGCTGTCGCCGGGTTGCGAAGCCCGCACCACGACGGTGCCGCCGTCACCCTGCAACCGACCGTTCGCCATGAGTGCATTGCCGGCGGTGACAGCGTACGCGACCGGGAGACCGCTGCTCGCCGTGGCGTTGAGTAAGATCGCCGTGCCCGCCGCCACCGTATCGGCCGTGGCGGAAAACGCGATTGCCTGCGGTCGCTTGCTCACGACCAAAGCGGCCGTTGCGCTCACGGCTGTGCCGACGGAATTCGTGGCAACGACATCGTAGTTTCCACTGCTCCCGATTGTGACTGATCCGAGGTTGAGCAGAGAGTTGGTGGCCGCGGGCACGGCGACGGCATTTTTTCGCCATTGGAGCGTCGGGGTGGGGAAGCCGGCCACGGCGATCTCAAAGTTGACCGCGTCGCCGACCGCGACATGGCCGGAAACGGGTTGCCGCGTGAAATTCGGCGCGGCTGGTGGAGGCGTGACGGAAAACGTGCGTTCGACGGTCGGTGCGGCGAGATAAGTGGCGTTGCCCGGTTGCGTGGCGCAAACGACGACCGGGCCGGTGATTCCCGTCAGCGTGAGCGTATTTCCCGAAATAACCGCGGGGCCCGAGTTGATCGTGAATGTGACGGGCAGTCCGGATGTGGCGCTGGCGCTAAGCGTAAACGGCGAGGCGGTCGTCGGTCGATCGGCGGGCGCCCCGAAAGCGATACTTTGGGCCAACCTAGCGCCTGGCGTCAGCGTGAGATCGGCGGACGCGGGCAGATAGTTCGTGGACCCAGTTTGCGTGGCGCGGATGACGGCGGGGTTGGAATCGTTGAGTGTCAGTATCGCTCCGATGAGCGAGGCGTTTCCGCTCACGAGAGAAAACGTGACGGGCAGGCCGGTCGACGCGCTGGCGCCGAGGGCAAGGGCGATGCCGGGCGTGATGACGGTGCCGGGCGCAGGGAAGACGACGGTCTGCGCGCCGCGGGCGATGACGAGGGAACTGTTCGCGGTGCCGCTGAAGTTGGCGTCGTTGACGGTGCCGACAACTGGGTACGAGCCGGCGTCGGTCGGTGCGCTGGAAGAACCGTTGTAGGAAAAGCTGACCGCGAGATTGGCGGGCGTGGTGGTAGCGGAGGCCGCGTGAGCGCTGCCGTCGAAATTATGCGCCAGTGATCCGAGGGTTACGACCGCGGGAGCTTTGTTCACGGTCAGCGTGGCGGCGGAGGATGTGGTGCTGCCGTTGGCATCGGTCACCGTCACATCGTAGCTCCCGGCGTCGGTCGCCATGACACCGGTGAGGGTGTAAGTTGGGCCGATGGCACCGGCGATCGCATGCGTGGATTTGCGCCATTGATAGGAGAGGGTGCCGACGCCCGTTGCGGCCACGGCAAACGTGGCGGATTGAAACGCGGTGATCGTTTGTGAAGCGGGTGGAGTGAAAATCGCAGGCGGAACGGCGGCCGTGGTGACGATCGTAAAATTATCGATGGCGAACGTGTCCCGGCTGCCCGTGCCAGTCGCAGCGGACAACGCGACGACGCGCAGCCAGGCGCTGCTCTGATTATTGAGCAACGGACCCAGCGTAGCCGCGGCGGGCGCGGTCACCGTCGTCGCGCTAAACGCGTCGGGGTCGTTGAACGCAGCGAGGGTGGTCCAAGCGGAGGGGTTCGAGCCCGTGGCGCATTGCAGGAGCCAGATCGTGCTGTAGCTCTGGACCGAAAGCAGCTGGGCGGAAAACGAAATTGAATTCACGCTCAGTCCGTTCGTGGAAAAATTAAACGTGATCGCTGCACCTGGATCGCCGAAGCTGCTCGTCTGGCGCAGGCCCAGTGCGCGGTTGGAGTACGCTGCCTGCACGGCAGTGGAATCGCTCAGCGTCGCGCCCGGGTTGAGAGCGGAGGCGACGTTGCGAAAGTTGCCCGTGCTGCTGCCCCAGCTGGTGGCGGTAGGGGCGAACGACGTGCCGCCGGCGTCGGTGCCGAGGGTGGAGGCGGATGCGCCCGTGCGCACGGACCAGCCGGCAGACAAACCGGCCTGGAGCGCGTCAAATGTTTCGGTGTATGTCCCGACGCCGAGCGGTGTCTGAGCGCAGGTTGGGGCGGCAATCAGCAGGAGGAGGGCGAAGGCGAAACGAAAGCGCATGCCAGCCACAAACCGGGCGCAGTCCGCGCCGTCCATGCCGCCCGCGGTCATAAAGTGACATATGCCGCCGCAAACGAAAAATGGTCGGGGCGATAGGATTCGAACCTACGACCTCCTGGTCCCAAACCAGGCGCTCTACCAGGCTAAGCTACACCCCGACGTGCGGCCGGAGAGCACGGTGGATTGCGAAGCGTGTCAATGTCCGTCTCAAATAGACGAGTGATAATATCGTTTGTCACTGCGAAGCGCGCCTCGGCAATTTAGTGAATTCCTCCGTCGTGGAAGCACTCGCAATGAGAAATTAGAATACCGGCCTCAATCGTATGCGGGCCGACCGGCTGATCGAGCCAGGTACGACCCGGTTCTTACTGCCGTGGACAGGCGTGCGTGGGCGCACATTCGTAGGTGCTTGTAGTCCCGACTTTTGAGCGGACCTGCAGCCGTTGTTCAAGAATTCGCCGCGCTTTGGCGGGTTCGATCAACGCCGAGCGAAGCTCCGAATAATTGAAGCCGGCAGGCGGTGGATGGCCGAATCGGTCAACGCGTTCTTCGCCGGCGCTGCGCTCGTATTATTGTTAATAATCTCTGCTTGCTTCGCTCTGGGATTGTCCTTCTTGTGCCCCTTAATTTCTCAACATGGACACTATTTCTCGCGAAAATAACAGCATGCTTCCGGTCGGCGGAATCATCGTGGGCGTCATCGCCCTATTGCTCGGCGGCTATTCCGCCATCACGCTCTCGAAGGTGAACAAGAGCCTTGCAGCTCATGACGAGAAGATCGCGAAGATCGATGGTATTGAATCCCAAGTCGGCACGGTTTCGGCGACGGTCGACCGGGTCTCCAAAGACCACGCCGCTTTGCGGAGTTCGACGCAGGACGCGTTTAACACGGTTGGCGGGAAGCTCGGCGAGTTTCAGGCCTCGATCCTGAAGCTGGAAGAATCGATGAAGAAACCCGTGGTGGTTGCTCCCGGCAAAAAAGGCAGCGGTGAACCCGCGGTCGCCGGCCCCGGCGAGTACATCGTCAAATCCAAGGACACCGGCGCCAGCATTGCCCGGGCGAATGGCGTTTCATTGACTGATCTCACGACCGTGAATCCCGGTGTGAATTGGTCGAAGATGAAAGTTGGCGACAAGCTGAAGCTCCCGAAGAAATAATTCGGCTCAGGAAAATTTTCGAATGCCTCCTCGCCTCGCGGCGTGGAGGCATTTTTGTTTTCGCTTCATGAGCACACCTTCCTCGGCTTCGGGCCCTGCGCGCTGGCAAAGGCTCGGCGCACACACCGTCGCTTCCACGCGCATCTTTGATGTGCGCAGCGTGCGGTTTCACCATCCGGTGCGCAAAGTGGATCGGGATTTCTTTGTGATCGCCGCGCCGGATTGGTGCAACGTGCTCGCCGTCACGCCCGACGGGCACCTGGTGCTCGTGCGCCAGTTTCGCTACGGCACGGATGAATTTTCTCTGGAAATTCCCGGGGGCATGATCGATGCGGGGGAAGATCCGGTCGTGGCCGGAGTGCGTGAATTACGCGAGGAAACGGGGTTTGTCGGCACGAGCGCACGACTGCTGGCGAGTGTGCATCCCAACCCGGCGATGCTGAACAATCGCTGTCACTTCGTGCTCGTGGAAAATGCCACGCGCACCGTCGACCAGGAGTGGGATCACGACGAAGAGATCGAGGTTTCGACGGCGCCGGTCGAAGACGTGATGGTTTGGGCGCGTTCCGGGAAAATCACGCATGCGCTCGTGATCGCGGGCTTGATGCACTTCGAGAAAACCTGGCGCGCGCGTTCGCTGCGGTGAGATGGCCTGAAGGAATGATCGAGGCGGGACGCCTAGCGTTTCGGCGTGATCAGCGATGCTTTGGGTTAAACCGTTCTCACCGTTTAATGGCGGCTTCGACTCAGCCCGTAAATCTTTCCGCCTCGACGGTCGGGCCCGCAGGGGCGGCGGACGGCCTTGCGGTCTAGCGCTACGCTCCGCGGAATCACGGTGATCGCCAAAGCGATCCGTACGGGCCACGCCTTCTGAAAATGGTTAGTCCGCCTAATATGCAAGTTTTGACCATCCCACCCCTTTACTTCTCGGGGGAATGCAGCGATTTTTTCCACGGTCGATTCCCCCACCAACCGTGTTTCCGCGATGAATCTTGTCGGTAATCTTTTCTGCTCCTCTATCGGTCGAAAAATCCTGATGGCGGTGACCGGCGTTATTTTGATCGGCTTTGTCTTCGGTCATCTCGTCGGCAACCTACAGGTGTTCGGGCATCCGGATAAGATCAACGGCTACGCTCATTTCCTCCAGTCTCTCGGGCCGACGTTGTGGGCGGCGCGGATCGGATTGATCGTCGCCGTGGTCATTCATATCTGGGCCGCCACGATGCTGACCTTGGAAAGCCGTCATGCCCGCGGTCTGAGGCCTGGCCGCGTGACGTGGCTGAAGGCGACGATCGCGTCCCGCTATATGCGTTGGACGGGGTACGTGGTCCTCGCGTTTATTTTCTATCACCTGGCCCATTTCACGTTTGGTGGCGCGCAAGCCAGCACGTTCAAGGAAACGTTGCCGCGTTACACGATGACCTCCGATTACCACGTATTTGGCCTCACCGCCGTACGCGCTGGAACGGAAGTCCTCGATGTCCATCGCATGGTGATTCTCGGGTTTCAGCCGCCGTTGGTGGCATGGTTCTACATCGTGGCGGTGGGGCTGCTCTCGCTGCATTTACTCCACGGGATGGAGAGTCTTTTCCAGACGCTTGGCTGGCGGAATGGCCGTTGGCTGCGTGCGCTGCGCGGCGCGGTCACGCTCGCGTGTGCCGCCTATTTTATCGGCAATCTCATCATTCCGGGTGCGGTGTTCACGGGGGCGCTGAAACCCTCTGCGCGCGCGGTCGCCGCGAAACCCTGATTCTTTCGCATTCACGCCATGGCCATTCTCGAATCCAAAATCCCGTCCGGGCCGCTTGCCGACAAATGGCGTAAGCACAAGGCGGAGATCAAACTCGTCAACCCGGCGAACAAGCGGAAGTACGAGATCATCGTCGTGGGCGCCGGGCTCGCCGGAGCTTCCTCCGCGTCGACCCTTGCGGACCTTGGCTACAAGGTGAAGAGCTTCGTGTTTCACGACAGTCCGCGCCGGGCGCACTCGATCGCGGCGCAGGGTGGCATCAATGCGGCGAAGAATTATCAGAACGACGGCGACAGCGTGCACCGGCTTTATTACGACACGTTGAAGGGCGGCGATTACCGCGCTCGCGAGGCCAACGTACACCGGCTCGCCGAGGTCTCGGTCAACATCATTGACCAGTGCGTCGCGCAAGGCGTCCCGTTCGCGCGCGAATACGGCGGCTTGCTCGCCAATCGCTCGTTCGGCGGCGCGCAGGTTTCCCGCACGTTCTACGCGCGCGGCCAGACGGGCCAGCAGCTACTGCTGGGCGCTTACTCCGCGCTCTCGCGCGTGGTCGGCACCGGCGCAGTCGAGTTGCATGTGAATTCCGAGATGCTCGATCTCGTGGTTGTGGGTGGACAGGCCAAGGGCATTATCGTCCGCGATCTGATCACGGGAGAAATCACCCGGCACGCGGCCGACGCGGTTGTGCTGGCCACGGGCGGCTACGGTAACGTGTTCAATCTCTCCACCTACGCGCGCGGTTCCAACGCCACGGCCATCTGGCGCGCCTACAAGCGCGGTGCGTGTATGGCGAATCCGTGTTACACGCAGATTCACCCGACCTGCATTCCGGTGAGCGGCGATTATCAGTCGAAGCTCACGCTCATGTCAGAGTCGTTGCGTAACGACGGCCGCATCTGGGTCCCCAAGAAAAAAGAAGACTGCGCCAAGCCGCCCGCGTCGATTCCTGAGGAAGCCCGCGATTACTTTCTCGAGCGGATGTACCCGGCGTTTGGTAATCTCTGCCCGCGCGACATCGCCTCCCGCGCCGCCAAGCGCGTGTGTGACGAAGGGCGTGGTGTCGGCGAGACCGGACTGGGCGTTTATCTCGATTTCTCCGATGCAATCCGCCGCTTCGGCGAGAACGGCGTGCGTGAACGCTACGGCAATCTCTTCGATATCTATCACGAGATTACCGGCGAGAGTGCGTATCAGGTGCCGATGCGCATCTATCCCGCGGTCCACTACACGATGGGCGGCCTGTGGGTGGATTATAATTTGATGTCGAACGTCCCGGGCTTGTTCGTGCTCGGCGAAGCGAACTTCTCCGACCACGGCGCGAACCGGCTCGGCGCGAGTGCGCTCATGCAAGGTCTGGCGGACGGTTATTTCGTCATTCCCTACACCATCGGCGATTATCTCGCCGGCCAGAAACCGGGCTCACGGCCGAGTGTCGATGCGCCGGAATTCAAGGCGGCGGAAGAAAATATCCGTGCGATGACGGCCCGGTTGCTCGGTATCAAGGGCAAGCAGCCCGTGAGTTATTTCCACAAGAAGCTCGGCAAAATCATGTGGGAGTACTGCGGCATGGAGCGCACCAAGTCTGGGCTCGAAACGGCGCTGCAAAAACTGCCCGCGCTGCGCGAAGAATTCTGGTCCAGCGTGAACGTCCCGGGTTCGGCCGAGACGCTGAATCAGTCGCTTGAGCAGGCGGGCCGCGTCGCCGATTTCATCGAGCTCGGCGAGTTGATGTGTCTCGACGCCCTCACGCGCGAGGAAAGCTGCGGCGGACATTTCCGCGAGGAACACCAATATCCCGACGGCGAATGCAAACGCGACGACGAGCATTTCGGTAACGTGGCTGCGTGGGAGTTTCAGGGCGTGGGCAAAACTCCGATCCGGAACATCGAGCCGCTCAATTACGAGTTCGCGAAGATGACCGTGCGGAATTACAAGTAACCCTAGGGCCGACGACGAATTTAGAACGCTGAATCAAGATCCTGTCCGTGCCCTATGCCTAAGAACCCCAAGATCCTTTCAATCACGGTCGTAGTGTTTGGCGTGACGCGGGCAAACCGCGCCGCCGTCTCGTAAAAACGTCATTCCGTCGTTCGTAATTTCCCCATGGTCGCCATCAATACCGCCAAATTTATCTCCGTTACGCTGCGCGTCTGGCGTCAGGCCGGGCCGGATGCCCCGGGCAAATTCGTCGAGTATCCCGCGAAGAATCTGAGCACGAACATGTCGTTCCTCGAGATGCTCGATGTCGTGAACGACGAGCTCACCCTGAAGGGCGAGGAGCCGATCGCGTTTGCCCACGATTGCCGCGAGGGCATCTGCGGCACCTGCTCGTGCACGATCAACGGCAAACCGCACGGCCCCGGCCGCGGCATCGCCACGTGTCAAACGTACATGCGGTCGTTTTACGATGGCGATGTGATCGTCGTCGAACCCTTCCGCGCCCGCGCGTTTCCGATCGTGAAGGACCTCGTCACGGATCGCCGCGGGTTCGACGCGATTCAACAGGCGGGCGGTTTTATCACGGCCCGGGCGGGCTCGGCCCCCGATGCCAATGCGCGGCCCATACCGAAGCCGGACGCCGATCTCGCAATGGATGCGGCGCAATGCATTGGCTGTGGCGCGTGCGTCGCCGCGTGTAAGAATTCGAGCGCGATGCTTTTCGTTGCGGCGAAAGTCGGCCACCTCGGTTTGCTCCCGCAAGGTCAGGCCGAGCGCGACAAGCGTGTGCTGGCGATGGTGAACACCATGGACAGCCTCGGCTTTGGCAGTTGTACGAATCAGTACGAGTGCAGCGCCGCCTGTCCGAAACTGATCTCGGAGGATTTCATCGCGCGCATGAACCGGGATTTTCTGAGCGCCTCGCTACGATCTGCCTTTAAGCCGGCGCCGGCGAACACTGGCGGCGGTGCGGGGTAGACTGCGTCGCGCGGTGCTTTCGCCCGCGATTTTTGCATCCACCCAAGTCAGCCCAGCGCGCGGGCGGAAGCGCCGCGCTCCATCGGATGTTACGGCTTCGTGGAACTCAACGCCCGCAGATCCACGCTGCCGGTGCCGTTGGTTTTTATGGTGAGATTTTCTTCGCCGCTAGTGATATAAAGCACGCTTTCCACGCGATAGCTGGCGCTCTTCTGGTCGCTCGTCGCGACCAGCTGTTTCACGAACGCGAGGTTTTCGAAATTCACGGTCGCGTCTTGGGTGATCGTGCTCAGGGGGGCGAGACCGAGGGGCTGCTTGCTCACGGCTTTGCCGACGTAGGTGCCGTTGAGATAGACCTTGTGCGCCGAGCCGGACAGCGCGATCGGGATCGTATTCTCATTAGTGTAGCGGAGGGTCATCGTGCTGCTCGCTTCCGATGGGGCCGTGAAGTGGTCCAAATTAATGGAGATGCCGCCGAGATCGTATCCGCCCTGGCAACCCGTGAAAAACAAAGCGATCACGCCGGCCAGCAGCCAGCTGGCTTTGAGAAAAGTGCGATGGGGCATCACGCCACGCAAATTGGACCGCGGATAAAGCGCAAGTCCAGGCTCAGAAGATCGACAGCGCCTTGGCGCTCTCGAGCAAGAACCAGGCCGCGCCTGCAGCACTGCCGAGCATCAACAGCCGGCGAAATAGCTTCCGGCCGCGGAGCAGGGTGTCATGAAAATCGGGGTCGAGCGTCCGGCGGTTGGTCTGAGCCAGGAAACTCACGAACCGCGGGTCCCGCAAACGGCTACCACGCCGGTCGCGCCGCAGCCCGAAACGGTGGGCGGGCCGATGGCAGAGGTTGGCAAGGTAACGCAGCACAAGCTGCATGACGTTATTTTGGATTCGTTTTTTCAAGGGGAAACACACTACTTCGAGCGCTTTCCCAGTCTTTTTCACGCTATGCATCACTTCCGCTACGTCGGGCAAAATCTTCACGGCGAATCCGTCGATCTCACCGAGGTGGCGCGGCTGTACGGTACGCCCACCTATGTCTACAGCGCTGCGACCATGGCGGATAATTATACCCGGCTGGCGGCTGGTTTGGAGGGGCTCGACGTTCAGATTTGCTACGCGATGAAGGCCAACTCCGGCTTGGCCGTCCTGCGGCATTTTGCGCGACTCGGCGCGGCGTTCGATCTGGTCAGCGGGGGCGAGCTCCGCCGGGTGCTGGCGGCGGGCGCGAATGTGAAGCGCAGCGTTTTCGCCGGCGTAGGCAAAACGGAGGCGGAGATTCAGTTTGCGCTGGAAAGCGGGATTTTCTCTTTCCACGTCGAGAGCGAGCCCGAGCTCGCGCGCATCAATCACGTCGCCGGCAAACTCGGGGTAAAGGCGCCCATTGCCATCCGCATCAACCCGGACGTCGATGCGCACACGCACGCCAAGATTACCACGGGCAAGAGCGACAATAAATTTGGCATCCCCCTCAAGTACGCCGCCGCGGCCTACGAAGCCGCCTCCAAGTATCCTCATCTTGAACTGCGCGGCGTGCAGATGCACATCGGCTCGCAGTTGACGGACGTCGGCCCGTTCGCCGAGGCCGTGGCCAAGGTCGCGCCCTTTGCCGGTGAGCTCAAAGCAAAGTACGGCATTACTTATTTTTCGATCGGGGGCGGCATCGGCATCGTCTACCGCGATGCGCTCGCCAGTGGCGCCGCCGCGTGGTGGGACGCGCAACCCGCCGGGACGCGTCCGCTGACGCCCGAGGCGTACGGCGCAACCTTGGTGCCGTTGCTCCAGCCGCTCGGTTTGAAAATCCTGCTCGAACCCGGCCGCTTCCTCGTCGGCAATGCCGGCGTGCTGCTCTCACGGGTCGAGCACTTGAAGCGCGGCGCGGGAAAAAACTTTCTCATCGTCGATGCCGCGATGAACGACTTGGTGCGGCCCGCGATGTACGATGCGTTTCACGAGATTGTACCGTTGCATCGCGACACCACGCGCCGCGCGCTTGTCGCCGATGTGGTCGGGCCGATTTGCGAGAGCGGCGACTGCTTCGCGAAGGCCCGCCAGTTTCAGGAAGTCGGCGAGGGCGAGTACATCGCGTTCATGAGCGCCGGCGCGTACGGGTCGACGATGTCGAGCCGCTACAACACCCGCCCGCTCCCGGCCGAAGTGATGGTCCACGGCAGCGCGTTTGAGCAGGTCAACGCGCGGGAAAGCTTCGAATCGATGATCGCAGGTGAGAAGATTCCGGCGTTTCTGAAGTGAATCGGTCGGCTCCGGTCAAAGGGGTAAGGCGCGTTATCCCCACTCGACAGGCTCGGGGCCTGATTGAAGTCGAACGACCGCAATGCGCCGGTTAGACGTCGTTGCTCCGGGAGCGGAGTGGCCGCGGAGGATTAGCGATAATCCGCCCTAACTCGGGCCCAGCTTTCGCCGTGCTCCGCGGGCTTTAAAATTTTCCGTGTGTTCCGTGGATTCCGTGGGCAATAAGCAGAGATGAACTTCTGCGTCGTCGGAGCCGGGGCTTGGGGTACTGCGTTCGCAGTGCATCTGGCGCGGCTGGGACGGTCCGTTGTGTTGGTGCCGCGACGTCCCGAACAGGCCGAGTCGCTCGCAATGGCGCGCGAAAACATCGAGTATCTGCCGGGACTGGCGCTGCCGGCGGCACTTGCCATCACGGCGGATTTGTCCGCCGCCGTCGCCCAGGTCGATGTCGTGCTGCTGGCCTGCCCTTCGCAGGCGCTCCGCGTCACAGCGAACCGTGTGTTTGCCGCTTTCGGAGAGACGCGGCGCCCGCGCCTGATTGTCAGCCTAGCGAAAGGCTTGGAGCTCGATACCCATCTGCGGCCATCGCAGGTGATCGCGGCGGTTTTCCCGGAGGCGGTAGCAAGCGCCCTGACGGGACCGACCAACGCGGGTGAAGTTGCGCGCGGTCTCCCGGCGGCGATGGTGTTGGGCACCGCGACCACGAATGAATTTGTCGGCGAGGTGCAGGCGGCCATCAGCGGGCCGACGCTGCGCGTTTACACGAGTGACGATTTGGCTGGGATCGAATACGGCGGCTGCTTGAAAAACATCTACGCCATCGCCGCGGGGTGCGCGGTGGGCTTGGGGTTGGGTGATAATGCAACCGCGGCTCTGCTCACGCGTGCGCTCGCGGAAATGGTGCGGGTCGGCGTCTCACTGGGCGCGCGGGCGGAAACGTTCTATGGGCTCAGCGGTTTCGGCGACTTGGTGGCGACTTGTCACGGCGAGTGGAGTCGCAATCGCGAATTCGGCCAGCGCATCGGCGAAGGGCGCAGCGCGGCGGAACTCGTCGCCCATCGCAAGACGGTCGTCGAAGGCTACCGCACGACGGAATCGTTTCACGGATTATGTGTGGCACGAAAAATCGAGGCCCCGATTTTACGCGAGACACACGCGATCCTTTTCGAGGGCAAGGCGCCGGCGCTCGCGCTCAGCGCCTTGATGGCGCGCGGACTGAAACGTGAATGAAGGTTTTTCGGTGTAGGCCGCGCGCGAGCGAGCGGACCCACCCGGACCGAAAAAATCACGGCTTACCATGGCTGCGCTCATATTTCCCGCGCCGGACAAACTCGTCCGTGGGCCGGAGGTAGTCGCGCGCACCCATGCTTCGGCCCTGACGGTCGAAAATTTGCGGGCCGCATATCGCCGCGGAATTTTTCCCTGGCCGGGCCGGGCCGGCGCGCCGATCCCGTGGTGCTGTCCGCGCGTGCGGGCGATCCTGGTTTTCGCGGAACTCACCGCTGGGCGTACGCTCGAGAAAGCGGCCCGGAAAAGCGGCTGGAGTTATTCAATCGACCGGGCGTTTCCCGCGGTGATCGCCGCGTGCGCCGCCGCGGCCCGCGCGGAGGATGAAGGCACCTAGATCCATCCGGCCGTGTTGTCGGCCTATACCGAGCTGCATGTCGCCGGTGTGGCGCACAGTGTGGAAGTCTGGCGTGACGGCGAACTGGTGGGCGGACTTTACGGCGTCGATTCCGGGGGAGTGTTTGGTGGCGAGAGCATGTTTCACCGCGTTGATAATGCCTCGAAGCTCGCGATCCTGCATCTCGCGTCGTACCTGCGCGCCCGCGGTGCGGAGTGGATGGATATCCAACAGCTCACCCCGCACATGGAACGTCTCGGTGCTCGGGAAGTGGAAAGGTCGGAGTTTTTGGAGCGATTGACGCAAGGCCTCGCCGATGGCGCCCGCCTGTTCGAGGGCGGTTCGAGCGAAAGCGTAGCCGCTACACCAAACCGCGACGAAAAAGTTTAAACCGCTCTAAGTGGAGCGCGTTGAGGGCAACACGCTCCACCTCGTGGGTTCAATGCCCGGGTAATCCGGCCTGGTGCTCCTGAATGTATTCCTGCTTGAGGCCGAGCTGCTCGGGCGCGTGGAGCACGAGCATTTTCATGCGGATATCGGCCGGCACGCTCGCGGCGGTCAGCTTCGACACTACGATCATGAGCGTGATGGCGAGCGGCACGCTCCAGATCGCGGGTTGTTCGCAAAGGATGCGCAGCAGTGGGTGCTGGGCCCAGAAATCGTTCATGCCTTTGAAGCTCGCGAAGAGTTTTCCCATTGGCCCTTTGTCGAGGGCCAGTGTCGCGAGATTCGTCAGGGCCGCGGCGATGAGTGCGCAAAGTCCGCCCGCTAGCATGCCGGTGGCGGCGCCTTTCATCGTCATGCCGCGCCACCAGACGCTCATGAAGAGCAGCGGGAAATAACTCGCGGCGGCGATGGCGAAGGCCTGTCCGACCATGAAGTTGATTTCGAGGAGCTCGACAAAACAGCCGAGCACGATGGCAACGCCGCCAATGAGCACGGCTGACACCTTGAACGCAAAGAGTCGTTCGGTGGGTGTCGATTGGGGCCGGAGCATGCGGCCGTAGACATCATGGGCGAGTGCACCCGTCATCGAAACAAGCAGGCCGCTGAACGTGCTCATGAACGCGGCAAACGCGCCCGCGCAGGTGATGCCGCTCAGGATGGAGCCAAGCACCCCGAAGCGCTGGCCGAGCAGCGTGGGCAGTTCGAGTACGATCTTGTCCGTGCCCTTCGCCCCAATACCTGAATAAAGTTCAGGCAATAGATTACGCCCGATCACACCGAAGATCGGCGGAAATACATAGAATACGCCGATTAGAATCATGACCCACATGGTGGTGCGCTTGGCGGCGACGCCATCGGGATTCGTGTAGAACCGCACCAAGATGTGCGGCAGACCGGCCGTGCCACAGACGAGCGCGATGATCAGGGAATAGGTGTAGAGCAACGAATAGGGCTTCTGGTGCTCGGCGAGGTAGGCGGCGCGCTGTTCGACCGGGAGAGTCGCGGCGGCGGCGGTGACGGCCTTCGTCGTCAGCGGTCCGAACGGCGCGATCCAAGCCGTGTCCTTCGGCGCTTTTTCAACGAGGGGCTTGCGCTCCACCGACGAGTTGGACGCGAGTGGGGCGGTTTCGCCGGGCGCGACATTGGCGCCGATCTGGCCGTTGTAGAATCCAACCACGGACATCAGTACAAAAATCGGCACAGTGATGGCGAAGAGCTTGATCCAATATTGGAACGCCTGCACGAGCGTGATGCCTTTCATGCCGCCGAGGGAAACGTTCAACGTGATGACCGCGCCGACGAGCACGACGCCGACCCAATACGGCAGTCCGGGAAAAATATAAGCGAGTGTCACGCCAGCGCCTTTCATCTGCGGCATCGTGTAGAAAAATCCAATGAACAGCACGAAGCAGACGGCGATCTTGCGGAAGACGGGCGAATCGAAACGACCTTCGGCGAAGTCCGGAATCGTGTAGGCCCCGAAACGGCGCAGTGGTCCGGCGATGAATAGGAGCAGGAAAAGATAGCCGCACGCATAACAAACCGGGTACCACAGCGCATCGTAGCCGGATGACATCACCATGCCGGCGATGCCCATGAACGAGGCGGCCGAGAGATATTCACCCGAGATGGCCGAGGCGTTCCAGCCCACTGAAACGGAGCGCCCGGCGACGAAAAAATCGCTGGCGGTCTTGGAGTTCTTGGCCGAGCGAAAGCCCATCCAGAGCGTCACGGCGACGGTGACGAAGGAGAAAGCGAAAATCCAGGGATCGACGCCGTTGAAAAAAGCGAGAGGGAGATTCATGGTTTAGCGGCTGACCTCGTTGACCTCATCGGCTTCCAATTTCAGCGAACGGCGGATGAACACGAAGGAGATGATCCAGACGAAGGGGAAGAAAAGCACTCCGACAATGAGCCAGCTCAACGTGAAACCAGCGACTCGCGTCGCCATGAAGGCCGGCGCAAAATAGTTGAGGAGCGGAAGCCCGAGCAGGGCGACCAGAAATGTGGCGGCACAGGCGATCGAGAGGCTGAGCTGGCGGCGCATCAACGAACGCAAAAACGATTCGCTATGAATGCTGCCGTTTTGAGGCGGGTGGGACGGGGGCATGGCCGCCGAAAATGCGCGCCGCCGGCCCCGACACAATCTTCTTTCCCTCATAGACAGTCCGCGCCGGAGGCGCACAAGGGCCTGCTCGTCTCTGGCAAGATCACGCGCCCTACCTCTTACCGCCCACGCGGCTCGCGCTCAAGCGCTCTAGATATCCTTCGTCTGCTCGATCACAGCCACCTTGCCGTTTTGAAATATCACGCGGATGTCTTCCTCGCGTCGCTGCCGGTAGAGGTCGGTGTAGACGGGTTCGATGTAGACAAAAGCCTGGCCCGTGCGGGGATCGACTACGATGTAGCGCCGGTACCCCGTGTTCGCGGTGCCGGCGTATTCTTGGTAATAGGTATTATAGATCCAGGTTTCTTCCTCGCCATCCTTGGAGGTGTGGTGGCGTTTGCGGTCGGGATTACCGAGCGCGATGTAGACCAGGTCGGGGGTATAACCAACGGCCACGACGCCCTGGCGGATTTTTTCCTGAGTGGCCGCATCGGCCGCGGAGAACGCGGCCGATTTTTCTTCAATGCGGTGGTTGATCGTGTTGCACCCGCTAAAGAGCAACGCGACGAGGCAGGCGGCGGAAAATGCGAAGGGTTTCATGGGAAAAACAGACCGCGAAGTTAAGCGCAGGTTTCTGCGTCCGCAAGCGGCCGGACCTTCGCGATCGACGTGGGGGCGGGGTTCCGCCCCGCTCGGTTCAAGCGCGGGACCACTGGAGAACCCGCGCAACGTCTTCGCGAGGCGGCCTGATGGCTCTGGGGACGAGCCCTTGGCGGCCCATCGACGTCAGGCGGATTTGGATTTCGCCGCGCTGTTTTTCTGGATCGTGATCATCGCCACGGCGGCGACGATGATCGCGGCGGCGACGAGGGTGCGGGAATTGATGGGCTCGTGGTGCAAAAGCCAGCCGAGGAAGACCGCGACGACCGGGTTGACGTAAGCGTACGTGGCGACTTGGGCGGGCGCGCATTTTTTCATCAGCCAAACGAACGTCGAAAAACCCACCAGTGAGCCAATTAACACCAGGTAGATGAACGCGGCCCACGAGTGAGCGGTGATCTGGGCGAGATCTAGCCGGACAAAATCGCCGTGCAGCGTGGCCGTGACGAGCAGCGCCGCGCCGCCGGTCAACATCTGGAGGGAGGAAGCGACGAGGGGATCGGCGCCGTGTTTGGCATGGCGCGAATAGATCAAGCCGATCGACCACAGCAGGCACGCAGTGAGCAGCGCGATCAGGCCCGGAATATACAGACCGCCGTGTGCGTCGGATTCCCAGGGTGCGGCCAGCCAGGCGACGCCGAAAAATCCGACAAGCAGCGCTCCCGCCGTCGCGGCTGACGGTCGGATACCGCCCGGCCAGGCCCATTCGGTCAGCACGATGAAGAGTGGGCTCACCCCCACCAAGAGCGCCGTGATGCCCGTCGGAATGAACTGCTCAGCCCAGACGACGAGCCCGTTGCCGCCGAGGAGCAGAAAAAGACCAACGATACCGTTGATCGCCCATTGTCGTGCGGTCGGCGCCGGCGCTCCCCGCCAACGCACCCAAATCAAGAGTAGTGCCCCGGCCAAAGTGAAACGCGCCCCGGCCATCGCGAAGAGAGGAATGCTCTCCATCGCCACGCGAATGCCGAGATACGTGCTACCCCAGACCAGGTAAATTGTCGTGAACGCAATGACCAACGCGGATCGGGAGGGAGCAGGCATGGAGGATTCGATGGGAGTGCGGCCGCGCTCGGCCGATGGGAGTTTTGCAGGAGGTCTTAAATAAAAATTACGAACCCGGCGAGTGCGGCCGCGCTCTCGAGCAACGCGTAAGCTTGGAGCGCAGTCGTGATGGAGACATCCCGTTGTAGCCCCATCCGGCGCACGGGCGGAACGCGGTGACCGGGCCGCAACGTACCGAGCGCGATGCGCTGCTGCAGCGAATCGGCCAGCGCGCCGTAGAGTGTGCCCGCGGCTTGGGTTGGAGCCGGCGGGGCCGCGGATAAATGCGTTTCAGGCATGGTGAGGCCGGTTGAAGACGAACCGATTACCGAAATATCTCGGGCGAGAGTAGCCGCCGCGACTCAAGATTGAAGCCGGCGCAGTTGAGGGGAAAAGCTGATTGTAATCAGCACCACCAAGGCGCCAACCACCTTGCTCCCGCGGAAACCCACTCGATCCTCCGCCGACTGCTTCCAACCGTTTTTCATCTCCGCTCCCGCGCGAAGCCTACAGTGAATGTCACTTATTAAGTGACATTCACTTCAGGCGAATTTGCACGCGAAGCTCGGCGAAACTTGCGCGTCGGCGGAGCTACGGTTGTACCGGGTGGCTCGGTGTTCTGGCTGCGTGGGGACGATGAAACAAAGCGGTGTGGCCGACCGCGCCGACGCACGCGCAATGTCCTTCTGTTGCGATGCGCTCGCAAAGGGTGGCGCGGGCGTCGCGATCGGCGTCGCCGACGAAGCGCAGCTTCACGAGCTCGTTGGCGCGCAGCGCCCGGGTGAGCTCGGTGAAAAATGCGGGCGTGAGCCCTTCCTTGCCGACCTTAAGCGTGGCGTCGAGCTGCTGGCCGAGGGCGCGAAGCTTGGATTTCTGGGCGCCGGTGAGTGGTGTGTCAGACATGGGAGACGAAACGGATTGCAGGGAACGGCGCGGATGGGAAATCCAATCGTGACCGAACAGCTCCCTGTCGTCGGTCGTCAGGCTCAAGACCCTAAGCTTTTCGAACAGTCTGGGCGCCGCCCCCTGACCGAGGGGACGCCGAAAAAGCGAGGGTCGCGTCTGCATAATTTCCCCTATGACAGGGGTGCCCGCAGAGTGGGGCGTCACCGCGGCTGACGCCCTGCGTGCTGGCATGAGCGGCGGCGTACCTGCTCGTTTAAAAACCACCCGCCGCAGCAGAGTAGCTCCACGACAAAATAATTTTCAGGGGCCTCCTAGTAGGTAACATTAGCTCTCCGCGCTACGGTCCGGTCTGAGACGGATGCATCGGGCTCGGAGCCCAGGATTTTACCCGAAGAAATCCAGGGGCAATACGCGCCACTGGCCGGCGGTTAGGTCGCCAAGATCGAGCGCCCCCAAATGCGTGCGGTGAAGCCCGAGCACTTCGTGGCCCTGGCAGGCGAACATGCGCCGCACTTGGTGATAACGACCCTCGGTCAGCGTGAGCTCCGCCTCGGTTGGGGTTGAAAACTGGAGGCTCGCCGGAGCGCACGCAATTTTCTCGTCGGGCAACACGAGCGTCCCGGCGCCGAAGAGAGCGATGAGTTCCGCCGCGCGAACGGGAGTCACGGGAGCTGAGAGCGTAGCCCGATAAATTTTCGGGACCTTGTGTTTGGGCGAGGTCAATCGGTGCACGAGGGCACTTTGATCGGTGAGCAGGAGCAGGCCGCTGGTGTCTTTGTCGAGCCGGCCGACGCTCGTGACGTGCGGGTTGCGCCGTTGCCAGCGCGGGGGGAGCAAGCTGTAGACATTCGGACCTTCGCGCATCTCGTGCGAGCAGACCAGACCGAGGGGTTTGTTGAGCAAAAGGAGCAGGCCGTCAGGATGGTCGAGGGGCTCGCCGTCGACGAGGATCTCAGCGGGCGCGGCCTTGAGGCTCACGTTGTTGGCGGGTTCGCCCTTCACCGTCACGGCCCCCGAATCGATCCAGTCGCGTGCTTCGCTGCGGGAACAATAGCCGAGATTGGAGAGCAGCTGGTCGAGACGACGCATGACGCGATTAGCGGCGAGAAAACGGGAGAAATGCAAAAGACTTTTCCTAGCGGAGTACCTCGCTGGGGGCGCGCGTCCGACGAAAGGTCACTTATTCCCTAACGGAATTTTTCGGCATCAAGGTCAATCAGCTCGCTGGCGAGCGCCGGAGTGTCTGCGAGCGGACGGCCGACGCGCTTTCCCCGATCGCCGCACGCCGATGCTAAGCCAATCGTTTCAGGTTGAGAGCAGATTGGCGGGCTGATCGCGTCGCCGTCGGGGCCGGGCGGAATGAAAGAATCGGCGTTCCTTTTGGGCGTCTTTTACGTGCATCATTCGTCCCATGCTGTGCTGGATCCTGCTTTTTTTCGCCCTCCTTTTTTTGCCACTCGGTGCGTTGACGGTATTTCGTTCGCCGGATTGGTCCGAGTGGAAGCTCGCGCTCCTCGCGGGCGATTTCGGTCACTGGCTCGTGCTTGGGCCCATCCTGATCGCACTGCTCGCAGTTCTCAGTCTCGGCGGCCACGGCGTCTTTCGCGGAGCGATCGTGGTGCTTTGTCTGATCGACGCCGCACTTTTGCTTAAGCCTTCGATGCAAGCGCGCCAGATCGCGGTGGGATTACCTGCGGCACTGGAGCAGGCCTTCGGGCCGGCGCGTCCCGCGCTCGAAGCGCCGCCGTTTTCGGTCGCCGGTTTTTTCCATGCCGCGCGGAGGTCGGTGCTGATCGAAACAAGAAAATTTTCCGACGAACTTGAACTTGATTTCTACCGTAGCGCCTTTGGTGGCGGTCGCGTGCCCTGCGTGTTGGTGGTGCATGGCGGCGGTTGGGACAGCGGCGATCGCACGCAACTGGACGGATTCAATCACTGGCTCGCGCGCGAGGGCTACGCGGTCGCGGCAATCGATTATCGGCTCGCGCCCCAAGCCGTCTGGCCGGCGCAACGCGACGACGTGCGCGCGGCGATCGCCTGGCTCAAAGGTCACGCGGCCGAACTCGGCATCGATGCGACCCGGCTGATCCTGCTCGGCCGGAGCGCCGGCGGGCAGATCGCCAGTGCGGTGGCGTACACGGAAAACGATCCGGCCATCCGCGGGCTGGTGGCGCTGTATTCGCCGCACGACATGTTCTTCGCGTACAAATACGCGCGCGATGACGACGTTCTGAAATCGCCGCAACTGTTGCGCGCGTTTCTCGGCGGTGCGCCGGACGCAGCCGCGGCTGCCTACGATAGCGCGAGTGCTTACTTGCACACGCACGCCGGCGTGCCGCCGACCCTGCTTATTCACGGCGCGATCGACACGCTCGTGTGGTACAAACAAAGCGAGCGCCTCGATGCAAAACTCACGGAGGCGGGCGTGCCGCATGTTTTTGTGGCGCTGCCGTGGGCCACGCACGCGTTCGACTACAATCTCTCCGGACCTGGCGGGCAGCTCACGGCTTATGCCCTGCGCCATTTTTTGTCCGTGGTAACGAAGTAGCGGCCGGCGGCGCACTGGCGCTCGGCCGCGTTCGGGTGGGCGCTCAAATTATCTGCTGCGCTGAACACTTGGCGTCGCTCGTTCTCACGCTGCGCAGAACGCTTCTGCTTTCTCCGCTCGGCCGATACATTATGCGCGCGTCATCCTATCTTCACCGAATCGCCACCCAGTCGAATTGATCTTCCGCCGCGCTCGGTTCTGGTTCGCGCTCGCCATGCCCAGCCCTCTTCGCCGGTTGCGTTTTCAAGCCCTCTGTTTCGCGCTTATTCCCGTTTTTCCACTCGATCTCGCGCACGCCGCGCGGCCGGAAATCCCGGCGGTGCTCTCGTCGCTTTCATACAACGCCGACGGCAAACTCGTCTTGGAAAAGAACGGCCAGCAGCTCGTAGACTTGGAGAGGAAGGACGCCTCCGTGCTGCCGCAGATGATCGGCGTGCCCGTCGGCACGGAGACCGGAATCGCGCTCGACTTTCACGACCCGGAATTCAGCGGCACGATCGCGTATGGACCGTACAACGAGGCGACCGATTTTCCGACCGTGGCCTTTCTCGCGAAGGGCGCGAAGGTGCAGGGCGGCAAGGCGCTGCTTGAGATCAAATCCGCTTTCAATGGACCGAACGACTTTCTGAAATTGCAGGTCAGCGGCTCCGGTATCCTCGGCTATCGCGTGAGCAACGCCGACGGCCGCATCGTCTACGAAGGCCGGGTCGCATTTGAGGGCACCGGACCGTATCGTGTGCTGCCGACGATAATCGAGGGGCCGTTCGTGAATGAGCTCGGTCCCAACGGATCTGTGATCTCATTTGAAACCCAGGTGCCTCTGATTGCGACGATCGCGGTGGAAGGAAAAATTTTCCGCGACGATGCCGCCGGGACGCATCACGAGATCGCACTCTCCGGCTTGCGGCCGGCCACGCGTTACACCTACGCGATTACCTACGGCACGCGTGAGTGCCGGCGCGAATTCGCGACCGCGCCTGAGCCGGGCGCGAGGAAACCATTCACGTTTGCGTTCGCCAGCGCGAATCGCGCGACGACCGGCGGCGGCGAACGCGATTTTGGCGGCACGAACTATTCTTCGACGCGCGCGGTCATGGCCGCGGCCGTGTCGCGTCACGCCGTCTTCCTCCAAGCGTCGGGCGACATCACCAACGGCGGCAACGTGAGCGAGGGCGGCCATCTGCTCGAGTACGCCAACTGGAAACGCGCGCTCGATCCGTTCTGGTGCCACATTCCGGTCTACGTTGGCTTCGGCGATCACGAGACCAATACGATGAGCTTCGCCATGGATACCGTCACGAAACGCTCGCCAAAAATGGAACGATTTCCCTATGCGACGGATTCCGGCGAAGCCGTGTTTGCGCGAGCGTTCGTCCATCCGAAAAACGGCCCGGCGAGCGAGGATGGAAGCCGCTACGATCCCGATCCGGCGCGCACAGATTTTCCGACGTACCTGGAAAACGTGTACGCTTACACTTACGACAATGTCGCGATGATCGTGCTCAACACCGAATACTGGGCCGCCCAAGATCCGAAAATGAGCGGCAATCCCGAGGGCTACGTCATGGACCAGCAGTTCGCCTGGTTGCAGGCGATGATCGCGCACTACGAGGCGGATCCCGCCATCGAGCACATTTTCGTCAATACCCACAGCGCCGTTTTCCCGAACGGGGATCACGCCAACGGCGCGATGTGGTACGACGGCACCAATATCGCGCGCGCTAAAGTGCGAGGGGTACCCGTGGCCGTCGGCATTCTCGAGCGCCGCGATCAAATTCTCGAACTGTGCGTGAACCGGAGCCGGAAGTTTTTGGCGTTCCTCTCGGGTGATGAACACAACTTCGCCTTTCTCGAGGTAACACCGTCGACACCGCTCTACCTTCCGGACTACACGGGCCCGCGCATCAAGCTCAGCCGCACGATCTATCACATCAACAATGGCGGCGGCGGCTCCGCGCCCTACGCCATGCTGACGACGCCGTGGAACTCCCAGTGGAAGTATTTCACGGAGCCGCCCAGCGTGGCGCTCGTCTCGGTGGACGGCGCCCGCGTGAGCCTCACCGCGTTTCGCGCCGAGACGTTTGGGCGGATTTGCGAGGATGTGAAACTGCGGTGAGGACGGCTGCACGCTCGGTCCAAATTCTACCGGCGCCGTGTCGCCGTATTTCTGCGGTCTGATCTCATTTCCGTTACTCATGGGCCAACCCACCTCGTTCTTCCGTTCCCCGCGCTGCGCCTTCGGTTGTGCGACGCTGACTCTCGCCTTACTCGTGCCGGCGGATGCCGCGTCGCTGAGGGTTCGCGTCGTGGACGAAGGCAACGCCCGGCCCCTCGTCGAAGCCCAAGTCGTGATCGGCAACCGCGCCTTCACCGCGGATGAAACCGGCGGCATCGCGGCGGACGATTTGCCACCGGGACGCTATAGCGTCGTCGTCACCGCCGCCGGGCATCGCACGCTCAACACCACGCTCACGATTGGAGATGGGGAAAATTGGCCGACGCCTTTCGCCTTGGCCGCGGAGATTGTTCAACTTGACCGCGTCGTCGTCGCCGACCGTGCGAGCGAAGCCGCGGCTAACTTCGGCGACCGGACTTCCGCCGCCGGTCTTGTCGAGTCGATCACCGGACGCGCGCTCGACCGGCCCGCCGCGCAGGTCGCAACCGATCTCATCAAGGACACCGCGGGCGTTTCGGTGACGCGCGGTGCCGACGGCTCGACCAACGTCTCGATGCGAGGCCTCGACTCGCGTTTTGTGCGGGTGACCGTCGACGGGCAGCGGCAGGGCGGGCGTGGCAACCCGCTCGATTCCGTGCCGCCCGAGATTGTGAAATCGCTACAAGTCGCCAAGTCACTCACGCCCGACCTCGACGCCGACGCCCTCGGCGGAGCGATCAATGTCACGACGCAAAGTTCCGAGAACATCAAGGCGGCGTACGCGCAAGGGCGCCACCAACTCACCTTTGCACCGATCGAAAATCGGCCTGGTATCCGCAATAGCTTCACGCAGGGGTTGCCGGTGCACTGGCTCGGCCCGAAATCCGCCGGCGGGCTGATTGCGACGGTTAATTTCGACGATCAATATCGGCGACGGGAAAACAACGAGACCGATGACGACTGGCCTTCGATTCTGTCACCCGGACCCGCGCCGTTCACGGGGCAACTCATCCCTGCCTACACGCTCGTCCGGCTCGAAATCACCGAGGAACATCGCCGGCGCTACGGTGGGCTTCTGAACGCCGACGCGCGGCTCGGCGACCTGACGCTTTTTCTTCGCTCCAATCTCGCTCGCGACACGAGCGTGCGCAGCCGACGTCGGATGCGTTTCGACGTCGCCGAGGGTCGAGCCCTCGAACTTACGCCGGCGCGCGGACTTTTTTCCGGCGTGCATTTGGAGCGCCGCGAGCAGGAGCAAACGACCGAGCGCGACTCCGGTTCGTTTTCGTTTGGCGGCGACGTGCGGCGGCCAGACTCGAAACTCGACGCGGCGCTCGGGCTCGTGCTCACGCGCGATCGCGACCCGCATACGCTCGATACGGTATTCAAGAGCGATCGGACGTTTCGCGCGAGTTACGATCTGGGCGCGGATCCTTTTCGCCCAACCTACGCTTTCGTCGATGAAACGAATCCCGCCGACGCGGCGAGCCCGTTCGACCCCACTCGCTACCGCTTCGATAGTTTTTCGCGCGCTCGAACGGAGACGCGCGATCGCGAAATTTCGGGCCGCGTGAATTTCCAGCGTGAGCTCGGCTCCGTGCCGGGCGAGTCGTTCGTCAAGTTTGGGGTCAAGTTCCAGCAGCGTCACCGCACGGCCGATTCGGATCGCCAGATTTTCGACGCCTCCTCCGCTCCACTCTCGATGGTCGGCCTTGTGCGCTCGGCGGATTTCACGACTGTAGACGGAATCTATCGCTTTGGTCCGATCCCGAGCACGGCCGCCGTCGCGGCTCTGCTCGCGGCGTCGCCCGGATTTTTTCAGACTGATGCCTTCGAGACCGCTATCGCCAATGCGTCCACGGACTACCGGGTCACGGAATCGATTTGGGCCGGTTACGGAATGGCGCAGTGGAAGCTTGATCGCTGGACGGTATTGGGCGGCGTGCGGTTGGAAGGGACCGATGTGCAGGGTGACGCCAACCGTCTTGGGTTCAGCGTCGCGGGCGCGCTCCAGAGTGTCTCTTCCGTGGCGGCGGGATCGTCGTATTTGCACGTGTTGCCCGGCCTGCATGTGCGACTCGATGCGGCCCCGGGCCTAATTGTGCGGGGTTCCGTCACGCGGTCATTGTCGCGCCCGTCGTACAGCGACATCTTGCCGACGCAGCAGTTCAATTTCGTCGATCGCCGTGTGCAGTCCGGCAATCCGACGCTGCGCCCCTACGAGTCGATCAATTACGACCTCTCCGCGGATCTCTACCGCGAGTCGCTCGGGCTTTTTTCCGCGGCGGTGTTCGCGAAGGACATTTCGCGTTTCATCGTCGAGTCTCAGCAGTCGGTAAATCTGTTTCCCTTCGGTCCCTATCTCGAGCGCCGTCGCATTAATGGAGGACGCGCGCACGTGGTCGGCCTCGAGACGAGTTGGAAGGGCAATGCTGTTCCCCTGGCGGTCGCCGGCGTGAAGTTCACCCCGGCGCTTTCCTATACGCTCCTTCGGAGTGGTGCCGATTTGCCCGACCGCCCGGGCGAGTCGGTGCCGCTCCCGAGCCAGGCGAACCATCAGATCTCCACCGCGGCGCAATTTGTACGCGGAGCCGCCGCCATGGAACTCACTGCGCGCTACCGCGGGCAGACGCTCGAAAGCGTGGTTTCACCCGGTCGGGATTTGCTCCGGCGGGCCGGTTGGGATTTCGAGCTCGGGTTTACTTACCAACTATCGAAGGCCATGCGCTTCCAGTTCGCGGCGGCGAATCTCAGCAACCGTTCCACGCAAGATTACACCGGCGATCGCACCCGGTTGAAAGAAGTCGAGGTCAACGGCCCCGAATTCAGCCTGAGCGTTCAGTGGAAAAAGTAACCCATCCGTCACACCGGCGGCCGAATTTTGGTCGGCGTTTTCGAATCGTCCCGATCATTCTCCGAGATCCGCTCCCATGCGTGTGTTACTCGTCGAAGATTCCCAGCGCCTCCAAGCCAGTCTCACCGTCGCGCTCCAGCGCTCAGGGTACGCGGTGGACGCGGCGGCCGACGGCGAGGAAGGCCTGTGGCGCGCCGATTCCGAGGACTACGACGCGATGGTGCTCGATTTGATGTTGCCCAAGCGCGACGGCCTCTCGGTCCTCACGGAGTTGCGCCGCCGGCAGCGCAATGTCCGTGTGTTGGTTCTCACGGCGCGCGACACGATCGAAGACCGCGTGCGCGGTCTGCAAACCGGGGCCGACGATTACCTCGTGAAGCCCTTTGCGCTCGAGGAATTCCTCGCCCGAGTGCAGGCGCTCTGCCGCCGGTCCGGCGGCGGTAGGCAAACGCTCCTCGCCGTCGGCGATCTGGAAATCGACACCTTTGCTCGCACCGCACGCCGCGGTGTCACGAAGCTCGAACTCACGGCGCGCGAATACCAGCTCCTTGAGTATCTCGCGAAACGCCGCGGCGATGTCGTGTCCCGCGGCGAGATCGAAGCCCACCTTTACGGCGCCAAGCTCGATCCGACGAGCAACGTCGTGGACTCGGCCGTGTGCGTGCTGCGCCGCAAACTCGCCGTTGGCGAGGCCGCCACCTTGATCCACACGCGCCGCGGCTTCGGTTACGTGTTCGACACGAACCCCGCCGTGACCAGCGCGCGATGAATTCCATTCGCCGTCGACTCACGCGCGAATTGCTCAGCGCGGCACTGACGGTATTTGGCGGTGGCTTGCTCGCCCTCTATTTCGCGGCCCGCCACACCGCGATCACCCAGTTCGACGACGCGCTGCAGGTGAAGTCCCACGCGATCTGCACGATGACGCTACCCAGCCCCGGCGGGGTAAAAGTAATTTTCTCCAACCGCTTCATGCGCGGCTTCGACAAGAAAACGCCGCACGATTTTTTTGAAATCTGGGATCAGGGGCGGCCGCTCGCTCGCTCGGGCTCACTACGGGACGGGAGCCTGCCGACCGTCTTTGGCACGCTCGCGGAACCGCGGATTTGGGATTTGCCGCTTCCGAATGGAGAATCTGGCCGTGCCATCGGGTTCACTTTTCGCCCGCGTGATCCCGCCGCGGACCGGGTCTTGCAACCGGAACTACAAATCGTGGTGGCCGTCGAGCGCGCACCGCTCGATGCGACTCTCAGCCGGCTCCTTTGGCTGTTGATCGCTTGTGCGGCGGGACTCACCGCCGCGACGGTGTGGTTTGTACCGCATGCGCTCCGCCGCGGCCTAAGCCCGTTGCATGTTCTCGGCGAGTATGCGGCCGACATCGACGCCCGTTCGTTGGCGACGCGTTTCCCGACCGACGGTGCGCCCGCCGAACTGCAGCCGATCACGCGGCGGTTGAACGATCTGCTGGCCCGGCTGGAAGCCTCGTTCGAACGCGAGCGGCGATTCAGCGCGGACTTGGCGCACGAGCTTCGCACGCCCCTCGCGGAGTTGCGGAGCGCGGCCGAGTGTTCGCTCAAGTGGCCGGACACCCGTGACCGGTCCACGGATCGCGAAACCCTCGCGATCAGCCTGCAAATGGAGCAACTGGTGGAGCACATGCTGGCCCTCGCCCGCAGTGAGCAGGGTCAGCTCGCCGTCCGCAATGAGTCCGTGGTGCTGGACGATATATTTCAGCGGGTTTGGCCGAACTACGCGGAACGCGCCCATGACCTCGGGTTGTCGGTGAAGGTTTCGACCCAGGCGGCGCCGGTCACGGCCGATCCAACGCTGCTTCAATCCATCGTCACCAACCTCTGCGAGAACGCCCTTTGCTATACGCCGAAGGGGGGAGAAATCGTCGTCGGTGTCGAGACGGTTGGCCATCGGGTGGCCTTGTGCATCACCAATACGACTGACGATCTTGAGACGGCGGACGTCTCCCGGCTGTTCGATCGTTTCTGGCGAAAAGAAAAGGCCCGCACGGGCGGCGCGCATCTCGGGCTCGGATTGCCGATTGCGCGCACCTTTGCCGAGGCGATGGGTTGGACGCTCACGGCGGCGAGCGAGACGCCGCAACGATTGACTTTCACTCTGATGTCGCCGCCCGTCCCGACGTGAGGGTTCAGGCCGTTACGCGGATGCGATCGATTTCATTGCCCTCCTCGTCGATTTGTCGGAGGAGAACTTCGTCGCGTTCGACGTCGAAGACGGTGAGCGAGTGCCGATCGGAAATCAGTTTTACGGTGAATGCCAGATTGCCGTCCTCGGGAATCACCCATTTTTCGGGCGCGTTGTTGTACTCTGGGTCGTAGAGATATTTTCCGCCGGCTCCGGTTGTAATGTAGATCACCCCGTTCGCCTTCGTGTTCGTCACGCCATCAAATGCGAGGTCGAGTTTGAAGTCACCTGTCACACCGCGAGCCTTCGTGTGGATCGCGTGCGCCTTGGTGACGTCTTTGGGCGTGAAGCGGATCGGAACGGTGCGCTGGTAATTGTGCTCGTGTCCGCTCAGCACGAAGTTGACGCCGTTTTCCTGAAAGATCGGGGCCAGTACCCGCATCTGTTGCTCGTAGCGGTGATGCAGGCCGATGTTGAAGGCGCCGTGATGAAACGTGACAAATTTCCAGCGTGCGTCGCTGCCCTTGAGATCAGCTGCGACCCATTGTTGGAGTGCCGGATCGGTGGCGTCGGTGTAGTTGTTGGAGTCGAGGCAAAGGAAGTGGGCGTCGCCCGCATCGTAAGAATAATTCGCCATCGTAGGGAAACGGGCTCCGGCGCAGGCCTTGAAATCGGCGAGGCGTTTTTCCGGTCCGTGCATCATCGTCTGAAACGTCGGCTGCGGCACACCGTTAAGCGGGAAATGGAAATTGGTGTAGTAAGCGAGCGCGTCGGCGTAGAGTTCGAAGTTGGCCGCGGGAATTTTCGACTCGGGCATGAAGCCCTCGACATCATGATTGGCGAGCACGGCATAGAACGGGATCGAGCGCAGCAGTGGCGCGCCGATTTGCGGGCTCGCATGATCGGCGTTGTAGACAGGGAAGAAGTGACGGGTATATTCCGAGTCGAGGCCGGCGTCGTAGACATTGTCGCCGGTGTTCTGGATGAAGTCGGGGTTGGCGCGGTATGCTTGATAAGCGATGGCGCGTTCGCCGGGATCGCCAAAGGCGTTGTCGCCGAAAGCCGCGAAGCGAATTTTGCGGCCGCGGGGCTGCCGGGTCGTGAAGTAACCCTCGGCGATGGTCGCGCCGTTGCAGCGTACGCGATAACGATACTCCGTGCCAAGCTGGAGGCCGGCGAACGCGGTGACGTAGTTGAAACGGCTGCCCTTGTCGCCCCGCCCGCTGTAGTCGCGCGACGTGCGCTCGATCGACGCCGTCTGGCCATACGAATTGTTGCGACCGAAACTGACCTCGAAGTTCGCCTCGGTGCCTTCGGTTTGCCACGCGAGCCGCGCGATCTCGGCGCCGGGGACGAGTTTCGCCTGCGGCCCGGGTTGCACGTAGGGGAGCGCGGTGAAGACCGGCACCGACATGGGTTTGAGTTTCTCGGTGGCGGCGAAGAGCCCGGTGCTCGTGGGGACGAGCGCAAGGAAGGTGATGCCTCCGGCGGACCGGAGGAACTGGCGGCGGGAGAGGGGAGCGGAGTGCATGGGAAAAACTAGCGATAGATGAGGAGGAGAATGACCGGCACGGCGGTGCCGGCGGCGAGGCAACCGGCGACACGTGCCCGGCTGGCGGTGTAGCGAAACGCCATCGCGATCCCAAGGGCCGTGGTGGCGATGAGACCGAGCGAGGCGGCAAGACTGAACCAACGCAGCGGAGTCGCGGCTTGGTTCAGCGTGCCCGGGAGGTGGGAGTGTTTGTGCACCGCCGCCATGGCGACGAGCGGTGAGGGAGCGGCGTAGCTACCATCCTTCGCGTTTTGGTGCAGCCCGAAGAGCTGCCACGCGCCGGTCGCAGAGAAGAAGACCAGGAGGGGCGCAAACAAAACCCCCAGATAGAGGTGAAGCTGACGGAGCTGTTTCACAGCAGGCCTGTGAGTTGAGCTCAGAACTCCCCCGAGAACGTGAAGAAGTAATTGCGGCCCGGCAGCACGATGAACGATCGCACCGCCGCGGCGCTGACCGAGCTGACGACCTGCTGCTGGCGATTGAGGAGATTGTCGACCTGCACCTTGATCTTCAGGCTCCGGATGAAGTTCCGGTGCTTGAGGCTCTGGCTGTAGCCGAACGCCAGATCCTCGGACCAGCGGCTTGGCGCGGCGACGCTGACCTTGAGGGTGGACGCGATATCGGGATTGAGTCCGGACCCATAAATTTTCTGTTCGCCGACGTATTTATCGGAAAGCGAAGCGAAGAAGCCGCCGTGGTTGTAGATCAAGGCGAGAAGCGCCGTGGAGCGCGAAACGCCGGGGATATCGAGCTTGGACTTTTTGTAGACCGCCCGGTTGATCGAGCCGTTGGCGTGGAGGCTGAGGCCGCCCCCGACCGAAAGCGTCGCCTGCGACTCGATGCCGCTGTAGTAGGCACCGCTGGCGAGCGCATAGTACTGTTGGCTCGTCGCGGTATCGGTGATCGTGAGGGGCAGGTATTTGTAATCGATCCAGTATGCGTCGATGTCGGCATTGAGGCGGCCAGTCTTATAGACGGTGCCGATCTGGTAGTTCATCGTCTCCTGTGGCTTCACGTTGTTCTTCGATGGCTCGGGCACGTAGAATAGCTGGAGATTTGGAGCCAGGAATCCCTTGGCGACCTGCGCGTACGCGGACCACTCGGGTTTCAGACGATAGTTGATCGCGATGCTCGGCATCGTGTTCGTGTCCGTGCGCTCGCCGAAGTAACGCAGGCGGGTCGTCTGATTCACCGGCGCCTCGATGTCGCGACGGAAATGGGCGTATCGCACGCCGGCGTTGATCGAAAGATCGGGCAATGGGTGCCAGTCGTACTCCGCGAACAGCTGGGCCGTCCGCATGTAGTTTTTCATGAGGTACGTGGTGGCGGCGAGCGTCCCCACGTCGGGTGCAGTCGTCGCGACATTGAAATCGAGGACGCCGCCGCGAGTATAATCGATCAGGTATTGATAACGATCATTGCGGACGTACTCGCCCCAGCCGCCGGTCTTGAATGTGCCATGTTCGTCCTCGTGGGTGAGCTCCGCGTGATCGAACCACGCGCGATAGTAGTTCAATTGGTAGGTGCCACCGATGTTGGCCTTCGCGGTCTTGGTTCCCTGGGTCGGCGTCTGGTAGCTGTCGTTGTCGTAGAGGTACGTGCCCACCTTGTTGCCGACGTGCCAGCCTCCACCGAGATCGGTCTCCAGTCCGATGTAGCTGAAGTCCGCTTCCTTCTTCTGATAGTTGTAGAGCGGCGATAGGATATTGTTCGCATCGTCGACCAGGCCGTAATCGCGCCCCTTGGCGTCGATGGTGGCCTGCGTGACAGAAGGTGGCGTGCCGAACTTGATCCAGTTTTCAGTGGTGAGAAACGTCAGGGTGGTGTGCGGGCCGACGGGCTGGAGATGCTTGAAGTAGAGCGTGTGCCGGCGTTCGTACGAATGCGTGAGGAAGCCGTCCGAAGTCAGGTACTGGTAACTCGCGATCGTGGAGGCGCCGCCGAGCGGAGCGAAATTTGCCGAGCTCCCCTCAAGGTGCCCGACGAAGGTCCGGAAGCTCCCGTAGCTGAGCGTCGGTACAATGCCGTCGGTGGTTCGCGGATCCTTGGACAGCATGGCCATCGTCCCGCCGAACGTCGCTTGTCCGATCGTGCTCGCCGTACCCGGCCCGCGATCGACAATCATGCGGCCGATAAGCTTCGCCGGAAAATAACTCGTGGAGTGGTGCGAGAACGAATTGTTATCGCTGAAAGGAATGCCGTCGAAAGTGATGTTGTATTGGCCGTCGGTGAAACCGCGGAGAATGTTCTTTGCCTCGCTTAGGCCGGGGCCGTTCGCCTGCACGGTCGTCACGCTGGGCGTGAGATTGGCGATCATCGTGTAGTCCGCGGAGGGCGCGATTGAGTTGTTGATCGTGGAGACCTCCACGATCGACTGCGGCTGGACGGTATCCAGCCGGCTCTCGACCGGGGCTTGCGTCAGCGCGGATGTGCGCTTTTCGGTCACTTCGATTTCTTCGAGTCGAACGGTCTTTTCTTTCGAACCGTCGGCTGTGTTCGGTGAATTGGAACTCGCGAAGGCAATCGCGGCTACTTGTGAGTAGGTGACGGGGATGGCGCATGCGACGTAGCACAGCGCGGTGAGGCTCAAGGGAAATGCTTTCATGCGCTCTGATGCGAAGATCGCGATTTGCGGAATACAACCCGCGCAGGTCACGTTCCGGGGAAGAACAGATTACGCGTACATAATGGATGTCCGCTCATCGTCCCAACGGCTTGGCGACGCGTTGGACTGCACGGCGATTTTTCTAAATCCGCCGGATATTATTTACGCGCCGGTCTGCGTCCGCGTGTTCGGCCGCGTTCGTTCATTTCACATGACATCCATCCCTGCTTCGCTTCCGCTCGCGCAGTCGGGTCTCGACTGGCACGCGGCTTCGCTCGGACAGGCCGTGCTCTACACGGTGCTGTTTTCGCTGCTCGGCATCGGCCTCGCGATTGTCGGCTATAAGCTCTTCGACGTTTGCACGCCGGGGAACTTGCACGAGGAGATTCTCAAGCATCGCAACACCGCCGCAGCCCTCATCGGTGCGGCCGTGATCATCGGCGTGTGTATCGTCGTCGCGGCGGCGATCATGGGGTGAAGATCGATCCCGATTCGCGTAGTCTCTGCGCCGGTGCCGGCCCGGCCCGGTCGCGGATGTCGCGCCAGGTGCTGACACCTTTGCTGATCGCCGCCGGCGCGATCGGACTGCCGCTCGCCTTCAGCCTCTCCCGTTGTTCGCCGACGGAGGAAATCCTGGTGGACGAATTGCCGCCGCTCGCGAACGCCGCTACCGAGTACCCGAACAACGCGTTTCAGCAGGGGCGTGGTTATTATCACTTGCCCTATCATATGTGGTTTCCGCTGCCCTATAACTCATACGAGGCCGGTCGCGGGTGGTTTCGGGGCGGCGTGTGGCGGAGCGCGGCTCAACCCGATGACGTTGAATTGCGCGAGCAACAGCGCCAGGCCCAAGCAGCGGGCAACAGTTTCGCGACGCGGGGTTTCAGGAGCGGAAGCTCCGGCGGGCTGTCGCGATTCCAATCCTCCACGCCGACCGTCCCGACGGCGCAACGTCCGGGTTCGGCCGCGGCGCCGCGGTCCGCGCCGGTTTTGCACGGCGGCTTCGGCTCGTCGTCGCATCCGGCCGCGTCTTGAAAATCGAAAGTTCATGCCCCCGTTTCCGCCGTTTTCGATCCCGCCCGTTTCACTCGGGAAAAAGGCCACTTGTAACCTATTAGGTTACAAGTGGCCGGGCGCGGAGCGGCGTGTCAGTAAGGGACAACGTGATGAGGGAGTCGGCGGGCGATGAAACGTCTTTCGCTCTCACCGCGCGTGGATTGGCGCGCGCAAGTCGAGGCCCTCGGCTTTACGTATCACACGCACGACACCGGACCATATTGGGACGAAAGCGCGTATTACGAATTGAGCGCGCGGGAAGTCGACGAACTCGAAGCGGCCGCCAACACGCTGCATGCGCTGTGCATCGAGGCGGCCCAAGCGGTCGTCGATCGCGGATGGTGGTCGCGCCTCGGCATTCCGGAGCGCGCGGTGCCGGCGATCCTGGCCTCGTGGGAACGCGACGATCCGAGCGTGTACGGGCGTTTCGATCTCGCTTATGACGGAAGCTCGCCGCCGAAAATGCTCGAGTACAACGCGGACACCCCTACTGCCCTCGTGGAGGCGTCGGTCGTCCAATGGCATTGGTTGAAGGAGCGATTTCCCGAGGGCGACCAGTTCAATTCCATCCACGAGCGCTTAATCGAGGCATGGCGCCATGTGGCGAGCGATAGCGTTCATTTCGCTGGCGTACGCGATCTGCCGGAGGACGAGCAGACGCTCGCGTATCTCGCCGACACCTGCACGCAGGCGGGTTTCGGCGTGCACTGCACGGCGATCGACGCCCTTGGCTGGGACACCGGGGCGAAACGATTTGTCGATGAACGCGGGACTGCAATTGAGGCGCTGTTCAAACTTTATCCGTGGGAGTGGATGTGGCACGAGCCGTTCGCCGAGTACGTCGAGTCGGCGCCGAATCTTTTCATCGAGCCGCCGTGGAAATTGCTTTTGAGCAACAAAGGCCTGCTGCCCGTGCTGTGGGAACTGTTTCCCGGTCACGCCAATTTGCTGCCGGCCTACGAAACGCCCGGGCCTTTCGTCGACGCCGCGGGCACCCGCGCGAGCTACGTCAAGAAACCGCGCCTCAGTCGTGAGGGAGCCAACGTTGCGCTGGTCGAGGACGGGCGAACGGTCGAGGAAAACGGCGGCGACTACGGCACCGAGGGTTTTGTGTTTCAAGCGATCGCGCCGATCCCGGTGTTTGACGGTGGTAACCGACCGGTGTGCGGCGTGTGGATCGTGAATCACGAGGCCTGCGGTCTGGGCGTGCGCGAGGACACCCCGCCTCCATTGGTCTCGCAAATAGTCGTTGGCAGGGCCGCGCAGCACGCCGTGGCAATCGGCTTCGTCGCGATTTGACTCGGCAAGCCGGGGACCATTTGGGATGGGTTAACTTTAGCTTCTTCAACCACTCTCTATGTCACTTTGGGAATATAAGGTTATCACGAGCGGCCGCGGCGGTTTCGCCACGCCCGTGCTCATGGAAAAATTTTTAAACGATCTCGGCAAAGAAGAGTGGGAGATCATTTCGTTTTATAGCCAACCGGAGAACATGCTCGCCTTCACCGGCCTCGCGCGTCGCTCGACGCAGCGTGACTGGACGTTGCAGGATGCCGCGGCCGCCGCGGCCAAGACGGAAGCGGAAAAACTCCGGGCGGAATTCGAGGCTAAGTTCAAAAACGCGACGGCCGCAGCGCCGTCCGCGATCGCCGAGGAAAAGCCCGAGAGCGTGATCGCCGAAAAAGCCGCGCCCGAAGATGGTTTCCGCCGACTGCGTGACACGGAACGCGACGGCGATCCTGAATTGCAGGAAGACGAAGCGCCGAAGGACGAATGGGACAAGCTCGGCCAGGAGGAGGAACTACCGTCGTTTTTCGAAGCGATGAAGCCCCACATGCGCCGCAATCAACGCGGTCCCGGCATGTCGGTGGGCGTCGATTATCTCGCGAAGAAATGGGATTTCAGCGACGCCGATGTCATCGGCGCGCTGAAAGAATGCGGATTTGTGGTCCCCGAAGACGAGGATTCACTGCCCGCCTACGTCGAATTCGACGGCGATCTTTTTTGGCTCAACATCAACCGCCGCGGCGAACTGTGGATCAACACCAAGGAGAAGCCGCGCCCTGTATTCCGGACGGTGAAGGCCACGCCTTTCGCGCCGCCGGAAGCAGAGGTCGCTGGGGCCTCGGGAGTCGGCGTGGCTCCGGCTGATTCGAACGCGGGGGTGCCGCGCGCTGAAGCGCCCGTGTTTCAGCCTCGCCCTCGGGAATCGCGCGCGTCCAAAGCTGACAACCGGCCCGCGTCCGATGCCCCGGTGCCCGCGACAGTCGCTCCGGCATTGGGCACGCCGATCGACGGAGGCATCGAGATCCTGGAAAAAGTGCGTCCGCTCATGCGCCGTAATCGGCGTGGACCGGGCGGTTCAGGCAGCACGACTTTTCTGGCGCGCGCCCTGCGCTGCAGCGAAGCGGATTTAATGGCGAGCTTTGCCGCTCTGGGTCTGGTGTTGCCTGCAACACCGGCCGACAAGCCGGTTAACCTCGAAATCGGCGAACATGTCTGGTGGCTCAACCAGGATCAGCGCGGCGGCATCTGGATCAATGGACGTGAAAAGGGGGACGAAACGCCCGCATCGGAATCGACGGTCTCCGCTCCAGCCGCGTCCTCGGATCAAACTCCGCCGGCGCCTGCGCCGGCCGCCGAAGTGGCGGCGGTAACCAAGCCCAAGTCGGCCGCGTCGGTTTCCGGTAATGTATTGGGCGCAGTACGCTTGTTGCTTAAGGAAACGAAGACCGGTGGCTTCGCCGGTAAACTCGAACGCGTCGCGGCTGAGCTCGCGCGTTCGCCGGAGGATCTGCTCGCGACCGTGGTCGCTGCTGGCTTGAAAGTGCCGGGGAAGTCGCGCGAAAAGCCGGTGTTCGTCGAACATGCGGGAGAAATTTTCTGGCTAAACAAAAACGCGAAGGACGAAATCTGGTTGAACGCGAAAGCCACGAAGTTTGCCGAAGACGACGCTGGCAGTGAAAAAGGCGGGCGCCGTCCGCGGCCCCGCAAAAAATCGGAATGAGTCGCGTGCGGCGCGGCCCCGCGCGACTTCGCTCCCGACGCGGTGCTCTTTTTTCGATGCAGCGTCGGGCGCCAGGTTTGGAGCGTCGCAGGCTTTCCCTCATGGTGGGCGGCCCGGTGAGAAACAGTTGGCGTGCAGGCCGCGATTCCTTAACTTCCGCACGATGCTGGTTGTCACCGATCTGACGAAATCGTTCGAGGTCCCCGAAGGTGGGCGCGTCGAGATCGTGCGTGTCCCGGCTTTCGCCCTCGGGGCGGGAGAGCAGCGGGCGTTGCGCGGGGAGAGCGGGTCGGGGAAGACCACGTTTTTGAATTTGATCGCCGGCATTCTCTCGGCGGATGGGGGACGCGTGGAGATCGACGGTATCGACATGGCGGCGCTGACCGAGTCGCGGCGGGACCAGTTGCGGGCGGAAAAACTCGGCTACATTTTCCAAACTTTTAATCTTCTGCAGGGCTACACGGTTTTGGAAAACGTGATGCTGGGCATGAGCTTCGGGCCGCGCGGCGCTGATCGCGTACAGGCCACGGAGTTATTGACGCGCGTCGGACTGGGGCACCGGCTGCGCCATTTTCCGCGCCAACTTTCCACGGGCCAGCAGCAGCGCGTGGCGGTCGCCCGCGCGCTTGCGAACCGGCCGAAGCTGGTCCTCGCGGACGAGCCGACGGGCAATCTCGACCGTGTGCACGCGCATGAGGCGCTGGCGCTGATCCGGGAAGTTTGCCGGGAAAACGGGGCGGCACTTTTGTTGGTGAGCCACGACGAAGCGGTGCTCGCGCAGTTCGCGGGCGTGCAGGATTTCAAGGTCATTAACGCTGCCGCCCGCGGCGTGCTTTCACCGTGACGCTCCCGCTCATTATATACCGCTCGCTGCGCCAGCACGCGCTTTCGACGCTCATCACAGCCGGCAGCATCGCTCTCGCGTGCGGTTTGCTGATGACCGTGTGGATGGTAAAGGCGCAGGCGCAAGCGGCCTTCGTTTCGACGTCGACGGCGTTCGATGCCGTGCTCGGTGCGCGTGGTTCAAAGCTACAGCTTGTGCTCAACGCGATTTTTCATCTGGAGGCTTCGCCGGGGAATTTGGCCTGGAGTGACTACGAAGCGATCAAGCGTCATCCGGCGGTGAAGACCGCGATCCCGATTGCGGTGGGCGACAACCTGCGCGGATATCGCATCGTCGGCACCCTGCCTGAACTTTTCACGACGGTGGAGTACGCAGCGGGGAAAAAATATGCGGTGCAGCCGGGCGGAAAAATTTTCGGTGAGGCCGCGCGCGAAGCCGTGGTGGGAAGTTTCGCGGCGGACCGGCTGGGTCTGAAAGCTGGCGACACGTTCCATCCCTTTCACGGTCTGGCTTTCGATCCCAAGAACGAACACGCGGAGACGTATACCGTCGCGGGCGTGCTCGCGCCGACCAACACGCCGGCGGACAAAGTCGTTTGGATTCCGTTGCAAGGCGTGCAGACGATGAGTGGCCACGACGCGAAAGCGGCGACCGATGTAAGTGCCGTGTTGGTGCAACTGCGGGCGCAGACGGCGGGCATGATGCTCGACGTAATGATCAACAAACAGGGCAACCGGCTGACGCTGGCTTATCCGGTGAACGCGATCATCGCGGAATTGTTCGGTAAAATTTCATGGTTCGACCAGGTGCTCGCGCTGGTGGCGTACCTCGTTGCGCTCGTCGCGGCCGGTTCGGTGCTCGCGAGCATTTATAATTCGATGAGTGCGCGGCAGCGCGACCTCGCGATTCTGCGCGCGCTAGGAGCGCGGCGGCGGACGATTTTCGGTGCGGTTGTGGCGGAAGCCGCGGCCATCGGCCTGCTCGGCGCGGTGGGTGGATTTGCGATTTATGGCGCGTTGCTGGTGGCCGTGGCCGGAGTGATCCGCGCGCAGACCGGCGTCGTCCTCGAGGTGGCGGCGATGCATCCGGTCCTCTGGATTTGCCCCGTTGCGATGATTGCGCTGTGCGCCCTTGGGGGCGCCGTACCGGCCGCGAAAGCTTATCGGACGCCGGTCGCGGAGACCTTGGCCCCGGTGTCGTAAGCGCCCGTATCTAGGCGCAACAAACTTTCACCGGGCCGCAGCGCGGCGCAGGCGATCGTTGATCGCGGCTGCGAGGCCGTCACCCCGGGCAAGTTCGACGTGGATGCGGCGGTAGCCGCTACGATCAAGCCGACGCAAGGTGGCGAAAAGCGTGTGCGCGACACCGCCCAACTCTCCCTTCGCATCGAGCCAGAAAATATTTTCACCGCGCAGGCGGGCAGGGCGGGAGATGAACAACCAGGCTTCGTCCGCCGATGAGATCGCGGCGGCGCGGACCGAAAGTTGCTTATGGAGCGTGACGGGAGTTCGCGGGCTGTAGTGGCGGGCCAACAGGCCGGGAGCGAGCTGCGCCGTGTCGACGCGTGCGGGGGTGGAGGCCGGCGTTCCAACGGGACGGCCCAAGGCGCGGCTGAGTGCGGTGCGCGTGATCGCGCCCGGACGCAGCAATTGTGGATGCAGAGGATCGCGGAGATCGACGATGGTGGACTCGAGCCCGATTTGGGCGGGACCGCCGTCGAGAATGTAGCGGATTTTTTTTCCGAGACCTTCGTACACGTGCGCGGCCGTGGTCGGGCTGACGTAGCCGAAGCGGTTGGCACTCGGCGCGGCGAGCGGGACGCCGGTCAGTTTTAGCAACCGGCGGAAAAGCGGATGCGCGGGCATGCGGACGGCGACGCTCGGTAGTCCGGCGGAAACGACGGCGGAGATCGCTTCGGTCTTTGGCAGCACAAGCGTGAGTGGCCCGGGCCAGAATTTTTTTGCGAGCTTGAGCGCGGCGGAGTTCGGCCGGGCCACGAGTTCAAGTTGACGGAGCGCGTGAATGTGAACGATCAGGGGGTCGTTCGCGGGCCGGCCTTTGGCCGTGAAAATCTTGCGGCAGGCACGAGCGTCGAGCGCGTCGGCGGCGAGACCATAGACGGTTTCCGTTGGGACGGCGACCAGCTCTCCCGCCTGCAAAGCCTGTGCGAGGAGGGCGAGGTTGCGCGGGGTGCCGCGATAAGTCCGGGCGGTCATGGCTGGCAGGACGACACGAAAAAGGCCGGAGCGGGGAACTCCGGCCTGAAAAGGAAGCGCAAGGCGAAGCCTTACTTCGCGAGCAGCAGATTGCGGGACTGCTTGAGCGTGCGGGTGATAGCGCGCTGGTGCTTCGCGGTCAGATGGGTGTATTTGCGGGGCAGAATCTTGCCCGTGTCGGTCACGAAATGCCGCATCACCTCCGGAGTGGTGAAGGGAATCTCGGCGGGCGTGAGGGTCTGCGTGGCGGGTGCGGTGGTGCTCATGACGAAAAGTGGAAGGGTGAAACTGATTTTGGGAGCAGGGTTGTCAACCCGCATTTTGGGCTTACAACCCACAGGTAATGCGCGGAATTCCGGCGCAGCGTCCCCGTAGCTCAAATGGATAGAGCAAGCGTTTCCTAAACGTTGGATTCCGGTTCAATTCCGGACGGGGGCACCATTTTAGGCCGTTTAAAGGGGCCCATTTCGCGCTCGTCCCGGCACGAAATGGATCCCGGGCTTCACGCCGCCGGTGGATAGCATTCCAGCAGTTCGAGCGTAGGGGCGGGTATCAGTTCCCACGGGCCGAGGGTGGCCGGGATGAAAAATTTTTCGAAGGTCCGCAGGGCATGGATTTCTCCTCCGACGTGGAGGGTGCCGGTGCCGGCGGTTACGATGCCGATGAAGCATTCGGATTCATGGCGCACAATCGGAGCTCGGATGTGACTTTTCCGGACGCGGAAACACGGTGTGCGCTCGTGGCCAATGAGGTCGTCTTGGGACGAATCGACCCCGAGCGCGCGGCGTCGGCGCGGCGGACAGAATGCCTCCGTGAACACACGCGCGGCGGGCCAGGCGGCGAAATCGAACACATCGAGGCAGAAATCAAGGCCGCGCCCCATGAAGCGCGAGGACTCGGGTATCACGTAGCCGCCGCGCTCGAATTCAAAACGCACCACGAGATCGCTCGGCTCTTGGATTTCGGCCAACATCAATCCCGGCCCAAGCGCGTGCGGCACGCCGCCGGGCACCAGCAACGTGTCGCCCACGCTGACCGGGATCCGATCAAAGCAGGCTTCGATTCCCGCGATGTCCTGGGTTGCGATCATGTGACGGAGATTTTCGCGGGACGGCGGTCGCTGGAACCCGAGGTAGAGAAACGGCGGGTGCGGCAGATCGTCGCGCACCGCGAGAACATGGTACGCCTCGGTTTTACCAGAGGGCGCACCGAGAAACCGCCGAGCAAAATCGGCGGTGGGGTGGACTTGAAAGTGCAGCCGGGTCGAGGGATCGAGATATTTGACCAGCAGCTGCGGAGACGCGCCAAAGCGCCGCGCGTGTGCGGCACCTAGAAAACCGGCGGCATCGGTCGCGAGCAGATCGGCGAAATTGCGCGGGATCACGTCGGAGCCCACGAGGACCGACGAGACGCCTTCCGGCCCGGCCGACGATGGGTGGCGGGTGGCGTCGGGCGGGTTGATCGCCTGCGTCGTCGACGCGATCCAATCCTCGGGAAAATGGGAATCGGCGGGCGACGCAGCGGCCGCGAGGTGGTCGAGCAGCCGGCCGCCTTGATAGGTTCGCCAGACGCGATTGGGTGGCAGGCGAACGAATTTGATCGGCGGGCTCATGCTCGGTGCTTTGCGGAGAATGGTTGATCGCGAAGCCAAGCCAATACCAAGGACGCGACCTCAGTTCGTTTCTTCATCCCGGATCGAACCGATGACATCGGTGGTACGACGACGATTTCCGCTCGATTCGGCGGCGCGCGAGTTAGCGCGATAAAATAAGGGCGCCGTCTGATTCACCCGGACCCACGGCCCTGATCTCAGGAATTTTCCGAGCGCCGAATGCCTGAGGCGGTTGGCCGAAGCCAGGGTTGGTTTGCCGGAGCGAGGTCTAATAGCGCCGTCCAGCGTCAGAGCGGGCCTTCGCGTGTGCTCAAGCTGGGCGATTTTTTCACGGGCAGAATGGTAACATTGTCGAGCGTGATGCGCCCTGCGTGCTGAATGAACTCGCTGCTCGTGATGCCGGCGAAGGTGCAGTTGCGGACGACGATGTCGTCGATCGTCGCGCCCTTGAAACTGGCCACGTAAAACACGCGCGGGCTGTTCTTGCTCGTGACGTTCTCGATGAGGACGTGGCGGACCGTGGGCAAGTGGTCGCCCTTAGCGCCATCTTCATAGAGGAAGTCGATGGTGAGAATCGCCTCAGCCACCTGGCCGACGGTGACGTTGCGCATGAAAACATTCTCGATCGTGCCGCCGCGCTTGGCGTTCGATTTGAAGCGAAGGGCGCGTTCCAGTTGGGGGCTGTCCATCGTACAGTTTTCGACGAAGACGTTACGGACGTCGCCCGAGACCTCGCTGCCGAGGACCACGCCGCCGTGGCCGTCTTTCATCACGCAGTTGCGGATGATCAGATTTTCCGAGGCCACGCCGATGCGCCGGCCGTCGTTGTTGCGGCCCGACTTGATCGCGATGCAGTCGTCCCCGGTGTCGAACACGCAGTTCTCAATCAGCACGTCGCGGCAGGAATCGGGATTGCAGCCATCGTTGTTGGGGCCGTGCGTGTCGATTTTTACGCCGCGCACGATGATATTGGAACTGAGCACAGGCGTGACCTCCCACATCGGCGAGCGGAGAATCGTGACGCCCTCGATCAGGATGTTTTTGCAGAGGTAAGGTTGAATGAACGAAGGCCGCAAAAGATGTCCGGCACCGAAAACACGCTCGGCCAGGGGCACGCCGCGGTCGGCGAGATCGTTGAGGGCCCGAACATCGGGAGTGGCACGGGTGGATTTTTCGGCGCCCTTCAGCGCCCAGCCCCACCAGTTTTCGGCCGCGGCGCTGCCGTCGAGCGTGCCCTCGCCGGTGACGGCGATGTTTTCCTGCTCGAAGGCGTAGATAAACGGCGAGTAATTCATGCACTCTAGGCCTTCCCAGCGGGTGCGGACGACCGGCAGGTAGGCGGCGGGATCGGTGCTGAAACGCAGCGTGGCTCCGGCGAGCACGTGGAGGTTGACGTTACTTTTCAGATGGACCGCGCCGGTGAGAAAAACGCCGGCGGGCACCACCACGCGTCCGCCACCGGCGGTATAGCACGCGGCGATCGCGGCTTGCAGGGCTTTCGTGCAATCGGTGGTGCCGTCCGCTTTGGCGCCGTAGTTCGTGATCGGAAAATCGCGGGCGGGAAACGTGGGGGCCTTGATGCGAGCGAGAATCGTGGCGGCGGTATCCCACGTCACGGGCGCGGACGCTGCGTGGGCCGTGGGCAAGAGCGACGCGAGGGCGAGTAACAGGGGAACCAGGGCGGTAAATTTCATGGAGTATCGACGGGAGTTTTTTCCGCGCACAGGGCGCGCGGAAGGGCTAGACAGCCGGTCGCAACGGCCGATGGCAAGCAAACGGGGACACCTGTCCGTTTTGGACGGACCATGAATCTTCGTCACGGCCGGAAGTTGATTTGCCCCTTGGGGCTTGGCTCAAAGCAGCACGAGATCGTTGCGATGCACGACCTCGAGGCGTTTGCGTTGCGGATACAGCGCGCGGAGCGCCTCGGCTTTGAGCCCTGCGAGCGCCGGGATTTCGTCGCTCCCAAAGCTGGATTTACCGCGGGCGATGATCGTGCCGGTGCGGCTGGAAATGTTGACGATATCGCCCGCGCTGAAATCGCCGCTGGCGTGGGTGACTCCAACGGCGAGCAGGCTGCTGCCGCGCTCAAGCAGGACGGGACCGGCGCGTTCATTGAGGTGAATCGTGCCGACGGGGCGCTGGAAATAAGCGAGCCAGTGTTTTTTGGCTTCGAGCGGGAGGCCGCTGGGCACGAAGAATGTACCGGGACCGGAGCCGGCGAGCAGGCGTGCCACGATCGCGGGCTCGGCGCCGCTGGCGATGAAAACGCCGCAGCCGGCGCGCGTCGCCAGTTTGGCCGCGGAAATTTTAGAGATCATGCCACCGGTGGCGGTCTCGCTGGTGGTGCCGCCGGCCATCGCTTCCACGTCGGCCGTGATGCGTTCCACCACCGGGATGATTTTTCCGGTGCCCTTCAAATCGATCAGGCCGGGCGCGGTGGAAAGGATGATGAGGTGATCGGCCTCAATGAGACTCGCGACGAGAGCCGAGAGCGTGTCGTTGTCGCCGAATTTGATTTCGGCGGCGCTGACCGTGTCGTTTTCGTTGATGATCGGAATCGTGCCGTAGGCGATGAGTTCGCGCAGGCAATGTTTGATCCCGAGGTAACGTTCGCGGGCGCGCAGGTCTTCGTGCGTCAGGAGCACCTGGGCGACGGGCAACGTATGCGGCGCGAATGCCGCCTGCCACGCTTGCATGAGGAGCGATTGTCCGACGGCGGCGCAGGCCTGCTTTTTCGGGAGATCGCGGGGCTTTTTTGCGAGTGTTAGCCGTCCCATCCCGAGGCCGACCGCGCCGGAGGAAACCACAATCACCTCGGTGCCCTGGGCGCGGAGGGCAGCGAGTTGGGCGGCGAGATCGGAAAGTCGCGCGAGGTCGAGCTGGCCGATGCCGGTCGTGAGCACGCCGGTGCCGAGTTTGACGACCACTCGTCGCGGAACGGAATTCTGCCCGGAGATTTTCACTGGAGATAACGGAGGGAGCGGAGCGAGGAAAACGTCGGCGGGATTTCTGCGCAGACCTGGTGAGCTCCGGTCCGATTCTGGCTCAAACGGTGAGCAGGTCTTTTTCTTTGTGCGCGAGATGGTCGCCGATGCTTTTGATCGCGGCGTCCGTCGCCGCTTGAATGTCTTTTTCGAGGCGCTTCGACTCGTCCTCGGGCAGCTTGGCTTTTTTGACTGTCTCCAGGATGTCGCGGCGGGCGTTGCGCACGTGAACGCGACCTTCCTCCGCGAGACGGTGGGCGGTCTTGACGAATTCCTGCCGGCGTTCACGGCTCATTTCAGGGAGTGGAATGCGGATGATTTTCCCGTCGGGGATGGGATTGAAACCGAGATTGGCCTCCTGAACGCCCTTGAGGATGGATTTAATCAGGCTGACGTCCCACGGCTGGATTTGAATGAGCCGCGCGTCGGGCGTGCTGATGGCGGCGCACTGTTTGAGCGGGGTGTTCTGGCCATAAGCCTCGACCATGATCGTCTCGACCATCGCGGGCGTGGCTTTGCCGGTATGAATGGCGCTGAATTCGTGGAGCGTATGGTCCACGGCTTTTTTCATCTTGGCCTGGGCTTCTGAAAGGAAAGGGGAGGACATGGGAGGAAGTTTTTGTTTTTTGGAGTCGCGATTTTAACGGGCGGCCAACGAGGACGAGTGTTCAGCTCTTGACGAGCGTGCCGATTTTTTCGCCGAGGACGGCTTTGCGGATGGCGTGCTCGTCGTTGAGGTCGAACACGAGGATGGGAACATTATTGTCGAGACACAGCGAAAACGCGGTCGAGTCCATGACGTTGAGCCGCTGCTTCAGGGCGTCGATAAACGTGATCTGGTCGTACTTAACCGCGTCGGGAAACTTCTTCGGATCCTTGTCGTAGATGCCGTCGACCTTCGTGGCCTTCATGATGATGTCGGCGTGCAACTCAGAGGCACGGAGGGCCGCGGTGGTGTCGGTGGAAAAGTACGGATTGCCGGTGCCGGCGGCGAAGATCACGACCCGCCCCTTTTCGAGGTGGCGCATTGCGCGGCGGAGGATGAATGGCTCGGCGATCTGGTTCATCGGGATCGCGCTTTGGACCCGGGTGGTGACCCCCATTTTTTCCAGGCAGTCCATCAGGGCTAGGGCGTTGATGACAGTGGCAAGCATGCCCATGTAGTCGCCGGTGGTGCGGTCGACGCCGCGCTGCGCGCCGGTGAGGCCGCGGAAGATGTTGCCGCCGCCGATGACCACGCACACCTCGACGCCTAGATCAGCAATCTCTTTTACCTGACTGCAGGTTTTCTCGAGCGTGGCAGCGTCGATGGGGTCGCCCGACTTCCCGCCGCGCAGCACCTCCCCGGAGAGCTTCAGGATGATGCGTTTGTATTTCACGCCGGGCACGACGGGTTTGGTCACATGCATGACGAACAAGAAACAAACCGGCAAAATTGGCGTCAATGCCCGAGATGCCGCGCCGGCCGTTTGTCTTCGGCAAAGCGATCGCGGCGCACGTTGGGCTGGTCGAATTTGGAGACTTGCGGTGGCGGTGACGCGGTCGGTAGCGTTTCGCCGCCTGCATGAAAAAAGCACTTATCACCGGCATCACCGGTCAAGACGGTTCATATCTCGCTGAGTTGTTGCTGCAAAAAGGCTACGAGGTCCACGGTGTGATCCGCCGCGCTTCGACGTTCAACACGAGCCGCATCGACCACCTTTACCGCGATCCTCACGTCAATGGCGTGCGGCTTCATCTCCACTACGGCGACCTCGCCGATTCCGTGCAGATGGTGAAGCTGCTTTACGAGCTCCAGCCGGATGAGATCTATAATCTCGGCGCGCAATCGCACGTGCGCGTGTCGTTCGATATCCCAGAGTACACCGGCGACGTCGTGGGCCTCGGTTCGGTGCGCATTCTTGAGGCGATCCGCGAGGCGGGTCTCGTGAAGAAATGCCGTTTCTACCAAGCATCGTCGTCGGAAATGTTCGGCAAAGTGCAGGAAGTGCCGCAGACCGAAACGACGCCCTTCTGGCCGCGTTCACCGTACGGTTGCGCGAAAATGTACGCCTACTGGCTCACGGTGAACTACCGCGAAAGCTACAATCTTCACGCCTCGAACGGTATTCTCTTCAACCACGAGAGCCCGCGCCGGGGCGAGACGTTCGTGACCCGCAAGATCACGCGCGCGGCGACCCGCATCAAACTCGGGCTGCAAGATTCATTGTTCATGGGCAACCTCGACGCGCGTCGGGACTGGGGTTACGCGAAGGAATATGTCGAGATGATGTGGGTCATGCTGCAGCAGGATAAACCCGACGACTATGTGGTCGCGACGAATGAGACGCATACGGTTAAGGAGTTTATTCAGGAAACGTTTGGCCTGCTGAATCTCGACTGGGAGAAATACGTGAAATACGACGCGCGCTACGAGCGGCCGGCCGAGGTCGAGCTCCTCATCGGCGATCCCGCGAAAGCGAAGCGCCAGCTCGGTTGGGAGCCAAAAACCAAATTCAAGGAGCTCGTGAAAATCATGACCGAGGCCGATCTTGAGCTCGCTAAACGGGAGGCGCAGATCGCCGCGTTGCCCAAGCCCTAAGCGACTAAAACGCGATGATGGGCGGGGTAATTGCGAGTAGGGAAAATCTTCGTCTTCCATCGGCCGGCCACGCTCCTTGGCCGCACCTTTTTCCATGAAACTCTTTATCGCAGGTCACAACGGCATGGTCGGGCGCGCGCTGGTCCGCCGCTTTTCGAAGGAGCCGGGGGTCGAATTGGTGCTGCGCACCCGCAGCGAACTGGACCTGAACTCGTCGAGCGCGGTCGACGCTTTTTACGCCTCGGAGCGGCCGGAGGTCGCGATCATCGCCGCGGCCAAGGTCGGCGGCATTCACGCCAACAACATTTATCCGGCCGATTTTCTTTACGAGAATCTCGCGATTGCGACGAACACGATTCACGGCGCCTACCGCGCCGGCGTGAATCGCCTGCTCTTCCTCGGCAGCTCGTGCATTTACCCGAAGCATGCCCCGCAACCGATGCCCGAGGATTGCTTGCTGACCGGGCCGCTCGAACCGACCAACGAGGCCTACGCCATCGCCAAGATCACGGGCCTCAAACTCGCGCAAGCGTACCGGAAGCAGCACGGCGTGCTGTTCCACTCGGCAATGCCGACCAACCTTTACGGACCGGGCGACAACTATCATCTGCAAAATTCACATGTCATGCCGGCGCTGATCCGGAAATTTCACGAAGCGAAAAAAACAGGCAGCCCGGAGGTGGTCGCCTGGGGCAGTGGCACGCCGAAGCGCGAGTTCCTCCATGTCGATGACCTCGCTGAGGCCTGCGCATTTCTCCTGGGGCTCGATAATCCGCCCGATTGGATCAATGTCGGGACGGGCACCGACGTCACGATTCGCGAACTGACCGAGACCGTTGCGGCGGTGACGGGGTTCGGTGGAAAAATTGTGTGGGACGCGACGAAGCCGGACGGCACGCCGCGGAAACTCATGGATGTATCACGCTTGGCGGGATTGGGCTGGCGTGCAAAAATCGCCCTGCGCGCAGGCGTGGAAAAGACGTACGCCAGTTTCCTCGCCGAGCAGGCCGCGGGCACGCTCCGCAGCTGAGCCGCAAGCGGAATTGAATTTCGGCACTCCGCCTACAAATTGGGCTTTGTTTCCGGAGAAGGAGGGTATGGCCGCTGCCCTCCGGTTTCCCGGCACGAGATTCGCGCTCTAGTCCCGCCTTCAACCTTTATGTCCACCACTGGAATTCCCCCCGCAGCGCCAGTCGCCGAGGATCGCACCGTTGCCATCCTCAGCTACATCACCGCCGTCGGATTCATCATCGCGCTCGTCATGCACGGTAGCAAAAAAACCGCGCTCGGTTCGTTTCATCTGCGCCAAGCCCTGGGCCTTTTTATCACTGCCGTCGCGTTTTGGGTGCCCGGCCTGATCGTCACGTTTATTCCGTTCGTTAATTTTATCATGATCTTGGTCTGGCCGCTCTTTGGCCTTTCCATGTTGGTCATGCTGATCATGGGCTTCGTGGCCGCGGCCAACGGCCAGATGAAACCCGTGCCCGTGATGGGCGGGCATTATCAGAAATGGTTTGGTGGCGCGTTCACCTGATTTGGCTTTTCTTTTTTGCAGACAAGGCCGCGGGACTTCGGTCCGCGGCCTTTTTCATTCTTGCGCCCTTGGCTGCAGTTTGCGGCCATGACCCTTCTGCCATGATCTCCATCGAAAACCTCAACCAAGTCGAATCCATCAAGAAGCGCGCCGGGCATCTATGGAGGTTTCTTTGACGTCGACCAAAAGCAGCGGGAAATCGAGGCGATGGACGCCCAGATGGGCGTGCCGGATTTCTGGAATAACAACGAGCGGGCTCAAAAGCACATTGGGAAACTGAACGGCCTGAAGAAGGCGGTGCTGCCGGTCGTCGCGTACCAGAAAAAACTCGACGATATTGCGGTGATGCTCGAGCTCATCACGGGCGAGGACGCCGCGGCCCAGGAAGCCTACGACAAGGAACTGGCCGGGTCAGTCGTCGCGCTCACGGAGGAGCTCGATGCGCTTGAAATCGCCTCGTTCCTCACCGGGCAGTTCGACCGTAGCAACGCGATCTTTTCGATCCAATCTGGCGCGGGTGGCACCGAGGCGAACGACTGGGCCGACCTCATGTTCCGCATGTATTCGCGCTGGGCCGAGCGCCGCGGCTTCGGCGTCGAACTCATGGATGTGCAGCCCGGAGACACCGCCGGCATCAGCAAGGCCACCATCCTCATCAAGGGCGAAAACGCCTACGGCTACGCCAAAGCGGAGCGCGGGGTCCACCGCCTCGTGCGCATCAGCCCCTTCGATTCGAACAAGCGCCGGCATACGTCGTTTTGCGCCGTCGATGTCGTCGCCGAAATTACGGATGAAATCGTCATCGAGATCCCCGAGGACGAAATCCGTACCGATGTTTACCGTTCGTCCGGCAAGGGCGGCCAAGGCGTCAACACCACGGACTCCGCCGTGCGCCTCACGCACATTCCGACTGGGGTGGTGGTCGTCTGCCAAAACGAGCGCTCCCAAATTAAGAACAAGGCCACCGCGATGAACGTCCTCAAGGCCCGGCTTTACGAGCGCAAGCAGGACGAGCAACGCGCCGAAATGGACAAATTTTACGGTGAGAAAGGCGAGATCGGCTTTGGCGCGCAGATCCGGAGTTATGTTTTGCAGCCCTATCAAATGGTGAAAGATCTTCGCACCGGTATCAGCACCAGCGACACCCAGGGCGTACTGGACGGCGACCTAGATCGTTTCGTCAACGCGTGGCTCCGCGCGGGCTGTCCGCGGCATCGGAATAAGGACATCCAGATGGAAGAGTAATCGAAGAAGCCAGAAGTCAGGGGCCGAAAAACGCCGAACAACGGCTTCGCTCAATTGCATTTTCTGGCATCTGGCCTCTGGCTTCTGGCCTCTTTGTCCTGAATCATGCCCGACCTGTCCTTCGAACACCTCCGCGCCGCGTTTGCCGCGCAATCGCTTTTCGAGGATAAGTCATGGCAGCTTTCTCCCGACGCGTGGCCGATCACCGCCGATCAGCTCGCGCAACTCGAGGCCATTGGCCCCGCTTGTCTGGAATTTCATCAGGCCTTGGAAACGCTTTATCTGCGGTCGGTCGCAGGGAAAAATCTTCTCCGCAACAAGCCGCTGCTCGCGCCGTGGGTGGCTGACTATCTCGACCGCGGCAAACCGGCCCACCTGATCGCCCACGCGCGCGATCCGAAAAATCGCGGCCTTTTTCCGACGGTCCTCCGGCCCGACCTTTTGCTGACGGATGATGGCTTCGTCATGACGGAATTGGATTCGGTGCCAGGCGGCATCGGGTTGACCGCGTTTTTGAACCGGCTTTATGGGAGCGCGGACGCCCGCGGCGCCATTCTCGGGGCCAGCGATGCGATGATCAGAAATTTTCACGCTTCGCTCGCGGCGTTGCGGCCGGCGGAACGCAATCCGCTCATCGCGCTGGTTGTGAGCGAGGAGGCGGCGACTTACCGGCCGGAGATGAACTGGCTCGCGCATCAACTTCAATTGCTCGGTCACCGGGTGTTTTGCCTTAAGCCCGAGGATATTTTCCCACTCGAAAATGCGTTGTTCTTCGATGCCGACGGCAATCCGGAGAAAATCGACATCATCTATCGCTTCTTCGAACTCTTCGATCTGGCTAACCTTTCCACGGAACGATTCTTCTTCGAAGCGTGGGCGGCGGGCGAGGTCGTCATCGCGCCGCCGATGCGGCCCTTTCAGGAGGAGAAACTCGCCTTCGGCTTGTTCCACCACCACCTGCTCGCCGACTATTGGGCGGAGTCGCTCAGCGCATCAGCGTTAAAAATCCTTCGGTCGCTCATCCCGCCGTCGTGGATTATGGATTCCGCCCCTTTGCCGCCGGGCGCGGTTTTGGACGCGCCCCGCGTCGCCGGCCGCGCGCTCAGCGATTGGCGTGACCTGGCGGCAGCCACGCAAAAAGAGCGCGATCTGATTATCAAAATTTCCGGCTACCATGAAACGGCCTGGGGCGCGCGGAGCGTGGTGTTGGGCAGCGACTGTTCCCGCGAAGAATGGCAACAGGGCATCGAACGCGCGATCGAGTTCGCGCCGATGAATCTACACCTGCTCCAAGCCTATAAGAAGCCGCGCCGGATCGAGCATCGCCTCTATCCTGGGAGCGCGGCCGCCTCCGGCCGCATTGAGGCCGAAGTGGGCGAGGGCGCCCGCGCTCCCGGGGCTGCCGAAGCCACGCTTCGCGCGGGGCGGCTGCGGCTTTGTCCGTATTATTTTATCGTCGGTGGCCAAGCCCTGCTGTCGGGCGCACTCGCGACATTCTGCCCGCCGGACAAAAAGATCATCCACGGCATGCAGGACGCGGCGTTGCTGCCTTGTCGGTTGGTATAAATGGGCCGCTAATATCGACCGCCGTCCAACCAGTCGGTGCGGCCACGGCCCGGTGAATTAGGCCGGAGTCTGCGGGCGGTCGCTCCATGCACCGAGGGAAAGCAAAAAGCCGATCTGGGCTTCAGATCGGCTGGTCTTCGGGGGCGTTCTGATTTGCTGGTCCTGGATAGTGACCGCTCACATCCGGATTTGCTTCCGATCCATCGCGGCGGCCCCCCGGCCCGTTTGGCGGAATCGGCCGGTTAAAACCGATTCGTTCGTGTTCCGAATGTAAATCTGCGGGCGACCATTTCGTCGGGTCGTCGATTTTTGAGGTTCTGCGTCAGAAACGCGGCCGCCTCATCATTTGGCGGGATGTTCCTTGGCGTAATGTTCGGCGAGGAGGTCGTGGCCGAAGTCGCCCTTGAAATCGCGCAACGTCGTGTGGATGTGGTTGGCGTTGTTCTGGGTGTTATCGAATTCAATGAGAAACGTCGGCCCTTGGACGCGGTAATAAGTGCCGACACCACGGGCAAAACCGCCGGCCCAGGCGAAGGTAATCTTGTCCAGGCCGGCAGCCGAGATGGACGCGAATTCGGCATCGGCGATCTCGGTGCGGCAGCGGCTGAGATAAACTTTCACCAGTTCGAGCAGTTTAGCTTTCTGCGCCGGCTGTAACTGGGCGGCGGCGATCCCGGCGGGCGAGAGCGGATCGACGCGATGTTTGTTGGTCGTGATGATTTCGCCGGGGGCCTTCGCATCGAAGACGGCGATTTTGCGCTGCGCTTCGTCCAGTGAATTGATGAGCGCGAGTCCGAGATCTTCCTCTTCGCCGAGGACGCGTTCGCCTTTGCGGGGTCCGGCCATGACCTCGCCGGGATTGCTGCCGATAAACGACGGGGTGAAAAATACGTGTGAGCCGTCGACGACAGTGAAATTGAAGGAAAGATGGTGGCCCTCGAAGCGCCAGCCCCAGGACTTGTCCGCGGAAGGCTCGCCGAAAATGGTCGTGAAATAATTCGTCGGATCCCGCCGGCCCGCGGGCAGGTTGTTCTCGAGTTCTTTTAGGACGAGCTCCATCGCCATGATGGCTTCGGCGCGGACGATGCCACGTTGGCCTAGGCCGGTGCGGAGGAGGGCGGCGGCGAGGTCGTGCTGTTCCGCGCTCATTTCCTTGAACGGCAGGCCCTGGCGGGCGATGGGCACGAAATTCCAATTTTCCCGCTCGGCATCGGTGAGCGCGTAGGTCGCCTTGGCTTTTTGGGCGGGCGAAAGTTTGCCGAGGAACGCTTTGGCGGCTTCGAGCATATCGACCGCCGGCGCGTGGGCGCGGACGAACGAGGCGGAGAGGCACACGCAAAGCGTGGCGAGGAGGATGCGAGGGGTGGAGCGCATGAAAATGGTTAAGGAGAAGCGCCAGAGGAGAGGCAAGGCTGCGGACGGCGCGATGCGATTTTTGTTGGGGCGCAACCAGCCGCATTCGGCCGACACTTGGTGGGTCTTCCTCCAGGCCCGTTTTGCGCAAGAGCCGCGCGGTCGCTGAGCGTTAAGCCAGCCCATAAAAGTCCGTCGTCGGGCGCGTGGGCAAACGGGCGGCGGGGCTGGCGAAAGGCACTCCGCGCGATCTTTCAACACGTGAAGATTTCGGCGATTAACTAAGGGGGGCAATGCGGGCCGACGGTGAAGTTTGCGTAGCGCCGACGATCAGTGGCACGAGCGCAGCAAGAAGTCCCCATCCGTGCGGGGACGAGACTCCGGCGCCGACAGAGCCGGCGCTCGCGGAAGCCGGCCATTTACTGGGTCACGAACGATTCCCGCCTTGCCGGAAATCAAGGAGTTGGGCCGCAAGTGGTATCGGCGGCCGCGAAAGCGCGTTGGGCGTCAACGCGCGTGATCTCAGGAGAGCGTCACGCCCTTTGCTTTCGCTGCGCGGAGCAAAGCATCGGCCATGTCGCTTGGCGTCGCGGCGACTTCGATGCCGCACTCTTTGAAGACAGCGATCTTCGCTGCGGCCGTGTCCTCTGCGCCGCCGACGATTGCGCCGGCGTGGCCCATCCGGCGACCGGCAGGGGCTGTTGCGCCGGCAATAAATCCGGCGACCGGTTTCTTGCAGTTCGCCTTGATCCAGCGCGCGGCTTCGACCTCGGCGTTGCCGCCGATTTCACCGATGAGGATGATCGCATGCGTGTCGGGGTCTTCGTTGAAAAGCTTGATAACATCGAGGTGGCTCGTGCCGTTAACGGGGTCGCCGCCGATGCCGACGGCGGTCGATTGGCCGATACCTTTCGACGTCAGTTGGAAGACCGCCTCGTAGGTCAGAGTGCCAGAGCGGGAAACGACGCCGACGTGGCCCTTCTTGTGAATGTAACCCGGCGCGATGCCGATCCGGCAGCCGCCGCTGGAGTCTTTGCCGGTACCGGGTGTGACGATGCCAGGACAGTTTGGGCCTACGAGCCGGGTCTTGGCTCCCTGCATCGCGCGCTTCACGCGGATCATATCCTTGATCGGAATTCCCTCCGTGATGGCGACCACCAGGTCGAGTCGGGCCGCAACGCCTTCGAGGATGGCGTCGGCCGCGAATGGCGGTGGAACATAGACGACGGCGACCGTCGCACGGGTGGCGGCGACCGCTTCGGCGACGGAGTTGAAGATCGGCACCTTATGCGCGCCGTGTTCGAAGAACTGGCCGCCCTTGCCGGGCGTGACGCCGGCGACGAGCTGGGTGCCGTAGTCGAGCGAGAGTTTGGCGTGGCGGCCGCCGAAGTCGCCGGTGATGCCTTGAACGAGAATCTTCGTTTCGGGGGTGATGAGGATGGACATTTTTGGAAAGGAGCGAGTAGCGGGTGGTAATTAGTGAGTAGGTTGGACGTTCGGCCGCGGGTTTAGGCGGTGGCGTTGCGCGGGTGGCGGCCGGGGGCGAACTCGATCTGCGTACCAAGCTTGAGGGCGAGCCGCCCTTCGTGGAATTCGCGGGCGCCTGCGATGTCCGCGACGGGATGACAGACGAACGCGAATTTTTTGACGTGGATAATCACGGGGATCGGGTTGGTTTTCTGCAGGAGGAAACGGACATAGGCGCGGATACGAAACCCTCTGTTTTCTCGGTGGCCTCCGGCGAAATTTTTCAGGCGACCAGTTTCACGATTTTCTGGGCGGCGTCGGCCATGGTATCGCCCGAGACGAGCGCGAGGCCGGAGGCGGCGAGGGTGGCTTTGCCGGCAGCGACGTTGTTGCCTTCCAGGCGGACGACGAGCGGTAGCTTGAGTCCCACTTCCTTTACCGCTTCGACGATGCCGGTCGCGATCACGTTGCAGTCCATGATGCCGCCAAAAATATTCACGAGAATGCCCTTCACGTTGGCGTCGCCGAGGATGATCTTGAACGCCGCAATAACCTGGTCCTTCGAGGCGCCGCCGCCGACGTCCAAGAAGTTGGCCGGCGTGCCGCCGAAGTGCTGGATGATGTCCATCGTACTCATCGCGAGGCCGGCGCCGTTAACGAGGCAGGCGATGTTGCCGTCGAGCGCGATGTAGCTCAGCGAGAATTTCGACGCGGCGATTTCCTTCGGGTCTTCCTCGTTGAGGTCGCGCAGGCTGACGATGGCGGGGTGACGATAGAGGGCGTTGGAGTCGAAAGAGACCTTGGCGTCGAGCGCGAGGACTTCACCGGTCGGCGTGGTGATGAGCGGATTAACCTCGATCATCGCGGCATCGGTTTCCCAGTACATCGTGTAGAGCGCGCGGATGAGTTTTGCGGCGTTCTTCGCCTCGGCGCCGGTCAGGGCGAGTTTAAAGAGGAGTTCGCGTACTTGGAAATCCGCGAGGCCGTAGGCGGGATCGACGAAGATCTTGAAAAGTTTCTCGGGCGTGTCGTGGGCCACTTTCTCGATGTCCATGCCGCCCTCGGTCGAGGCGACGATCACCGGCTGCGAGGTGGCACGGTCGAGAAGAATCGCGAGGTAGTACTCCTTCTTGATGTCGCTCGCGACGGTGAAATAGATCGTCTGCACCTTGCGTCCGGCGGGGCCGGTTTGCGCGGTGACGAGGGTGTTGCCGAGCATCTTTCCGGCCATGTCGAGGGCGTCGGCCTTGGTCTTGCAGAATTTCACGCCGCCTTTGAAGCCGTCGGTGAACGTGCCCTTGCCGCGGCCGCCGGCGTGGATCTGGGATTTCACCATGGTCGGGCCTTCGGGCAGGCTGGCGAGGGCGGTGATAAATTCTTCGGGCTTCGTCGCGGTCGCGCCTTTGGGTACCGGAACCCCAAATTTTTCGAAGAGAGCCTTGGCCTGATACTCGTGGATATTCATGGGAAAGTGAAAACGGAACCCGCAGTTAGCCAGAGGCCAGCTGGACAACGCACGAAAAAAAGAGGGCCTGAGCGTAAGTTCAGGCTCTGGTACTGCAATGGGGCGGTCGGTCTAATGGCCGGCAGTCTTGTCGGTCGGTCAAGAATAGCCCCGGCTTTCACCACCGACCCGAGTTCAAACCCATGGCCGAAATGATCGCATGGCGCGCGTGGTCGCCAAGGGAGAGGCAGGATCGAAAACGGTTTTGCGGCCCGGGATCACTTACAATGTTGCGCGGCCTCATCGCCCCGGCAGGCTCGCCGGCGTCATGCAATCGCACGAAGTGATCCGGGAGGTGCTCAAGAAGACGAGCGCGAAGCAGATCAGCGCCGACCTCCAACTGTCGCTCTCCTTGATCTACAAATGGGCGGAATCGCCGGAGGATGATATTGGCAGCGGGGCGAACAATCCGCTCGACCGCGTGGGGCAGCTCATTCGCAGCACGCACGACGCGAGCATCGCCCAATGGGTGGCGGAGCAAGCGGGAGGATTTTTCATCCGTAATCCGCAGAATCTGGCGCCCCATCAGCCGCTCATTCCCATGACAAACGGGATTGTGCAGGAGTTCGCCGACATGTTGGCGACGATCGCGATGTCCTCGGCGGACAATATCATCACCAGGGAGGAAGCGAAAAAAATCCGGGCCCGTTGGGAAGAACTCAAGAGCGTGACCGAAGGTTTTGTGTACGCCGCGGAGAGCGGCAATTTCGGTCCGCCGAAGCCGGAAGCGAAAGGATAGGAGGAGCCAGAGGGGAAACGCGGTTAATGGCCGTTGAAGCCCGGCGACATTACCGGGTGCAGATTGTTTACTTGTAGCGTTCTGCGAAGCATTGCCCGCGCGGCGCGATGCGGTGGTGGATGGATTCCGACGGGGATCGATCGCCCGATCTTGCGTGTGGGCCCTCGGCCACGAAGCTCCTGCAACCCCGCGATGCGATTCTTTTTCCCCCTCTTTATTTCGTTGCTGGCCGGCGTCTCTTTGCGCGCGGCGGATGCTCCTGTGGAAGCCAACGTGCTGGCCGGCGTCGTGGATTTTCACAGTCATTCGGGACCGGACACCGTGGGCCGTTCGCTGAACAGCTTTGCCGTGGTGCGGCAGGCGCGCGCGGCGGGTATGCGCGGGGTGGTGTTGAAAAATCATTTCCTCGGTACCGCAGCCCTCGCCCAACTGGCCATGCAGGAGGTCGGCGGCATCGATGTTTTTGGTGGCGTGGTGCTGAATTTTTCCAACGGCGGGCTCAACGCGGAAGCCGTGCAGCGAATGATTCAGATCGAAGGACACCGTGGAAAAATCGTCTGGCTTCCGACGTTCGACGCGGAAAACCAAGTGCGCTTTTCAAAAGCGGCCCGCCCGTTCGTCGCCGTGGTGAAAGATGGGCAACCGGTGCCGGCATTGAAGGAGATTTTCGAAGTGATCGCGGCTAACGATCTTATCCTAGCGTCGGGCCACTCGTCCGCGGAGGAAGCCCTGATTATTTTCAAGGCGGCGCGGGCCGCGGGGGTCAAGCGGCTGCTGGCGACGCATGTGCTGTCCGATACGACACGGGCCGCACTCGAGCAAATGAAACAGCTGGCCGCATTGGGCGTTGTGATGGAATTCACCTGGTTGACGCATCTGCCTGCGCCAGTTGGACAGGGCGTTCCCGTCAGCGATTGCGTAAGCGCGGTGCAGGCGGTCGGCGCGGAGCACTTTCTCGTGTCTTCGGACATGGGCCAGGCAAACGCGCCACTGCACACGGACGGGCTGCGGACGTTTATCTCCGCGCTCAAGACCGGAGGCCTGACGGACCGCGAAGTGGATTTAATGGTGCGGCGAAATCCGGCTCGCCTGCTGGGGCTCGAACCTTGAGTGCGAGTCTGATCCTGGTGGTGGGTGCAGCGTGGAATTGAAACTCGAGCGGTTGATAGACCGGGTCGCTGAAGCGACCCGGGGCAGCTTTGATCGCGCGTCGCTGGAAACGTTTCCCGGATGGACGCATCGCGTCATGGTGCGACGTTCGTATTCTTGCTGCGGCGACACGATTCCCGGCGACTCCTCGATCGGCCCGTGCGTTTCGCCCCGAGCGCGAGGGGTCCGCCCGTTGGCGCGCAGCCCTTGCCGGCAAAATCGTGCCGCGGCGGCGGATGAACTATAGCCGCTCCGCAACCCCGGAAAAATTTTGTGGCCCGCAAAGCGCCGCGTGGCGTCACGTCGGCCGAGGGTAACGCAATAGGTTTCGCTCGGCCTTTCGCGGGAATTTATTTCAGCGCGGATGGAGTCGTCACATCGAATGGACGGCGCGGGTCCGGACCGGCTGGCTGAAACAGGCTTGTTGGGCCACCGGAGTCGCGCGATACGTGACGGCTATGAGTTATAGCCCCGCCGAGAATCGTTACGGATCGATGATCTATCGCACGTGTGGAAAGAGTGGGCTCAAGCTGCCCGCACTTTCGCTCGGCTTGTGGCACAATTTCGGCGGAACGACGCCGACCGAAAATACGCGGGCGATGTGCCGCCGGGCCTTCGACCTGGGCATCACGCATTTCGATCTCGCGAACAATTACGGACCGCCCGCCGGATCGGCCGAGCGCAACTTCGGTGAAATTCTGCGCACTGATTTCGCCGGACTGCGTGACGAACTCATCATCTCCACCAAAGCCGGCTACCGGATGTGGCCGGGCCCGTACGGCGAGTGGGGCAGTCGGAAATATCTCACCGCGAGCCTCGACCAGAGCCTTCAACGCATGGGTCTCGATTACGTGGATATTTTTTATTCGCACCGTTTCGATCCGGCTACACCGCTCGATGAAACCATGGGCGCATTGGCCAAAGCGCTGGAATCCGGGAAGGCGCTGTACGTCGGCGTCTCGTCCTACAACAGCCGCCGCACGCAGGAGGCTCAAGCGTTGCTCAAGGAATTCGGCCACCGTTGCCTGATTCATCAGCCGAGTTACTCGATGCTGAATCGCTGGGTCGAGAGCGACGGACTTTTGCCGACGCTGGAAGCGCAGGGCATCGGCTGCATCGCATTCTCGCCGCTGGCACAGGGGATGTTGACGACCAAGTACCTCGCCGGCCAGCCGGCGGATAGTCGCATGAAGGCGAATAGCTCGCTCAGTCCGACGCTGCTCTCGGCGGAAAATCTGGCGAACATCCGCGCCCTAAACGATCTCGCGCAAGCCCGCGGCCAGACGCTGGCGCAGATGGCGATCGCGTGGGTGTTGCGGAGTCCGCAGGTGACGTCCGCATTGATCGGTGCGAGTAAGGTCGCGCAGGTCGACGACTGCGTGGGCGCTTTACAGAATCTCAATTTCTCGACCGATGAGCTCGTGGCGATTGACCGGTACGCGAAGGACGGCGACATCAACCTCTGGGCGACATCGAGCGCGGGGTAGAAAAGGGATTGAGGCGGGTGCATCCACTCCACCGCGACGGCGCAGATGATGTTGCGTTCATGCGGGGTGAGGGGGACCCAGCCCGCGTTTTCCCAACTTCAGAAGGGTCCCGGCGTTAACGTCCTTAACCGTTTCGATTCCCGTTTGACTGCGATCGCGCGGGCGGCTGTTTCTTAGCCGTCCCGACTGCTTCTCCAACCCCAATCGCTGTACCGACCATGGAACGCAAGACCGCCCAGGAATTCGATCAGGAGCTGCTTTATCTCTACGATTTTTATGCCCACGGGCACATTGACCGTCGGACATTTCTCGAACGGGCGGCGAAGTTCGCCGTCGGCGGACTGACGGCGGTGGCGTTGCTCGAGATGATGAGCCCCAATTATGCCTTGGCTGTTCAAGTGCCGAAGGAAGACGCCCGGGTTAAGTCCGAGTACGTGAAATACGCTTCGCCCGACGGCAGTGGTGAAATGCGCGGTCTTTTTGCCAAACCCAGCGCGGCCAAAGGGAAGCTTCCCGGGGTCATTGTCGTGCACGAAAACCGTGGGCTGAATCCCTACATCGAGGACGTCGCGCGCCGACTCGCGCTCGAAGGCTACGTGGCATTCGCGCCCGACGCCCTCTATCCGCTCGGCGGCTATCCCGGCACCGACGAGGAAGGCGTTGCGATGCAACGGAAGCTCGACGGGAAAAAGATCACCGAGGATTTCGTCGCTGCCACCCAATTCCTGCACACGCACGCCGACTGCAACGGCTTCATGGCCGTCACGGGATTCTGCTTCGGCGGCGGGATGGCTAACACGCTCGCGTGGCGCCTGCCCGAAATCGTCAAGGCGTCCGCGCCCTATTATGGCGGCCAACCGTCGCCGGAGAACGCAGCGAAAATCAAGGGGGCGCTCTTGCTGCACTACGCGGGATTGGACACGCGCGTGAATGCCGGCTGGCCGGCTTACGAAGCCGCTTTGAAGGCGGCCTCCGTGTCGCACCAGGCGCATATTTATCCTGAGGTGAACCACGGCTTTCACAACGACACGACCCCACGTTTCGACAAAACGGCGGCTGAACTTTCGTGGAAACGCACGCTGGAATTTTTCAAGAAGCAGCAAGGCTAACGGGCATTTTCACCAGGCAGGGCGCGTGATCCTTAACGTGCCCGTCCGGCGTCGCTCGTTTTGGGGACCGAGTCGCAGCGGCCTGCAACGCGGGCGTCGCGCCGCCGACAAATTTGAGCGCCAGCCCGACCGACAGCGGCGACCAGTGGCCCCAATGATCAGGGTAGAGCTCCCGTGAAGAATCGCAGGGCGACGGTGACAACGCTCACGCCGGGTTTCGGGTCGGCCCAGGCGGTCAGCGTTAAAACCGGACCGCAGCCGGGCGTGGGCAAAATATAAATCCTGGGCACGCCCTTTTTCTCCACGAGCACCGCTGCGGGTTTGGCGACATCGTTGGGGCTGTAATAATTCGTGGCCTCGATGGTGGCCTTCGCCCGCTCCGCTGCCTCGGGCGAAACGTTGAACGGGTTTTCGTTGCGGCTGATAAGCGTGGCGCCGTCGTTGAGCGCGGGCTGGCCGGTGTACGGCGAGGGCCTGGGGGCGAGCGCGGGGGTAGCGCCCCGGCCGATTGCGGACGCGGCCCGCGGGAAGGCGGCGGGGAAAATAGTTCGGGTGGGCGTGGGCGGCACGATGCGCGGTTAACTCGACCTGATTTTGGCTGAGCATATGAGGTGCCTTCGGCCAAAATTTTCGGACTAGCGCCGGGCGCGGGGAGCGCTACGTTGGCGCGCCATGTCTGCTCCCGTCATCGCCGTTATCGACAACGGAATCTGCAATCTGCGCAGCGTCACGAAGGCCCTTGAGGCCGTCGGTGCTGCGCCGCGCGTGGTGCATACACCGGCGGACGTGGCGGCGAGTGGGGCGACCGGACTGGTGCTGCCCGGCGTCGGCGCGCTGCGCGATTGCGTCGCGGCGCTGCGCGCGACGCGACTCGATGCGACGGTGCGCGAGTGGATCGCGGCGGACCGGCCGTTCCTCGGGGTTTGCCTCGGCATGCAGGCGCTGTTCGAGCATTCCGAGGAGGGCGACGTCACGGGCCTCGGAATTTTGCCCGGCAAGGTGCAGCGATTTCGCCGTCCGCCCGAATTCAAGATTCCGCATATGGGCTGGAACACGGTGCGCTTTGTGCAGCCGCGTTCGCCGCTGGCGGCCGGGCTCGCGGTGGATCGTGAGGCATTTTATTTCGTACATAGTTTTCACTGCGTTCCGACGGATCCGGCGCTGGTGCTCGGAGAGTGCGACTACGGCGGAGTTTTTTGCGCGGCCGTCGGACGGGGCCGGATGTTCGCCACGCAGTTTCACCCGGAAAAAAGCCAGGCAAAGGGCCTGCAGATCTATGGGAATTTTGCGGCGGTCGCGGCCGGAGCGTGAATTTATCTCGGGGCGCGGTAGCAGCCAGGGTTTGATTCCGAAATACACCTGGGGAAATTGAAACGCTAATGGGATTCGCCAATGGGCGAGCCGACAAAATCTCTGCGGCTCATCGCCTTCGGATCTAATGAGCGCGGCGGGTGATCTTGGTCGATTTTAGCCTGGGTAAAATCGACTGCGACGGGCGGACGCCACGGGCTCGATACGCCGGCCGATCAGCGGAAGCCGCCGGTCAAAGATTTTTCCCGTTGGGAAAATCCGATCAGCGGTTCTCCTTTTGTTTTACTTCCACGCGCAAGCTGAGCCGAAGGATTGCGGTCTGAAACCGCCTCGCGGTTTTTTTATAGCAGCCGAGGCCTGACCTTATTTCCGGGCGGCCGTACGGGCGTGGACGATCTTTGTTTTGCAAGCCGTCTGGTTTTAGTTTCCCTCGGCGGAAATGGCCACCAATGCCTCGCTGAAAATCGACGATAAAGAATACCCCCTACCCGTGATCGTCGGCACCGAGGGTGAGAGGGCGGTCGATACCCGCGCGCTGCGCACGGCCTCGGGCTACATCGCTTACGACCAAGGCTACGGCAACACCGGCTCGTGCGAAAGTCAGATCACTTATCTCGACGGCGAAAGCGGCATCCTGCGTCATCGCGGTTATCCGATCGAGCAGCTGGCGGCGCAGAGCGATTACGTCGAGACGGCGTACTTGGTCATTTACGGCGAACTGCCGAATGCGGCTCAACGCAAGGAATTCGGGCTGCGGCTGCGGCAGAATGCCGCGGTCGAAACGCAGATGCAGCGGATTTTTGAGGGCTTTCCCAAAGACGCGCCGCCGATGGCGATGTTATCCTCGATCGTCGCCTCACTCGCCGCCCACTACCCGCATCTCGCGACGAACAGTTTTGAGAAAGACTTGAACAATTTTGACCTGGCCGCGGCGATGGCGATCTCGAAAATCCGCACCATCGGGGCGATGATCTATCGCTACCAAAAAGGCCTGCCTTATATTTTTCCGAAGCAGGAGCTGCCGTTCTGCGAAAACTTCCTGCACATGATGTTTTCGGAGCCGTACAAAGATTACGTGGCGGAGCCGGAGATCGCGAAGGCGCTCAATCTCCTCCTTCTGCTCCACGCCGATCACGAGCAGAATTGCTCGACGTCGACGGTGCGCATGGTCGGCTCCAGTGCGGCCAATTTGTTTACTTCGCTCTCGGCCGGCATCTGTGCGCTCTCCGGCCCGCTGCATGGCGGGGCGAACACGGCCGTCATGCAAATGCTCGAGTCCATCCATGCCGAAGGCGACGATGGCACGCGCTTCATCGCGGCGGCGAAATCGGGCAGCAAATCGAACCGCTTGATGGGCTTCGGCCACGCGGTCTACAAGAACTTCGATCCCCGCGCGAAGATCATCGGCAAGGCCTGTGATGATGTCCTCGCTAAACTCGGGATCAACGACCCGCTGCTCGCGATCGCCAAAAACCTCGAGCAGGCGGCATTGAAGGATGAGTATTTTCTCGCCCGCAAACTTTACCCGAACGTCGATTTCTACAGCGGCATCATTATGCGCGCACTCGGAATTCCGGTGAACATGTTCACGGTTAATTTCGCCATTGGCCGCTCCCCGGGCTGGATCGCAAACTGGCGCGAAGTCGCCGCGAATCCGAAAGGTCGTATTTATCGGCCGCGCCAGATCTATGCTGGTCCGGTGAAACGGGAATACTTGCCGATCGGACAGCGGGCTTGAGGGCGGAGCGACTGAGGTCGCGTCGCGGCTCGATTTAGCTGGGGCGGTTTGAGTTTTTCCTTGGCCGTTTTGGGTCGCGGCAGGCGTCTCGGCCTGCCGGGTTCGGCGCCCTCTTTTCGGCCGGCAGGGACGCCTGCTGCTACGGCGTTGGCGGTGACACTTTGGGTGAAACTGCTTAGGCGGCGGGTTTCTTCTCGGGGGGCTGACGGAGAATCTCATCCATCGTCAAACCACTCAGGCCTTCGAGTCCCTTCAGCAATTTCCAGAGCGCATACATCATCATCGCCATCGAGGGCAGCGACAGCCCCAGCAGACTGACCCAGTGCATCTTGGCCAGTTCCTGGTTGAACGCCTCAGTGCCGGGAGCGCTCCGGATGATCAACCGGGCGAAACTGAAATTAAGCGCGCCGCTGATGAGCATCGCGGCTGCGATCAGATAGCTCGATTTTTGCATGAGTTCGGCAAAGGCCGCCTGGGCACCCCGGGCGCGGAGCGCGGCGTCGACGCGATCCACGTCGATGACCTGCGGGTTGTAGATCAACTCGTGAACCACCGGCTCCTTGGCTTTCATCGATGCCAGGACGGCGATGCCGATGAGGGCGGGCAGGGCGCCGTCTTTGACCGCGAACCAAAAGCCATCGAGTTTCATCAAACCGAGTCCGCCGGTCAGCAACACGCTCAGGAGACCGACCACCGAAATAAAATTGGTCCGGCGCCGCCGCAAAAAATCGTATGCGCCGTAGCCCAAGGGGAATATCAGCGCCACCACCAGCGCCAAGAGCGGCCCGAGCCGGTTATCTCCGCTCAATTTTTGCAGCACCAATGTCGGCACCACAATATTGCACACAATATTGACGATCAGGTTCTCTGGTTTGGTTTTGGCAGGCGCCATGTTATCAGGAATTTATCGGTAATTGGGTCAGAGCGGAAATTAAATCGCGGCATTTAACAATCCTCGCCTTGGCCGCTCCCGGGCGAAAAGCGCCATCGATCCCGTTTCTTCTGCGCAGCAAAAGTAGCCGTCTTCGGCTGTTTTCATTTCGAGCGCTAGGCGTGGGCCTGACCGTACTCAGCGTGTCGGCTCAGACCGTCAGTCCGGCGCCGTTTACGGCTCTGCCCCATCTCGCCACCACCGGCGGCACCACGTCCCAGCTCCATTGCGGGCCTGATTGAAATCTACGAACAGCCGTAACCGTCGTGCGGCGCACGGCCGGCGTTCGATTTGAACGCCGTTCGCGAAAAGTCGCCGCCGATCCATTGAGACCGGTGGCGATTCTGCTGCTGGTGGGTGGCGGTGGGATCGGATTTCATCCTGCCCATTTATGGCCTCTGCCGTCTATTCTCCCTCCACCATGCTTCTTCTCGGCGTCAACATCGACCATTGTGCCACCGTACGGCAGGCGCGTTATCGCGAGGCTCCGGCGACGGTCGCCCAAGCGGTCGAGCCCGATCCTGTCACTCTCGCCGTGCTCTGCGAACGCGCGGGCGCCGATGGGATCACGATTCATCTGCGCGAGGACCGGCGCCACATTCAGGAGCGCGATGTCTGGCGCACGCGCGAAACGATTTCTACCCGGCTGAATTTGGAAATGGCCTGCACGCCCTGGATGATCGACTTCGCCCTGAAGTTGAAACCCGACTCCGTTTGCCTGGTGCCCGAAAGTCGTGAAGAGGTCACGACCGAGGGCGGGCTCAACGTGGTGGGGCAGAAGGAAAAAATTCGAGCCTGCGTCGACGCGATGACGGCCGCCGGCATCGTGACGAGTTTGTTCATCGATCCCGATGAAGCCGCCATCGAGGCATCCGCGGCGGTACGCGCGCCGTGGGTCGAACTTCATACCGGAGCCTACGCCAACGCGTACTACGGGTCCCAGCGCGCGGCGGAATTCCAGCGTCTCCGGCTCGGTTGCGTTCACGCGCACGACCGCGGCCTGGTGGTCAATGCCGGCCACGGGATCAATTACGTGAACATTTCCGAGGTGCGAACGCTGCCCCATTTACACGAGCTCAACATCGGCCACAGCATCATCAGTCGCGCCCTATTCACCGGCATCGAGGAAGCGGTGCGGGAAATGCGGGCCCGGATGAACGGCTAGTAGGGTTCAACCAAAAGCGTAGCGGCTAACCAGGCCGCGGCAGGTGTCCATGCCGGCCGAAACGAGGAGGCCGAACCCGGCTGGCAGAGACGACTGCCGCTACCCAAAACGGCCACGGGAAAATTTAATCCCCTCGGGCGTTCAGGGTGGCATCGCGACCTCGGGGACCGGAGGCAGCGTCTCGACCTTGGCGGGCGCGATCCTTGCTGGATTTCTGTCCGCTACTTGCTACTCACTACTCGCCGCTCTCATCGATGAACCTTTCTCTCCCTCCCGGCGGCATTTTGCTCGGTCTCGGATGCGACATCGTCGAGGTGAACCGCATTCGCGAGGTGCTCGAGCGGCACGGCGAACGTTTCCTCGATCGTATCTTTACCGCCGAGGAACGCGCCTACTGCGCTGGGAAACCCCATCCGTATCAGCACTACGCAGCGCGTTGGGCGGCCAAAGAGGCCATTTCGAAAACGTTCACCACCGGTATCGGCGCCGAACTAGGTTGGAAGTCCATGTCGATCTACCACGGTGAGCGAGCCGAGCCGCTCGTGCGCCTTGACGAAAAAGCGCAGGCCCTGCTCGCGCACATCGGCGCCACGCACGTTCTCGTCAGTCTCTCGCACACCGACACGGCCGCGATGGCCGTGGCTGCACTGGTAAAGCACGGAGTTCCGGCCTAACGTTTCCCGATGAGTGACGACGTGAGCGATGAAAACGTGCCGGACGAAAACGCGCGCCCCTTGCGGCGGGCGAAACCTTCGATGGCACCTTCTTGGGCGATGCTCGGCTTCGTGCTGGGCGCGTTGTTCGTGCTCGCGTTGCCCCATCCCGCGCCGCCCGCCGCTCCACTCCTCCCTCCCGTTCCGCCGCCCGCGGCGCCACCCCTGACACTGGCCCGTCTCTCACTGGTCGAAAACGTGTTCGCCGAATGGAGCGACTCCGCGATATGGGCGAACGACATCACCGAGGTCGCGATGTGGAACGGCGACAATAAGAGTTACTCCGATTTTTATGAGGTGATGCGCTCGGGAGGGAGTTTCTACTTTCGCTCGATTCCTCGACTGACGCGTCCGGTGCTCACCCACGACGTGAAACCCAATGCGCCGTTTCAATTCACCGAGACTCAGGCTCGGCGTGACGAGTGGCTGAAGGAGCGCAATCAACTCACCTTCCGCGCGCTCGCCGAAGCGGCGCAGAAAAATATTCCCGCACCGGGCGCGAAGCCGCCGGTCGATCCGAAGTGAGCATTTCGCTGTCCGCGAGTCATCCGATCCTGTCGTGCGCCGAAGCTGGCGCCTTCGAGCTGAAACGGTTTGGCGCCAACGAAGCCTTCGAGTGGACCGCCATGCAGCAAGCCGGCCGCGCGCTCGCGGGGGCCGTGCTGCAGGATTTCCAGGAAATCGGCCGGTTTCCGTCCGAGGCGCGCGTGCTGGTGCTAGTCGGCAAGGGCCATAACGGCGGCGATGCCTTGCTCGCGACCCGCGCGATCCTCGAAAAATTCCCCGCCGCCACCGCCGACGTGGAATTTGTTTTCGGTGAACGTGCGCTGCGACCGCTCGCGCGCCGGGCGTGGCGGGACCTCGTTCATTTTGGACGCGAACGGGTGAATCGTGGGGGCGCGGCCGCCCTCCCACGCTACGATCTCAGTCTCGACGGAGTTTTCGGTTTTCAATTTCGCCCGCCGCTCGACGCGCGCTCCTCGGAAGTTTTGCGGCGCGCCAACGCTTTGCCCGTCCGTCTGCGTGCCGCCGTGGATTTGCCGAGCGGACTCGATGCGCCGGACGCGTTTCGCGCCGATTTCACCTACGCCACCGGCATCGTGAAATCACCGGTGCTCGACTGCGCGAACGCCGGTCGCCTGCGCTATCTCGATCTCGGTTTTTTTGAGGAGAAAAACGTTCCCGCGCTCGATCGCGTGCTCACGCCCGCGCTGCTCGGTCCGCTGGCGGCGTTGCGGGCTTCACGGTCCGACAAGCGGACGCACGGCCACGTTTTTATCGTAGGCGGTTCGAGAAATTATCCGGGCGCGGTGCTGATGTCGGTGCTCTCCGCGCTGCGCAGCGGCGCGGGTTTGGTGACGGCGTTTGTCCCGGAGTTTCTCGTGCCGGCGTTTGCCGCCCGCGCGCCGGAGGCCATGTGGGTCGGCTGGCCGGAAACACCGGGCGGCGGTCTCGCGCTTGAGGGACAACATTTATGGAACGAGCGCATCGCGCGGGCCAGCGCGCTCGTGATTGGGCCGGGTCTCGGGTGCGAAGCTGAGACCCGCGCGCTGGTCAAAGCGATGGTGACGACGTCACCCGTTCCGCTCGTCATCGACGCTGATGCGTTGCAACCCGAGATCGTGCGCGCGGGCGGGGCGCCGCGGGTGCTTACGCCGCACGCCGGCGAATTCGCGCGGATCGCGGCCGGGGCGACCTTGCAAGAATTTGCCGCTAGTACAGGCGCGACCGTCGTACTGAAGGGCCCGATCACGCGGATCCGTGCAGGCCAAGAAACTTACCACAGCCTGGCGGGAGGGCCGGTGCTGGCGCGCGGCGGCAGCGGCGATTTGCTGGCGGGTTTAGTCGGCGGATTGCTCGCTCAGACGCCGTCGGATCCGCTGCTCGCGGCGAGTCGTGGCGTAGAGTGGCATGGGCGCGCGGCAGATGCGCTGGCCCGGGCGCATGGGCAAACGGCGGTGATGACGACGCAGCTGCTGGACTTTTTGCCGGACGCACTACGAGAGTCGCCGGCATGAGCGATGAGTTAACCGAGCGGCAGGCATTTTTGGTCTTAAATGCGCTGCCGAACATCGGGCCGATCACGCTCAACCGGCTACTCGATGAACTCGGCGGCGATCCTCGGGAAATATTTCGCACGGAGCGCCGTCGGCTCGAAGGCGTGAAGGGAGTCGGCTCGGTCATCAGCGCGACGTTGGCGGGATGGCGGGAGCACTTCGATCTGGCGCGAGAAGAAGCCCGGCTCGCGCAGAGCGGGGCGGATTTTCTCACCGGCCGCGATCCCGCCTATCCGAAATTGCTGCGCGAAATTTCGGACCCGCCGATCACGCTTTATCGCAAAGGGCACTATGATTTTTCTCAGCCCTGCATCGCGATCATCGGCTCGCGGCGGACGACTTTGTATGGTCAGGCCACGGCGAAGAAACTCGGCGCGGAACTGGCGAGACTGGGGTTTTGCGTCGTCAGTGGATTGGCGCGCGGCATCGACACCGCGGCGCATGAGGGCGCGCTTTCGGTGGGTGGAAAAACCGCGGCGGTGTTGGGTAACGGCATCGACCTCGTTTATCCGCCGGAAAATTTGCAGCTGTATAGGAAGATCGAGGAGAGCGGCGCGGTTTTGTCGGAATTTCCGTTTGGGCGGCGCGCCGACCGTCAGTCGTTTGCCATGCGCAACCGCATTGTTGCGGGCATGTGCGAAGCGACGATCGTGGTCGAGAGCGATGTCGATGGCGGCGCGATGATCACGGCGCGCTTTGCGGGCGAGCAGGGGCGGTTGCTTTTCGCGGTCCCGGGTCGGATCGATCAATCGACGAGTGCGGGGTGCCATCAGTTGATCCGCGACGGGGCGACTTTGCTGACGAGCGTGGACGATGTGTTGGGCGAGTTGAACTACCTCGATGGATTACGCCCGTCCCCGATCCCCGCAAAACCCGGCACGCCGGAGGGAACGCCGGCCAATCTCACGGCGGATGAGGCCAAGGTGTTCGCGTGTTTTGCGGGCGGGGCGTTGCTCACGCCGGATGCGCTGGCGGAACAGACCGGACTGACGGCGGCGCGAATCTCGGCGGTGCTGATGATGCTGGAGTTGAAACGCGCCGTGGCGAAACGTGTGGATGGTGCGTTCGAGGCGCGGAGTTAGGGGCGGTTGCGCGGGATGAAGGGCCGATCGCATGGCCGGCCCACCGTCCGCGGTCAGCTCCGCGACCGCTGAATCTGAAATCGGCGATCTCGAGTTTCCAATCTGAGATAGCGCGAAAGCGCGCTTCACCCATTCGGCGCTGTATGCTGTTGCAGGTAAACGCGGCGTTCCTCGATGAACGCTTTCAAGTTCGGCGCTTCGGTGGAGTCACGTTTCAACCCGTTTCCCGGGGACGTATCCTGATCCAGATTCTGCACAAAGCGGATGTAGCTGTTCGGAGTGTGGGTCTCGCGTTTCACGTCTTCGGTGACAATCGCCTGCGCTGCTTTCGCAATTGGGCCGAGGCGTTGCCATGTGAGCCACTGGTCCGCGATCGCGCGAACGTAGCTGAGGTAACGCGCGCGCAACGACGGCGCCGCGAGTAGCTTGATGAAGAGAATATTTTCCGGATCCTGCAGCGGACCGAGGGGATCGAGTGGTTCGTAGTAGGTCTCGAGCACGCGACCCGCATCTGCGCCGCCGCCACCGCGACCACCGCGGCCGCGACCGATTCGAAGACCGTCCGGCCCCAAGCCTACCAGCCCACCGAGAGCGGAGAGTCCTCCGCCGACACCGAAGCCACCGCCTCCGTCGCTGCTGCCGCGGCCACCCCGCCCGCCGCGGGTCTCGGGGCCGCCTGCATCGTCGCGCACCGCGCCAGCGCCTTGCTTGACGTAGAGTTGATCGGCTTGAAAGACCGAGCGGGAAAAGAGGCGCTCGAACGCGCGTTGCAGCACCGGCTGGGTGAGCTGGGGAATTTTCGGATCGCTCCATGTGCTGAACCACGCGGCGAACGACGCGACGAATTCATCGCGGTCCACGCGGTCTTCCCGGCGGTGCGGCGCCATCGCGCGCCAAAGATCGCCGGCGATCTGAGCCGCCGCGTCGTCGCCGGAAAATGTTTGTTGGACCTTCGGATTCCGCATCGACGGCGGGGCGATCAGATACCGAACGCTGGCCGTGAATTGGGTCAGGGTAATTTCGCCGGCGTAATTCTCGTCGATGACGAGAAACCACGCTCGGGCGAAATCCAGCCATTCCTCCCGGCTCAGCGTGAGGTCGCCGTTGCGATCGACCTTGTTGACGAAACTGTAGCTCAGCAGCAGCGCGAGGTCGGTGCCGCTCTGGCGCGGATACTCGCCGGGCGTTCCATTTGGCGTGGCTTTGGGCGGCACCGGGATTTCAGCCGGGGCCTTGGGCGGCGCGGGATCGTTGGGCGACGGAGGTGTTTTTCGGCCGGGGCGACCGCGCGGCTCGTTGACGAACTCATGGGCCGCGTGCAGTTGGAAACTCGATTCGGTGGCGAGTGGGATGACTTGGAAGTGCCCTTTGGGATCGAGGTAAATACCGTAGCCGCGTCCGCCGTCGGTGTAGCCTCCCTGATTCATGAGGGCGGTTTCGAGAGCGAGAAACCGGAGGGCGCGGTCGACATCGAGCTGCGGCTTTAGCGCGTTCTCGAGTTCCGACAGCGGCGTTTGGTCGAGCGTTTTGCAAAGCTGGATCAAGCGGGCCCATGCGGCGGGATCGTCGCGCGAAAGCATGCGGTAGCGATTGCGATAGGGCGCAGGATCGTCGCCAAGGTAGGCGAAATTTCCCTGGCCGGACGCAATCCAGCGCGCACCGGCGACCGAGCCGAAGTTTTCGCGGAGGAACTCGTCGTCGAATGACTGCGTGCTCACATAGATGCCCCACGATTCGCCATTGATGACCACGCGGACGAAGTTGGCCTGCGGCGTCGGCAGATAATCGCGGGCGATCTGGCGATAGAGTATGCTCCGCACGAGGGTCGGATCGGTGCGCGCGTCTTCGAGTTGCAAAGTGCGTTCTCCACCGAGGCGCGCCTCGCTGCGGGAAAAATCCAACGCGAGCGAGAGGGTTCGCTTGTAGCCTAAGGGAAAAGACGTGCCCGCAGGGAGTGGTTGAAAGCCCACGCCGATGGCCGGGTAACTCTGGCCGTCCACGGTGAGGCGCGCCGGAACGCGCACATCGGTGCGGGCGAAGTCGGTGAGTTGCGCTTCCCAATCGGCGGAATCGAATTCCAGAAAAACGGTGCGCAACGTGGCGGGATCATAGAGCGGCCTTTCGGCCAACGTTGCGACTTGCGCGGGCGTAATTTTTTCGCCGGGCCGGCTGGGTTCGAGGGCGAATGGTTCATCGAGGATAGGACGATTCGCGGTCGGGGCGGGGAGGGGTTCGGGATGTTGCGCGAGGTAAGCGCGGGCGGCCTGCCTCTCCGTCGCATCGAGGCGCTGGTCGCCGTCCCGATCAAATTGGGCGACGAGTTTTAGCTCCGGCGGAGTCAGCGTCGGTGCCGTGTTGGCGGGCGTGGGCTGGGCGGGCGGGTTGCGGGACCGGCTGGCGGGTTGTGCGGTCAGAAGCGACGCCGTGCAGCCCAACAAAACAACCAGACGTCGGAAAGAATACGTGGGAAAAAACATGCTACGGAGCGAAAGGGGCCGGCCGCGTAGGATCCGGACCAACGGTGGATTGTTCCGCCGCGAAATGAAACGACGGGGCGTTCCGGCAGTTCTGGTCCGCATAAAATCGGTGGAGGCCAGCGTGCTCACCCACGGGCTGAGCGTTCTTCGGCAGGCTTTCAACCCGGGGGCCAGGTCAGCTGACGTTGAGCGAGCAGGTGGACGTGGAGATGCGGCACGGACTCGGTGGCGTCGGGGCCGTGGTTGATCACGAGACGGAAGCCGCGCGCTAGATTGAGCTTTTTCGCGAGGGTGCCGGCCGTGAGCAGCAAATGGCCGAGGATGGCTTGGTCGGCGGGCGTGGCTTCACCCACGCGTGGAATGGGCTTTTTCGGAATGATGAGCAGGTGAACGGGCGCCTGCGGCTGGATATCGTGGAGCACGATGCAGAGATCGTCCTCATGCTCGATTTTGGCGGGGATCTCGCGGTCGATAATTTTTTGGAAAAGCGTTTTTACCATGGCTGGGAGAAGTTGCCTCCGGAACGCGCGGAATACACGGAAGAAAGTGGATGAGGAAATGCCCGAGCCGCATCGCCACTCATTCCCTTTTGCGCGTGTTCGGTGTGATCCGTGGGCTACAAAAACAGCAGCTGTAGATTGGCGCTGCGGGCCGTGCGGGCGGCGGCGAGATCGCGGATAAAGGCGAGGGCTTCGGTGTAGTCGCGCAGGCGGCGGGGGGTGGCCCGTTTCTCCGGCGGGAGCAGGGCGGGGCGGAGGTTCGTGACGAGTAGCGTCGATTCCCGGAAAGGCGCGAGCTGCTTCAGTCCGCTCATGATTTCAGCCCGCGTGAAAAGCGGGGTGGCGGCGTGCGGCGTGTCAGCGGCGTCCCAATGGAAAAAACCGTGGCTCGGCCGCTCCGAAAAAAATTTAGCGAGCAACCGGGAAGCGGCGGCGTTGAAGGCGACATCGAACGTGGCGGCAAACTCCGGGTGCGCCGCGGTCTGCTGTTCGAGTTCCGTCAGACTGAACGTGATCGCCGTCTTGATTTGTTCGGCGAGATAAAGATCGCGGCCCGTGGTGTGCGCGAAGAGCTCGTTGATGAAGTGCAGCCGACGCAGGTCGTCACGAGAGCGGGCGGGCATTTTGAAATGCTAGGATTCGCCGATGAACCCGTCGTTCGAGCCCGCGAGGCGATTCAGGAAGGGTTTCCGATGGGGAGCGCGACCGCCCTCCCGGAAACAACGGGTGCGCTTCACCGGTTCTCCGGCTTCGGGTTTCCGAGCGCACTGATCTCCTCGACGAACTCGGTGACGTCCCGGAATTCCTTGTAGACGCTGGCGAAGCGAACGTACGAGACCTGGTCGATGTTGCGCAGGCGTTGCATCACGCCTTGGCCGAGCGCGCGCGAGGGAATCTCGGTGTCGAATTGCGCCTCGACGGAGTCGATCACGTCTTCGACCAGCATACTAATTTGTTCGAGATCGACCGGGCGTTTGTGGCAGGCGGCGCGCACGGCGTGCATGAGTTTTTCGCGATCGAATTCTTCGCGGCGGCCATCGCGTTTGATCACCACCATGCCGTCGCGCAGAACAGTTTCGGTCGTGCTATAGCGGTGGCCGCATTCCAGGCATTCGCGCCGCCGGCGGATCGTGGATCCCTCCTTGCTGATGCGGGAGTCCATGACCTTGTCCTCGATCGAGGTGCATTTGGGGCAGCGCATGGGATCAGTTGAGCGACAAAAAGTTTTTCAGGATGTTCATTCCGCCGTCGGTCGCGATCGACTCCGGGTGAAATTGCACGCCCCAGATGGGCAGGGCGCGGTGGCGTAATCCCATCACTTCGCCCTCGGCGGTCTCGGCGGTGATTTCCAATTCGGCCGGAAACGTGGCGCGCTCGATCAGCAGCGAGTGATAGCGCGTGGCGGCAAAGCCTTGCGGCATGCCCTTAAAAACGTCGGTATCCTTGTGCAGGATCGGCGAGGTCTTGCCGTGCATGAGCCGCCCGGCGCGGACGACGTTGCCGCCGAAATAATGACCGATCGACTGGTGCCCCAGGCACACACCTAAGATGGGCTTAACGCCGGCGAAGGCCTTGATCATGTCCAGCGTGACGCCCGCTTCGCGCGGGGAACATGGCCCTGGCGACAGCAGTACGCGGTCGGGTTTGAGCGCGATAGCTTCGGCCGGCGTGATCTCGTTATTGCGAAAAATGCGCTGTTCCACCCCCAGCTGCCCAAAATATTGGACGAGGTTGAAGGTAAACGAATCGTAGTTGTCGATGACGAGCAGCACGGCGGGTTTGGGGCAAGATAGGTTGTTGATTGGCTCGCCGGGTCAAGCGCGGCGGTGCCGATGAAAAATCAAGATTGGATGTTGGGCGGCCGATCGTCGATGCTCGTCGCTTCGCCGATGCCCGATCACTTCCAGCTTTTGTCGACTGATACAGCCACCGCCGCGCGGCGCGGACGTTTGCGCACGAGACATGGCACGATCGAGACGCCGATCTTCATGCCGGTTGGCACGCAGGGTACGGTAAAGTCGCTTACCCCGGCGCACCTGCGAGAAATCGGCGCGCAGATTATTTTGGGCAACACCTACCATCTCAATCTGCGCCCCACTTCTGAACTCGTGCGCGAGTTGGGCGGGCTGCACGCGTTCATGGGCTGGGATGGTCCTATTCTCACGGACAGCGGCGGGTTTCAGGTTTTCTCGCTGGCGAAGCTGCGGGAGATCCGGGACGACGGCGTCGCCTTTCAATCGCATCTGGACGGCGCGAAATTATTTCTCGGGCCGCGCGAGGTCATGGGCATCCAGCAAAATCTCGGCAGCGACATCGCGATGGTGATCGACGAGTGCCCGCCGTGGCCGTGTGAACGCGACGCGTGTGCGACGGCCGTGGCGCGGAGTTTCCGCTGGGCGCGGCAGTGTAAACAGATCGCCACGGACAGCGGATTTCTCGCGAACGGCCACCATGTCTTTGCGATCGTGCAAGGTTCGACGTTCGACGATCTGCGGCGCGAAGCGGCGGAGTCGCTGGCGTCGCTGGATTTTCCCGGCTACGCGGTCGGCGGCGTGAGCGTCGGCGAACCGGAGCCGGAAATGTTGAAACAGGTGGGAGCGACGACGCCGTTTCTGCCGTCGGACAAGCCGCGTTATACAATGGGACTCGGGACGCCGCCGCAGTTGTTGAAGATGGTCGCGCTCGGCGTGGACATGTTCGACTGCGTGCTGCCCTCGCGCGTTGCCCGCAACGGGCTCGTTTTCACGCCCGATGGCCCGATCAATCTGAAGAACGAAAAATATCGCGCCGATCCGCGGCCCATCGTCGAAGGCCTCGACAATTACACGTGTCGGAATTTTTCGCGGGCTTATCTCCGCCATCTCACCGTTTCCGGTGAGATGCTCGCGGCGACGCTCTGCACTTTGCACAATCTGCATTTCTACCTCGATCTGATGAGTCAGGCGCGCGTCCACCTTGAAGCCGGAGACTACGCAACGTGGCACCGGGCGTGGGTGGAGCGCTACGAAGCCGGAGCCGCGGCCCGGATTGCGGGTGTGGCCTAGGGCGGTTTGACCCAAAGCGTAGCCGCTCACGACGTAGCGGCAGGCGTCCCCGCCGGCCGAAAACGAGGCCGTCGAAGCCCACCGGCAGAGACGCCTGCCGCGACCCCAAATGGCTCCGGAAAAACCTCCGATTCATGACAATTTTAGATCGGGCTCCGAGGTCCCGATGCACCCCGACTGGATTCAGGCTTTTATTTTCGCGGCGGCTCCTCTTCTATTTTCATCATGCGCATTCTCATCACTGGCGGCGCCGGCTTTCTCGGTTCACACTTGAGTGATCGCCTGCTGAAGGATGGCCACGAGGTCATCGTCATCGACAATCTCTTCACTGGCCGAAAACAGAACATCGCGCATCTCCTCGGTAATCCGAAATTCGAGTTCGTCCGTCACGACGTGATTGACCCGTTTAAGTTTGAGGTCGACCAGATCTACAATCTCGCCTGCCCCGCGTCCCCGCCGCACTACCAGTTCAATCCGATCAAGACGACGAAGACGTCCGTCGTTGGCGCGATTAACTGTCTCGGTCTCGCGAAGCGCGTGAAAGCTCGCGTGTTTCAGGCGAGCACAAGCGAAGTGTACGGCGATCCGGCGCTCCATCCGCAGCCCGAGAGCTATTGGGGCAACGTGAATCCCATCGGCAAACGCTCCTGTTACGACGAGGGCAAGCGCTGCGCCGAGACGCTCTTCTTCGACTACCACCGCGAAAACAAAGTCGATATCCGCGTGGTCCGCATCTTCAACACCTACGGCCCGCGCATGCACCCGAACGACGGGCGCGTCGTTTCGAACTTCATCGTGCAAGCGCGCAAGGGCGAAGACAGCACCATTTACGGCGACGGCAGCCAGACGCGTTCCTTCTGTTACGTGGATGATTTGATCGAGGGCTTCCTGCGCCTCATGACCCAGACCGCGACGGTCGGCCCGATCAATATTGGTAATCCCGGCGAGTTCACGATGAAACAACTCGCCGAACTCACGCTGAAACTGGTCGGCGGCCCTTCGAAGCTCGTTCATCGCCCGCTACCCGCTGATGATCCGAAGCAGCGCCGCCCTGATATCACGCTCGCGCAGAAATACCTGAACGGCTGGGCGCCGACCGTTCCCCTCGAAGAAGGTCTCAGGCGCACGATCGAGTACTTCAAGACGCAGGTTTAGTCGGATCGCTTTGTCGACGCTAGATCGGACGTAGGCGGGGTGCCCTCACCCGGCAGCGACGTCGCAAATTATCGCACGTTAATGCGGGGTGGGGGCCGCACCCACGTTGGAGAATGGAGGGCCGGGCTGACGGACAACGCTCCCGCGGCGCTTTCCCCCATTTGCCATTTGCCAAGGCATCGGCCGCGCCTACCGTCTCACCCCTTTCATGCTCTCGCTTCTCTTCAAACGTTTTTCCGGCCGTCACTATAGGAAATTTATCGAGAAGTGTCGTCCCATCGTCGCACGCATCAACGAGCTCGAGAAATCCTACCAGACGCTCACCGATGATCAGCTGCGCGCCAAGACCGACGAATTTCGTGCCCGCCTCGCCGCGGCCACCGATAAACACGCGGCCCTTGAGGCGATTCTCCCCGAGGCGTTCGCCACGGTAAAAAACGCCGCGCGCCGGCTCGTGGGTCGGACGGCATTGGTCTGCGAGCACGAGTTGAGATGGGATATGGTGCACTTCGACGTGCAGCTCATCGGCGGCATCGCCATTCATGAGGGCAAAATCGCCGAAATGGCCACCGGCGAAGGCAAGACGCTCGTCTCCACCCTCCCGCTTTACCTGAACGCGTTGGTCGGCCGGAACACGCAGCTCGTCACCGTCAACGATTACCTGGCCCGCCGCGACTCCGAGTGGATGGGGCACCTCTACAACTTTCTCGGCATCACCGTCGGCTGTATCCAGCAGCAGATGTCGCCCGACTTGCGCCGCGATATGTACGGCCGCGATATCACTTACGGCACAGCGAGCGAGTTCGGCTTCGATTACCTCCGCGACAATGGCATGGCCACGCGCAAGGAAGACCAGGTCCAGCGCGATCATTGGTTCTGCATCGTGGACGAAATCGACTCCATCCTCGTCGACGAGGCGCGCACGCCGTTGATCATTTCCGGCCCCGCCCCGATCGAACGCGAACAGCCTTTCTCCCGCATCAAGCCGCCGATCGAGCGCCTGGTCAACGATCAGGCCCGCCTCTGTAACCGACTCGTGTCCGAAGCGGCCGCGATTCTGGAAAAACCAGACGTGAAGCCCGACGACCGCGATCTCGCCGCCCGGAAAATGCTGCAGGTGAAAATGGGCGCGCCCAACAACAAGCTCCTCCTGCGCCTCTTCGAGACCCCGGCCTTGCGCAAGCTGCTCGACAAGGTCGAGACCGACCTCAACTCCGACCTCAACAAGGACGAACTCTACAAGCTCAAGGAAGATCTCCTCTACGTCGTCGACGAACGTCAGCATCAGGCCGATCTCACCGAGATCGGGCGCAAGCAGCTCCGACCCGATAACGCCGACGCGTTCGTACTGCCCGATCTCGCCACCGAATTTTCCGATCTCGACAAGGATACGAAGCACACGCCCGAGGAGCGCGAGGCCTTGAAGCTCGCGGCGCAAAACCGCTACGCCGAGGTCTCCGAGGAGATCCACGCGATTTCCCAGCTGCTCCGCGCCTATTCGCTCTACGAGCGCGACGTCGAGTACGTCGTCCAGGAAGGCAAGGTCATGATCGTCGATGAAAACACCGGGCGCGTCATGCCCGGCCGGCGTTGGTCCGACGGCCTGCACCAAGCCGTCGAGGCCAAGGAAAACGTCATGATCGAGCGTGAGACCCGCACGTACGCCACGATCACGATTCAGAATTACTTCCGCATGTACGAGAAGCTCGCGGGCATGACCGGCACGGCTGAGACCGAGGCCACCGAGTTTCAGGACATCTACCGGCTCGCGGTGCAGGTAATTCCGACCAACCAGCCTTGCATCCGGGTCGACCGGAACGACTCCATTTTTAAAACGCGCCGCGACAAGTTCAACGCGGTGGTGAAGGAAATCTCCGAGGCCAATGCGCGCGGCCAGCCTGTGCTCGTCGGTACCGTGAGCGTCGAATCGTCCGAGGTGCTTTCACGCATGTTGAAACGGGCCGGCGTGATCCACTCCGTCCTCAACGCCAAGTTTCACCAGCAGGAAGCCGAGATCGTCACGCGGGCCGGTCAGCGCGGCGCGGTGACCATCGCCACCAACATGGCCGGCCGCGGCACCGACATCAAACTCGGCGAAGGGGTGCGCGATCTCGGCGGCCTGATGGTCGTGGGCACCGAGCGCCACCAGTCGCGTCGCATCGACCGTCAGTTGCGTGGCCGTTGTTCGCGTCAGGGCGATCCGGGTCTCACTAAATTTTTCCTGTCGCTCGAGGACGAGCTCATGCGGCTTTTCCTGCAGGGCAATCTCGCGTCGCGCCTGATGGAAGGCTCGATGAAAGATGGCGAGGAACTCGAGCATCCGTGGCTCAATCGCTCGATTGAAAGCGCGCAGAAAAAAGTCGAGCAGCAGAATTTCTCCGTGCGCAAACGCCTGTTGCAGTACGACGACGTGCTCAACCAACAGCGCGAAGTGGTCTACGGGATTCGCAACGCGGCGATCCACGCCGACCGCCCGAAAGACATCATCTTCGAGCAAGTCGCCGAGGAAATCGCCCTGCGCCTCGCTGTCGCCGGCTTCGGCGAAAAGGGCGGGGCGACGGCGTCGGGCACCGAAAGCCTCGTCGGCTGGCTCAACACCCATTTCCCCATCAGCATCGCCGCCACGGAGCTGACGGGCGACGATGTCGACGCGTTGACCGCGACCCTCGTTGAGAAAATCAAAAACGCCTACGCGGTGAAGGAGTCGGTCGAGGTGGCGGAGGCGCTGGGCGCGCTGGAGCGTTACGTCGTCATTAACGCCATCGACCACCACTGGCAGGAACATCTCACCGAGATGGAAAATCTCCGGCAATCGGTGGGCCTCCGCAGCTACGGCCAGAAAGATCCGCTGGTGGAGTACAAGAGCGAGGCGTACAAATATTTCGAGGAGCTGATGAACAACGTGCGGCTGCAAATCTGCACCGGGCTGTTCCGCAGTGCGTCGAACATTGAGAGCTTTGAGAACATGCTGGCGTTGCTCAGTCGCACGGTGCGCGCGGTGGGCCCTTCCGATACGCCGCCGACCGCGGCGCCACAGATCTCGACCTCGGTTACGACGGGTGGTTCGACCAGCACGGCGCCGATGGAAGCGCCGGCGGAAATTCAGCTGCCTAAAATCACGATCCGTCGCGACGCGCCGAAGGTCGGCCGCAACGATCCGTGCCACTGCGGCAGCGGCAAAAAATTCAAGAATTGCCACGGGGCGTGAGCGACGGCGGTAGAGGCGTGACCTCCGGGCGCGGAAGTTCCAGCGCGACCTTGCTCATGCCGCGCTCAGCCTTCGCGCGATGGGCCATTGCGCCTTCAGCCTTGTGGGAAGCTCCGGCTTGGTCGACGTTGAGCGTTTCATGCCGTCCCCTGACGTGAGCGTTTCCGATCCCTATGCCCCGCGGCCGACGTTTTGGCAGCGTCACGCCGAGATGGTCGCGGCGGCGACGGTGTTTGTTTTCACCATTGTGCTGACGGTGATGGCGTTTCCGCCGTTCAAGGCGCCGGAGTTTGCGTACGCGTGTTTCGTGCCGGCGATTTTTTGGGCGTACACGCGGCCGCGGTTGAAACTTTTCGCGTGGACGATGTTCGCTGCGCAGGCGGTGACGTGGACCATCTTGCTGGGCTGGCTACACCATGTGACGTGGGTGGGTTTGTTTCTCCTCGGGCCCGTGGTGGGGGCGTGGGTGGGTGTTTGGTTTCTGGCGGTGTGGTGGACCATGCCGCGCATGATCGGACGGCCGACGATGGAACGGCTCTTCGTGTTGCTCGCGCTGGCAGGGGCGTGGACTGTGGTCGAATGGTCGCGGACGTGGCTGTTAACAGGGTTTCCGTGGTTGCCCTTGGCGGCGAGCCAGTGGGAGCGGATCAGCGTCCTGCAAATCGCTGCGTATACGGGGCAGGGGGGCGTGTCATTTGTTTTGGTCGCGATGAATCTCGGATTTGCCGCTTATGCGCACCGGTTGTTTCGCGAAGGAGCGACCGGACTCAATAAACGTAGCCAGGAATTTTTCCTCGCTCTGTTTTTGCTGTTGGTGTGCCTGAGCATTCACGTCCAGGAGACCTTCAATCGCGGCCGGTTTACGGTGCCGCTTGCCCGGATTGCCTTTGTGCAGCCGTATATTCCGCAGGATGTAAAATGGGACCCGTTGAAGGGGCCGGGGATTCTCGATGTTTTGGAAAAGACGACGCTCGCTGCCGCCAGCTCGCGGTCGGATCTCATCCTGTGGCCGGAGGCGGTGACGCCTTGGGCGGTGCGCGGCAACAATGATGTGCGTGGATTCGTCGAGAGCCTGGCGAAGCGGGCCCGGACGCCATTGTTGCTCGGCTCGATCGCGATCGAGCAGGCCGGGCAGCCGGGCGAACAATGGTTTAATGGGGCGTTTTTGGTCACGCCCGACCTTGGTCTTTCGTCTGTTTATTACGCCAAACGTCACCTTGTGCCGTTTGGCGAGTATGTGCCGATGCGCCCCGTCTTTGGGTGGCTCAAGAAATTCGTGCCCGTCGGCGATGATTTTCAAACCGGCCCGGATTCGTCCCCGCTGGTGATGACGTTGCGCGGCGCACAGGTCACCGTCGGCCCTTTGATCTGCTACGAAGATATTTTTCCAACGTTGGCGCGGGCGAGTGTCCGGGCTGGCAGCGACGTGCTCGCGGTGCTCACCAACGATGCCTGGTACGGGGAGGGTGCGGCCGCCTATCAGCACATGGCGCACTCGGTTTTGCGTGCGGTTGAAATGCGTCGCCCCGTGCTCCGCTGTGGCAACGGCGGCTGGAGTGGTTGGATCGACGAGTTTGGCAACGTCCGCTTCACGACGCTCGACGAGCGAGCGAGCGTCTATTTCCGGGGCACCGGGGCGGAAAACGTGACTCGTGACGCCCGTTGGATCGGCCGGCAGAGTTTCTATGTCGAACACGGCGACTGGCTGATCGGGGTCTGTGGCGTCTTGGTCGTGGCCGCCTTTGTTCTTCTCCGGAACGTACAGCCGCGCGTCGCGCCGCCGGGGAACGTGACGCTGCTTAAATTCTGACACGGCTATTGACCAGTAAGACTGTCCGTAGACGCGGAGTTTCTCCGGACCTGCGATTAAAAGTAGTGTTTTCGAGTTCGTCTTTACCTTGCCCCATCGGGTTCGCCGCTGACCACGCGCGGAGCCATTCTTACCACCAACCGTCTGATTCACCACCCAAGCTGTTCGCTGCCTTTATTTTCATGAAACCAAATTGGATCTCCCGTCTTGGCTATTTGCCCCGTGCGACGCTGTTGCCCGCATGTTTGGCCTTTGTTTCGCTGCGTGGCGCTGATGCTGTTGCCCCTACGCCAACGCCCGCAGTACCGGGCCAGACGTCCCCGGCTGCGGCCGCCCCCGCCGCTGTGAAGAAGGACCCGGCCAAGCCTCTGACGAAAGAGGAAGCGGCGGCGATCGAGAAGACCGCCACGCCCTCCACCGCGGAAACGGCGAAGGACGTCACGGTGCTTTCCCCTTTCGAGGTCAGCGGGGCAGACGACAAAGGTTATGCGGCATCCAGCACGCTGTCCGGCACTCGTCTGAACTCTAAGCTCGAGGATATCGCGAGTTCGATGACCGTCGTCACCAAGGAGCAGTTGCTCGATACGGCGGCGCTCGATATCAACGACATTTTTCAATTCGAAGTCGGCACCGAGGGTACGGCGCAATTCACGGATCCGACCAATGACGGCCGTGGTAACTACGATAACGTTTCCGGCAATCCCACCGGCGCGAATCGCGTCCGCGGTCTGGCGCAGGCCGGCATCCTCGTCGGCGGCTTCGAGGCCAGCAGCAGCATCCCAATCGATCCGTACAATCTTGATAGCGTTGAAATTTCCCGCGGACCTAACGCGACGACCGCTGGCCTGAGTGACGCCGGCGGCACGGTGAATCTTAACCAAAGCCGCGGCAATCTCAGCCGTGCGATCACCAGCGTTTCATCCCGGGTTGATAGCGTCGGCGGCTTTCGTTTCAGCATCGATCTGAATCGCCCGATCATTCGCAACAAACTCGGGTTCCGCTTCTCCGCGGTGTACAACGAAGTCGGCTACCAACGGAAGCCTTCGGTCGACCGCACCAACCGTCAGCAGTTCGCCCTCGCGTTCAATCCTTTCCGGACGACCCGCATCAACGGTTCCTTCGAGATGTTTCACGAGTTTGCGCAGCGCGCCAACGCCGTGACGCCGCGCGACACAATTACGAACTGGAAGGCCAACGGCAGCCCGACCTACGATAATCTCTCACAGAGATTCACCATCAATGGCGTGCTGCAGCCCGCCATCACCACGATGACGAATAACGTCCCCGCCGGTATTTCCCTGCTGGGCAGTTCCAACGCCCGTGATGTCCAGTACATCGACGACGGCCAAATTTACTTTTTCATGCGGGGTGGCCAGCCGAACAATACGCCTTCGGCGGTGGACCAATTCACCCAAAGTGCGGGCGTCAGCGCCGCTGGCCCTCTCTACACGCTCCCTGGTACCACGGATCGAGCGATCTACGATTACACCAGCGTCAACATCAGTGCCCCTAATCGGGAGATTCAATCGGCGAAGATCTTCAACGTCACCCTCGAGCAGGAAATTTTTCAGGTCAAAAATGCCCGCCTCGACTTTAACGCGGCTTGGCGCCGGGAAGAGCAGGAAGATTCGCGCCGCCAATTCATCGCCCAGCAGGATGGTGTTCCGGCCGTGTTGGAGGTGGACACGAATCTCCGCCTCGTTGACCAACGGATCAATCCATTCTTCCTGCGCCCATTCATCGGCGGCCTAGCTCCGCAGGTCTTCAAATATCCGTTGTTCACGGACAGCTACCGGGCTCAAACGGCGTTCCAACTTGATTTCGCCCGTGAGTCCGGATGGAAGAAATGGCTCGGTACGCACCGCTGGGCTGGCTACGGCGAAACGAGCACGAAATTCTCGGCGCCGAGCGGACTCCGCTTCCATGATTCGGTCGTGGACAACCCCAATTTCATCGG
>CAIXKG010000003.1 GCA_903919985.1 uncultured Opitutia bacterium | reverse complement strand
CGATGGCCGCATTTCGCGACGGCTGGTTTGTGACGGGCGACTTGGCGCGTTTCGATCGCGATGGATTTCTCTACATCGAGGGCCGGCTGTCGCGGTTTTCAAAAATCGGAGGCGAGATGGTGCCGCACGGCACGGTGGAGCAAAAAATCGCGGAAGTCTTCGCCGCGGATCAAAGCGACGGTTACACGCTCGTGGTGATGGGGGTGCCGGATGCGGCGAAAGGCGAAGCGCTGGTTCTGCTCTCAACGCTCGACCTTAAAGTTTCGGAGGTCAGGGACCGCTTGTTGGCGGTAGGCGTGGTCGCCTTGTGGATTCCGAAAACCATCCAACGCGTCGAAAAAATTCCGGTGTTGGGCACGGGGAAACTGGATTTGAACCAGTGCAAGCGGCTCGTTCTGCCGGCGTAGCGCGAGCCTTCGCGATAAAACCAAATACCGGCAGGGAACCGCTAATCGGATTTTCCCGATGGGGAAAATCTTGGATCGGCGGCTCCGGCTGATCGCCTGCGCAGGGAAGGTTTGGTGTCCGCTCATCACGGACGATTTCTCCAAGCCGAAATCGACTGGGATCACCAGTCCCAGCCATAGGGACCGGAGGCGATCAGCCGAAGCGGCGGTCGTAGATTCGCCCGTTGGCGAATCCTATTAGCGGTTCATCCCTCCTGTTCTTTCAGGCGTGGATCGCGTCAGGATCGATCCGCGCTGGGTCGTCGGAGATTAGGTGCCCGTCGTGATGCGTTCCCACGGGCAGGGCGATCAAGGCAGGCCGGCGCGCGAAGACAGTGCGGCCCCTACATCGCCGCGATCGTGGCGGCGAACGCGGCCTTGTCGGTGGCTTTGAAGAACGAGGTGCCGGCGACGAACGTGTCGGCGCCTTGCGCGTGACACTCCTGCGCGGTGTCCAGATCGATGCCTCCATCGACTTCGAGGCGAAACTTTAGGCCGCGCTCGCGGCGCCACGTTGAGATCTCCGTGAGTTTCGGCAGCATATCGCGGCGAAAAGCCTGACCGCCGAACCCCGGCTGGACCGTCATCACGAGCACGAGGTCGACCAGATCGAGCAGGGGGGCAATGGCGCGCGCCGGCGTGCCGGGATTGAGGACGATGCCGCACTGACAGCCGAGGCTGCGAATCCGCGCGAGCGTGGCGGCGTGGTCGTAGTCCGGCTCAATATGGATGCTGATGTTATTCGCGCCGGCCCGAGCGAACGGCTCGATGTAGTCCTGCGGCCGCGAAAGCATGAGGTGCGTGTCGAAAAACAATTTCGATCCCGCCCGGCGCAACGCGGCGAGCGTCTCCGGCCCGAAGGAGAGATTCGGCACGAAATGCCCGTCCATGATGTCGCAATGCAGCCAGGGCAGTCCGAGGTCTTCCACCACGCTTACGCTGGTCGCGAGATGCGCGTGATCGCCGGCCAAGAGTGAAGGGGAGATGAGGGGCGAATGCATGGACGACGGGGATGGGATTCCGCGCGGTTCTGAGAATTACAAACTAAAAGAGCCGAGCCTCAATCTTCACCACACGTCCAAAACGGTGTGCGTGAGTTTGTCGGCGAGGGCTTGGGCGAGCAGCGGCATCGCCTGATACTCCGCCTGGGTCTGGCCGCCGTCGCTGAAGATGTCGCGCTGAACTTCCACGAGGCGATCGGTGAAGAGCGCCCGGCCCGAACCGTCGGTTAACGTAGCTTTGGCGCCCAGCGTGAGGGTGAATTTGCGCGCGAGGCCTGAATCGCCCGCCCGCTGGGTCGCGACGTCGCGGTGATAGACGGTCAACGCGACGATCAACGTCGCGCTGGTGGCGTCGGCGGAATTCACGAGCGAAACCCGGCCGTCGCGATTAAAGGCCGTCCGCAGCTGGGTGCTTAGGAGTTCCTGCGCTTGGGGCACGAGCAGTTTCGTGCCGACAGGCTGAACGTACAGCGTCGTGAACGGTAGCTTTCCGCCCGTCCCGAGTTGGTAGTGGGCACAGCCCGCGAGCAAGAGGCCCAGCAGGGACAGCAGTCCCAAAACGGAATATCGAACCGCAGATTTCATGGATTTGACGGATGAATTTTGTCCGTAGTCCAAAAATTCCGGCGGGGCCTACTCAACCTACGAGCGCCTCGGCTCAGAATAACCCAAGAAATTTTTTCCGGTCTTCGGGGGCGACTGTCTTGCCGGCGGCTTTGGCTTCCACGTCGTTCAGGCGCAGACGGGCGCGCTTAGCGACGTCCGAGTCCGGGTAGGCGGTGATCGCCTCGTTATAAAATACCTTGGCGGCTTTGAAATTATCGCGGCGGTAGAAATAAAAGTCGCCGATTTTGAACTTACTTTCGGCGAGCACGATCTTCATGTTGTCGAGGCCCTTTGCCGCGGCCGCGATGTTCGCGTCGCTTGGAAATAGGATCATGAAATCCTCGAAATAGGTGACCGCCTCTTTGGTCGAAGCTTGGTCGTAGTACGGACCCTCGACCAAGCTCGCGTGGGCTTGCGCCAGCTTCAGGTAGGCATCCGGGGCGAGCAGACTCTGCGGGTAATTGTTGATCATGCGATCAAGCGCGTCGATCGCCTCGGGAATGTCGTGGAGCCGCGCGTGTCCGCGGGCAATGTTCATCAGCGCGAGAGGGGCGTAGTCGCTGTAGGGGGCCGTGAGGAGGACGATCTCAAAAAACTCGATCGCTTTCTCGCGATTGCGAAATCCGGGCAGCCAGCCCCAGGTGCGATTGCGAGCGCCATCGAGCAGCGCGCCGGCGATGCGGTACTGTTCGCCGACAATTTCATTGAAGCGCTTGGTGTTGGGGTAGCGCAGGGTGACGGTCTGATAAGACTCGAACGCCTTGACGTATTGCTTGCGCGTCAGCTGCAACTTGGCCGCGCGAAAGAGGGCTTCGGGCGCGTAGACGGAATTCGGGTAACGCTTGGCTACTTTCTCGTAGCTACTGATCGCCGATCCAGTCGAACCGCTTTCTTCGGCGGTTCGGGCCTTGTTCATCAGATCGATGGCATTGCGTCCGTCCGTGCCGACGAGACCGGAGACCGCGCCTCCTTCGAGGCGCCAGCCCGTTTGGGCGTTCCACATGAGATCGGCGGCGAGGCGGGCCGGCAGGAAGAGGGATGAAATCGCAAGTACCAGCCCGAGAACAGGGACACGGATGCGACGGAGCAAGAGGTTCGGCATGACGGCGTAAATCACCAGCGAATCAGGGCACTCCCGTAGGTCAAGCCCGCCCCAAACGCGACGAGCAGAGTGATGTCACCGGCGCGAATCCGGCCGCTGCGCCGCGCTTCATCGAGCGCGATTGGGATCGAAGCGGCGGAAGTATTTCCATAGCGGTCGACGTTCACAAAGAAACGATCCATGGGGAGCTCAAGATATTGGGCGATAGCCTCGATGATGCGGAGATTGGCCTGATGGGGAATCACGAGCCCAATCTGAGTCGCCGTCAGGCCGTGTTGTTCCAAAATATCCCGCGCCGATTCCTCCATGGCGCGCACGGCCATTTTGAAGACTTCTTTGCCCTTCATCTTAATAAAATGATCACCGGCGCTCACCGACGTCCCTGAAGCCGGCCTGCTGCTGCCGCCCGCGGGAATGTAGAGAAGATCCACGCTCTCGCCATACGCGCCGAGCTTTGTACCAATGAGGCCAACGCCGGGTTGATCGCTCAGGCCGACAACCACCGCGCCCGCGCCGTCACCGAAGAGCACGCAGGTCGTGCGGTCCTGCCAGTCGACGATGGACGAAAGTTTCTCCACGCCGATCACGAGGGCTTTCCGGTAGCGGCCGGAGGACAACATCGCGCACGCCGTGTCGAAGGCGTAGATAAATCCTGAACACGCAGCGTTGAGATCGAAGCAGGCCGTCGCTGTGGGCAGACCGAGCTTGTGCTGGATGATGCACGCGGCTGCTGGCATCGGCAGATCGGGCGTGATCGTAGCGACGATCAATAAGTCGATGTCTGCCGCGGTGAGTTTGGCATCCTCCAAAGCATTTTTGGCGGCGACGACCGCCATGTCTGAGGTCATCTCGCCTGGTGCGGCGATCCGGCGTTCGCGAATTCCGCTACGCGTGTGAATCCACTCGTCGGAGCTGTCGATGGTTTGGGCCAGCTCGGCATTGGAGAGGACGCGGGCGGGCGCGTAAGAACCGGTGCCGAGGATGACGGTGGAGCGTTGGGACATGCGGAGACGCGAAAAGAGGGAGGACGGGGCGGCGGAAGAGCGTCGCACCTAGGCGAGAGCCGCCGGCAGGATGGGCGGTGGCCCGTTGAGCAGATCGTTGGCGCGAGTGATATCGGCCTCGATGCGGTGATTCATGTCGGCTTTGATAATCTGGCTGGCCGCGAGAATGGCGCTTTTGATCGCACGGCGGGAGGAGGACCCGTGGGCTTTGAGAATGTTACCTTTCAAACCGAGGAGCGGCGCACCGCCGTAGCGCTCGGGATTGATGCGGTCTTTTAAGGCGTCGAACGCACCCTTTGAGAGGATCGCACCGGCCGCTCGGACGGGGTTAGATTGGAGCTCCTCGCGCAGCGTGCCGGAGAAAAATTTCGCGAGCGACTCCCAGCTCTTCAGCATGATGTTCCCGACGAAGCCATCGCACACGACGACGTCGACGTGCTCCTCGAACACTTGGAAACCCTCGATGGGGCCAGAATAATTGATGATGTCGCCGATCCGGCGCAGCTGTTCGTTGGTCTCGGTGATGAGGGCGTTTCCTTTTCCCTCTTCGGTACCTATAGTCATCAGGCCCACGCGAGGCGACTCCACGCCCAGCATGACGCGGCAATAGTGGCTGCCGAGAATGGCGTTGTGTACGAGGTGTTCGGGCCTGGATTCCGGATTTGCCCCGGCATCGATGAGGATGAAATGGCCGCCTTCGCGGGGCACGACCGCGGCGAGGGCGGGGCGGGCGACGCCTTCCATGGTCCGGAGACGCAGTGTACCCGCGGCCATGAGCGCACCGGTATTACCGCAGCTGACGACGACGCTGGCCTCGCCGTTTTTGACGAGCTCGATGGCGCGGGCCATCGAAGAGTCCTTCTTTTTTTTCAACGCCATCAGCGGCTTGTCGTCCATGGTGACGACCTCCGAGGCGTGATGGACGGAGAGGCGCGGGTTTAGCTTTAGGCCGGCGTGCGCGATCAAGGGATCCAGCACGGTCTGGTCACCGACCAAAGTGATCGGATCCAGATGGGGATGCCGTTGAAGCGCCAGTTTGACCGCGGCGACCACTTCGGCCGGGCCGAGGTCGCCCCCCATGGCGTCAACTGCAATGCGTCCGGTGGGGCCGGCAGACATGATGCTCCGCGGTGGCGGGGCGGCGAGAATAGGAAACGCGAGGATTAGACCTCGACGTTGAGCACTTGGCGACCGCGATACAGGCCGGTCTTGGGATTGACGCGGTGGCGGCGGTAGAGCGAGCCATCGACGGGATCTTTGGCGAATTCAGGAGCGATGAAAGCGTTAGCCGCGCGGCGATTGGCGCTGCGGCGTTTGGACTGCTTGCGTTTCGGATTGGCCATGGGAGTGGTGTATAAAGGTGCTCAAACGGGACTGAAAAACGTCCGTCGGAGGGAGTGAAAGGGTCGGAGTTAAGGCGCCGGGTTTTACGCGTCAAGCGCTGTTATTGGCGAAAAGGGCGGGCAGGTTATCGCGAACCCGTCCGCGGCGACTCGGTCCAGTGAATGGGCGGCGCAAAACCGACGCATTGAGGCTAACGCGCCCTGCTTTCTAGCCACAATGGCTTCACTTGAAAAATCCGGCCGCCAGCAAGCCACCGAGTACCGCAGCCACAATCAGCCGGTACCAGGCGAAAAGTGCGAGACCATGCCGGGTCAGCCAGTCGACGAGAAAGCGGACCGCTAACGCGGCTGTGACCGCCGCGACCACCGCGCCGAGTATCACATGCGACCAGCCGAACACTTCAATCATGGCGGCACCGCTCTTGTAGCTTTTGAAGAGCGTGGCCGCGGAGAGCGTCACGAAACCGAGCAGAAAACTGAACTCGGCGCTCCGCCGCGGATCGAGGCCGGAAAAATATCCGCCGACGATTGTCATCATCGAGCGACTGGTTCCCGGCCACATCGCCACGCACTGCAAGAGGCCGATTCGCGCGGCCTGACCGACGGTAAGAGCAAGCTCGGGTTTTGGTGCCAGGGTGCGCTGTTTGCGCCAGGCTTCCGCATACAACATCAGCGCAGCGCCGGCCACTTGGGCCACGATGACGGCGGGAACGGAAAACAAGTGCGTATCGATCCAGTCGTGGGCGAGCAGGCCGATCACGGCGGCAGGAACAAACGCGATCATGATCACAATCAGCAAACGCCGTCCGGCTGGATCACGGCCCCGCAGGCCACGTGCCATCGCCCGCAATTGCGCCCAGTAAAGCAGAGCGACGGCGCCGATGGCGCCGAATTGAATCACGACGTTGTAGGTGTCGGCGGCTAATTTTAGCGTGAGCGGAACCCCGGCGGGATTTTTTGCCGACGGCTTTTTATACCAGAGCGTCCCGCCGCCTTTACCGGTGAGCGGTTGCTCCGATTCGAGTCCCAGAAAATGGGAGGCAATGATGAGGTGTCCGGTGGACGAAATCGGTAGAAACTCGGTCACACCTTCAACGACGCCGAGGATCACGGCGTCGCGTGTGGTCAGCTCGGCGGCCGCGGTCGCGGCTGGCGGAGGAGTTGGTTCAACCGCTGCAGTGGCGCCGAAAGTCGGAAGGATCATGGGCCACAGGCCCAGCGCGGAGAGAATAAATTTTCGCACGGTCGTTGGTTTCAACATCGGGCTGATGGCGCAAATTTATTTGCTCGGTCCTTGGCGCGAGGCTTTAGCCCGGATCGTTCGCGCGGAAGCGAAGACCACCTTTGGGGGCTTCGAGCACACGGAGCGCTGACACCGAGTTCGCCGCGGTAAACCCGATGACTTCGCTCGCGCGGCCCGGGCTCCGACGGGCTCCGACACGGTGATAGCCTGAAGAAATGCGGCCCGCGTTGTGGCCGGCCATGGTTTCGGAAGGTATGATACTCTGGCTCCCGCTCCGATATTTCAACGGCCGGTTGAGGCCTCGCGATGTGCAAGAAAACTTGCGGCCCGCCCGTCGCTTCGCTCTCTCGAGAGTTCCATGGCCGATTTCGCCTTGCTCATTCCTGCGCTGATTGACGGTCGCGATTTAACCGCGCCCGAGGTAGAGGCGGCGGCGCAGGCGCTCGCTTCGAGCGAAATCGGTGATGAAATTAAGGCCGATTTTCTGACGGCCTTGGGGTCAAAGGGGGAATCAGCCGACGAGATTGCCGGTTTTGCGCGCGCTTTTCGCGAACGGGCCATCGATCCGGGTGTGTCTGCTTGGGCTTCGCGCGCCATCGATATCGTCGGCACGGGCGGCGATCATGCAGGCGGGTTCAATATTTCCAGTGTCGTTGTCCTCGTGCTCGCCTGCGCCGGCGTGCCCGTCATGAAACATGGCAATCGCGGGATCACGTCCAAGTGCGGCAGCGCCGATTTGCTGGCGGGGCTCGGGGTCGACTTGGCCGCATCGCCCGAGAAACTCCGGCTCGCCCTCGACCAGCTGGGCTACGTTTTTTTCTTCGCGCCGAATTATCACCCCGCATTCAAGCACATCGCACCGGTGCGCAAGGCACTCGCCGCGCGCGGCCGACGTTCGGTGTTTAATATTCTTGGTCCGTTGATTAATCCGGGGCGCCCGGCCCATGTCTTGCTCGGCGTGTTTGCCGAAGCCGGGGTGCCGAAACTGGCCGGGGCTTTGGAATCGCTCGGCTGCGCCGCCGGCGTGGCGGGACACGGCATTTTGGGTCCAGGGCAGGGCATCGACGAAATCACGACCGCAACCCCGAACCGCGTGCGCGGCGCGGGCCGGCTGCGCGCGCTCGACGAAACCTGGCGGGCCGAGGATTTTGGGCTGCCCGTAGCTCCGTTCGCTGAACTTCAAGGCGGCGACCTCACCGCGAACCTTGCGATCGTCGAGGCGGTGCTGGCGGGCCGTGGTCCGGCGGGCCTCGTCGACACCATCGTGCTTAATGCCGCCATCGGGCTCTGGCTCGTGCAAAAAACCGCGTCGGTGCGCGAGGGCCTGCCCATCGCGCGTGCGTTGCTGCTCGGCGGTGCGGTGCGCGCGAAAATCGCCGCGACGCGGGAGTTCTACCGTGGATAGTCCATCGACCGTCCGGAAGTTTTTCGGGACCGATGGTGTCCGTGGCCCCTATGGAGGCCCGGTCATTAATGAACGCTTTGCCTACCGTCTCGGCGCCGCCGCGGGCCGGTGGCTGATTTCCCGTGGGACCGTGAACGCTCTGGTGGTGATCGGCCGCGACACCCGCGCGTCGGGCGAATCGCTGACCCGTGCCCTTGCGGCCGGTCTGAGCGCGCAAGGCGTCCTGCCGTGCGACCTGGGCATCCTGCCGACGCCGGCGGTTGCGCGCGCGGTCGTCACCGAGCGGGCCGCGCTGGGGGTTGTTGTTACCGCTTCGCACAATTCGGCGGCGGACAACGGCATTAAGTTTTTCGGCGCGCACGGCGTGAAACTCACCGATGCCGACGAACTGCAGATCGAGTCGTGGCTGCGCGACGAAGCGTTGCCGACGGATTTTCAATTGGCGCCGTTGGCGGCCCGTCCAGCGATTGGCGCCTATGTTGCCGCGATGGCAGCGTTGCTGCCGCCGCGCGCGCTGGCTGGCTGGCGCATTGTGTTGGACACCGCGCATGGCGCCACGGCGATGACGAGTCCGCTGGTTCTACGGGCGCTGGGGGCCGAGGTGATCGGAATCGGTGACGCGCCGGACGGGATGAATATCAACGCGGACGTGGGCAGCGAACATCCGGAGCAGCTCGCCGCCCGCGTGATGGCGACCGGCGCGCAACTGGGGATCGCGCACGACGGCGACGGCGACCGCTGCGTGTTGTGCGATGAGACGGGATCGATTCTCGACGGCGACGAAATCCTCACCGTGCTCGCGACCCACGCGCAGGGGAAGGGGGCGTTGCAGGCTAACACTCTCGTCGTGACGGTGCAGAGCAATTTGGGTGTCGACGCCGCGCTGGCTGCACTCGGCGGTCGAGTTCTGCGCACGGCGGTCGGCGATCGCTACGTGATCGAGAAGATGCGCGCGGCGGGTGCGACTCTTGGCGGCGAATCGAGTGGTCATATTATTTGCGCCGACATTTCGCCAACAGGCGATGGTTTGGTGGCTGCGCTCAAGGTCATCGCAGTGATGCTCGCGACTTCGCAGCCGCTGTCGGAGCTGCGGAAGGTCTTGAAGAAATTTCCGCAGGTGAGTGCGACGCTCAAGGTGCGGGAGAAACGCGCGTTGAATTCGTTGACCGCGTTGGCGGCGGCGATTCGTGCGCTCGAAACGGAACTGGGCGCTGCCGGCCGGGTGCTCGTGCGCTACTCCGGCACTGAGCCAAAGCTCAGATTTCTGGTGGAAGGCAGGGATCTCACGCAGGTGCGAGCGGGCCTCGATCGCATCGTAGCCGTCGCTCGCACTGAACTTGAAGTCCCCTGAAAATATCGATCGGCCAATTTGATGGCTGAACCCCCAGTCCGAAGCGGGCGCGCGCGAAAACTCGAGCCGTAGCGGCCCCTTTGACTTTCGCGCGCGGACGGCAAACAGCCCGGGCTTGGCCTCTGGCTCGTCGCTGACATCTAGCGTTGACCCGTTTCGCGGCTCGACTTCGATCCGGTTCCCGTATGCCCGAAGTTTCCGTTGCTGCGCTCGACGTTCGCCAACAAAAGCTGATCGAAAACGCGCGTACCGCGCTCGATCGCGGCCAACTTGACTACACGCTCGACGCTTGCACGCAGGTGCTCCGAGCAGTGCCCGGATGCCTGCCGGTGCGACGACTCCAGCGCATCGCGCAGCTGAAGGCGTTTCGGGAAAAAGGTAAGTTCGGCGTCAAGGCGTGGGGCGGATTTTCCACGGCGCCCTTTTTCTTTGCCGGTCGCAAGGATCCCGCGAAGACGCTGGAGCTGGCGGAAGACTCGCTGGCGAAAGACCCGACGAGCGTGCCGGCGCTTAAACTTCTGGCCGAGGCGGCGGGCGCGCTTGGTTTGCCTGAGACGGTGGCGTTCGCCCTCGATGCGATTCGCGAGTTGGAACCGACCAATCGCGCCAATCTTCTCGCGCTCGGTGAAGCCTGGCTGGCGGCGGGAAAACCAGCGGACGCGTTAAAGATCGTCGATCTCATGCTTGCGGCCAAGCCGGCCGACGCCGAGGCGCAGGCGCTGATGCGCAAGGCCTCGATCGCGCAAACGGTGACGAAGGGAAATTGGGATGTGAAAGGCACGTTCCGCGATAAGTTGCGCGACGAGTCGCAGGCCGTGTCGCTCGAACAGGCCAACAAAGTCGTCACGTCCGGCGAGATGACCCAGCGCCTTCTCGACGAAGCAATCGCGCGCGTGAAAAGCGAGCCGACCAATCTCAATCACTACCGCGCGGTGGTGCAGGGCTATCGTCAGCTCGGCCGTATCGACGATGCCCTCACGTGGGTGCGCCAGGCCCGGCAGTTGCCGTCGGCGGCGGCCGACGTGTCCTTTGAAAAACTGGAGTTCGAACTGGAAACGTTGTTGCTCAGCGCCCGCTTGAAAACCGCTGAGGCGGCGCAGACCGCCGCACCGGGCGATACCGTACTCGGCGAAAAAGTAGCCGCGGCCAAGGCGGCCCTCGCCGCCTGGCGTCTGGCTGAGGCGAAGCGCACCGTGGAGCGTTATCCAAACGATTATCCGGCCCGCCAGGCGCTGGGGGAATTGTTGATGTCCGCGGGAGAGATCGACGCCGCCCTCGCGCAATTTCAGCAGGCGCAAAAAGGCCCGCCGGTACGCATCGCCGCGCTCTGTGGTCTCGGCCGCGGATTCAAAGCGAAGAAATTGTACGATCTCGCCGTCACGCAATTCACGACCCTGAAAGCCGAGCTCGGGCCGCTCGACGAGGTGAAGAAGGACGTACTCTACGAACTGGGCACCTGCCTCGAAGCAATGGGCCGGCGCGACGATGCGATCGCGGAATTCAAGATCATCTACAGTGAGGATATCGGTTTTCGCGACGTCGCTGAGAAAGTGAACGCGTTCTACGCGAAGACCTGAGGCGTTTTTTTGCCGTCATTCCTCCGCTTATTTTGATCGCCCGTTTTATCCCCATGAAAATCCCACGTATCCCCGTCAGTCTCGTCGCTGCCGCCTGTCTTTCGATGGCGGCTTATGCCAACAGCCAGAACAAGGCGCTCGATGTTTATTGGATCGATTCCGAAGGCGGCGGCTCGACGCTGATCGTCACGCCGACGAATGAGTCGGTCCTCATCGACGCCGGCAACCCCGGCGGTCGCGACCCGGCTCGCATCGTGGCGGCGGTCAAGGCGGCCGGGCTGACGAAGATCGATTACCTGCTCATCACGCACTGGCACGGCGATCATTTTGGCGGTTCGGCGGAATTGGCGGAGCTGATCCCGATCGGCACGATCTATCAACGTGCGATCCCGGAGGGCGATCCCGACGGGAAAACCGCGACGACTTTTCCGCTGCGGAGCAAATCGTTCAAGGCGATCCCGGCGAAGCGCGAGGCGCTTGCTCCGGGCGTCGTTATTCCCGTCCACGGTGTCGCGGGTGGAGCTCGCCTTGAGATCCGCTGTCTAGCCGCGGACCAAAAATTTATCGAACCGACGGCGGCTCAGCGCGCGGCGAAGCCGCAGGATTTGGGCACGGCGTCCGCTCATCCGCCTGAGACCGACATCGATAACGACAACAGTGCGGTGTTCCTGGTCTCGTTCGGCGACTTCCGGTTTTTCGACGGCGGCGATCTCACCTGGGCTCATGAGCCAAAGCTCGTGCAGCCGGTGAATCTGGTGGGCTCCGTCGATGTATATCAGACGAATCACCACGGGCTCAATCGCAGCAATAACCCAATCTTTGTCCGCGGAATTTCTCCCACGGTTTCAGTCATGAACAATGGCCCGCGCAAAGGCGGCAGCGCGGAGATACTCGCGATGCTCAAGGAGCTGCCGTCACTCAAGGCCAGTTATCAGCTGCACAAGAGCATGAATGTTCCGCCCGCCGACAATCCGCCCGACGCCTTCATCGCCAATCTCGAAGAGGCGAAGCCCGCGGACAAATGCCCGGCGAACACAATCCAGATGTCGGTCGCACCCGACGGTAAGAATTACACGATCTCGATTCCGGCCAACGGGCATTCGACGACCTACGCGACAAAGGCAAAATAAGCCGACCGCGTCGGCCGACGACCTCCCGCGGGCATCGGCCGCGAACTATTCGTCCCATTCGGTTTTGCTCAAGCGGAGTGAGCCGGCCCAAAAAAACGGCGCGCTGGAAACAGCGCGCCGTTTTTTTATAGCCTCGCTCATTCCGCTGGTCGGGCCGGTTGTTCTGCGCGCGGAATTAAGCCCAGCGACCAGCGGCTGGTCCTCCTCTGCGGTGGAGCGTCGTTGGCTCGCAGCGCACGATGCGCAACGGTACCGCTCGCTCAGGGCGTAGCTGGCATAGGAGCCGGTGGCGACTTAAGCGGCCCGATGCGCTTCGAATCAAAGGCGACGTTGTCGTAATAAACATCCAGGCCGTCGGGCACCTGACCAAAGGTGCGTACGCCAAAGCCGAAGTCGGCAAAGCCTTTGACCAGGTTCGTGTTTCCAAACGTTTTGAACGTGAAGACGTCTTTGCTGACCTCTTCGCCGTCGGCCCAGACGGTGAGCGAGTCGGGCGCGTCGTTGACTTCCCATTCGAGGCAGAACCACTTGCCGGTTGGCAGGGTCTTGCCAAACGCCACGGCTTCGCCGCGCGCTTCGCGGGCCAGGCCCTGCATCTGCTGTTGATACGAAGTTTGGACCGCGCCCTTGTACATACCGACCTCGAGCCAGTTGGACTGGGGCCAGCCGGCGGTGCCGGAGTACGTGAGCACGGTGTGCTGCGGAGGACCGTTGGGTGAAATGTAAACGTAAGCGCGACCGAACGCATGGCTGGAAAGCGCGTCCGGCAGACGCGTCGTGCCGACGAGCGCGATCGAGCGATTGACCGCGGCAGGAAGGTGCGCCTGCAGAACATATTTTCCATAGCCACCTTTGCCTTGCACAAGAGTAACGGTGCCGCCGTTGGCGACGTGAGGAGTCCAGATATCGGTTTTCAATTCGCCCGACTCAAAATCATCGTTGAACGGAAGCGCGAGCGGCGGACCTTTTGCGACGGGAGCCGCGGGGGCGGCGGGAGCGACGTCCGCCCCGTTGATTGATAGAGGCGTGAGCACGTACATTAAGCCCGCACAAAGCGATGCGGCGCCGAGGGTGGAGATGATTTTTTTATTTAGCATGGGGAGGGGATGAGGGGGCGGAGTTATGGATCGGAGGACTTTCAGGATCAAGGCCACAACCCAGCGATCGCTGCGGTAATCTGCCCGGGCCGATTTCATTAACTTAAAATCATGCCTAACCTTGGCGATCATGGCATGACCGACGCAGGTTAACGGTATCGGGCCAGACCAAGCGACCAGCGGACGAAACAGCCCTCCCGGCTTCGTTAAAACTCCGGTGCCTCCACTCTGCACCGGATCAATCCGGTTGTTTGATTTTGAACCGAACCGATTATCCAGGGGCGGTGACCGCTTCAGTCAGCCTTTGCCGCTTCAGTGAACGCTTCCATACCCACGCACGAGCAGATGAGATTGCGGTCGCCGTAGACGTTGTCGACTCGACCCACGCTCGGCCAGAATTTGCTGGCTCGCGTCCATGAGGCGGGAAACGCGGCGAGATCGCGCGAGTAGGGACGATCCCAATCGTCCGAGCAGACGGCCTTCGCCGTGTGCGGCGCGTGCTTCAGCGGATTGTTCGTTTTGTCGGATTCGCCGTTCACCACCGCTTGCATCTCGCCGTGGATGGAAATCATCGCGTCGCAAAACCGGTCTAGTTCGCTCTGCGCCTCGCTCTCGGTCGGCTCGATCATGAACGTGCCTGGGACGGGAAACGACATCGTCGGAGCGTGATAGCCATAATCCATCAGGCGTTTCGCCGCATCCTCGACTTCGACGCCGTGTTTTTTCCAGCCGCGAAGATCGACGATGCATTCGTGAGCGATCAAACCCGCGTTGCCGCGGTAGAGCACCGGGAAGAAACGCCCGAGACGTTGCGCGACGTAGTTGGCCTTGAGAATGGCGTGCTGGGTTGCCGCGGTGAGGCCGTCGGGGCCCATCATGCGAATATACATCCAGGAAATAACGAGGATGCTGGCGCTGCCGTAAGGCGCGGCGGAAACCGCGCCGGGTTTTGAGATTTGGGTTTTGAGTTTTGGGTTGCCGGATGTTTCCCCGCAGATGTGACCGGGCAAGTAGGGCACCAGATGCGCTGCGACGCCGATCGGACCCATGCCAGGACCGCCGCCGCCATGGGGAATGCAAAAAGTTTTGTGTAGATTGAGATGGCAGACATCCGCTCCGATGTGACCGGGTGAGGTCAGGCCGACTTGGGCGTTCATGTTCGCTCCATCCATGTACACTTGTCCGCCGTGCGCGTGAATGGTGGCGCAGATATCCTTGATCGCATTTTCGAACACCCCGTGCGTCGACGGGTAGGTCACCATGAGCGCGGCGAGATTTTTTGAGTGCGCGCTCGCCTTGGCCGTGAGGTCAGCGAGGTCGATATTGCCGTTGGCGTCGCACGCCACCGGCACGACCGTGAAGCCACACATCGAAGCCGTGGCGGGATTCGTACCGTGGGCACTGGTGGGAATCAGGCACACGTTGCGGTGGCCCTCACCGCGGGCCTGATGGTGGGCTCGAATCACCAGCAAGCCGGCGTACTCGCCTTGCGAGCCGGCATTCGGTTGCAGCGAGATCCCGGCGAAACCGGTGATCTCGGCGAGCCAGGCTTCGAGGTCTTGGAAAATCCGCGCATAGCCGCGTGTTTGTTCCGCCGGCGCGAAGGGATGGAGTTTTCCGATCTCGGGCCATGAGACGGGAAACATCTCCGATGTGGCGTTCAGCTTCATCGTGCACGAACCGAGCGAAATCATCGAGTGGCACAGCGAGAGATCCTTGGCCTCGAGCCGCTTGATGTAGCGGAGCATCTCGTGCTCGGTGTGGTAGCGGTTAAATGTCTCGGCGGTGAGAAAGGCGGAATTCCGCGCGCAGGACGAAGCGAAGCTCGCTAGTTTTTCGTCGAACGCCGACGGTTGCAGTTCCGCGGCGGCAGCTTCGCTGAAGAAAGATAGCAAGGTGCGCACGTCGTCCACCGTGGTGGTTTCGTCGAGCGAAAGACCCACCGTGTGGGCGTCCATGTGACGCAAATTGAATTTTTTGGCTTCGGCGGCCGCGTGCACGCGAGCGGCGGCGACGTTCGAGACCGTCAGCGTATCGAAAACCGGTTCGAGGTTCACGCGGGCGCCGGCGGCTCGGAGGCCGGCCATCAAAATTTCGGTGAGAAATTTTACGCGCCGGGCGATCCGGCGGAGTCCTTCGGGTCCGTGATACACGGCGTACATCGAGGCCATGACGGCGAGCAGGACTTGGGCAGTGCAGATGTTGGACGTCGCCTTGTCGCGGCGGATGTGTTGCTCGCGCGTGCCGAGGGCGAGGCGCAGCGCGGGATCGCCCTGCGTGTCCTTGGAAACACCCACGAGACGTCCGGGCATTTGACGTTTGAATGCATCCTTCGTGGCGAGGAAACCCGCGTGCGGTCCGCCGCAGCCGAGCGGCACGCCAAAACGCTGGGCCGAGCCCACGGCCACATCCGCCCCAAATTCGCCGGGCGGGCGGAGCAGGGTAAGAGCGAGCAGGTCGGTCGCTACGATGGTGAAGGCACCCGCGGCGTGAGCGGCCGTGAAGAATTGCTCGAAGTCGTGAATCGAGCCGGTGGTGTCCGGATATTGCACGAGCACGCCGAAGCAATCGGAGGTCGGGGCGAACGTGCGGTGGTCGCCCACGATTACATCGATGCCAAGCGGCGTCGCTCGGGTCTTAACGATGTCGAGCGTCTGCGGGTGACATTTTTCCGAAACGAAAAACCGGCGGTGCGCGGTCGCCGCGCCTTCCTTGAGGCGGTGGCACATGGTCATCGCCTCGGCGGCGGCCGTCCCTTCGTCGAGCATGGAAGCGTTGGCGATTTCCAAGCCGGTGAGATCGGTCACGAGCGTTTGAAAATTCAGCAGAGCCTCGAGCCGGCCTTGGGAAATCTCCGCCTGGTACGGCGTGTAGGCCGTGTACCAGCCGGGATTTTCCAGGATTGTGCGCTGGATAACGCCGGGCGTGTGTGTGTCGTAATAGCCGGCGCCGATGCAGCTGCGGAAAACTTTATTTTCGCTCGCGATGCCCTTGAGCTCTGCGAGCGCCGCCGTTTCGCCGAGAGCCGCGGGCAGATTGAGTGGACCGCGCCGAATGTGCGGCGGTACGGCGGCATTCACCAAGGCCTCAACGGAAGGGTATCCCAGTAACTCGAGCATCGCGGTCGTTTCGGCGGGTGTGTCGCCCGTGTGGCGGCGCGCAAACGTATCGTTGGGGGCGAGTAGGTCGAAGGAGGCCATGAATGGATCGGGCAACGGTAGGCGCGTCATCACATCGCGCAATCGCGATTTGGAACGCCGGAGATTCAGTTGGTCTGCTGATGTGTTTCGTGTCGCGGTGTAATCGATGCCCAAAGTTTACCTCGCGCGTCCCGACCGCATTTCGGCCATCGATTTAGCAACCGGGCGGGCAGCGGAAACGCTTCGCAGCCTATCGGAATAACAATTCGCCTGCGGATCAGTCCGTTGGGGCGCGCTGGCCGGTATTCTTATCCGCTGCACCGGTGCCGCGACCCTCAGTCGCTCGCCGGCGCGCATGCGCGCACGGGATCTTGACTCATTTGTCACGCCGCTGACGCGGCTTGGTCACGCGCCCACCCTAAACTCGTTCGGTGAAGCTACCACACCACGATAAACTTTCTCATCTCGCGGCGACGACCGCGCTATTTTTGACGTTCGCCGCGCTCGCCTTTTCGGCGGATGCGCGCGACGCCGCAGCCAGCCGACAAAAAGATGCCCCCGAAAAGGAGGTCGTTTCACTTCAAAGCTACGTCGTGACGGGTTCCAATATTCGACGGCTCGACATGGAGAAGGTCGCGCCGATCACCGTGCTCAACACCGCAGCGATCGAGACGCGGAACGCCCTTACACCGGTCGATCTCCTGACGTCGTTGCCGCAGGTCATCAGCCTCCCGGAAAACGAGACCCGGACGGGCTCTTCGGGCGCGCGCGGCGACAATGCCAACATCAATTTCCGCAACCTCGGTGCCACGGCCACGCTGATTCTGGTGGACGGCCGTCGGATGGCGATCAACCCGATGACCGCCGGTCTTTCGCAGGCGGTGAACGTCAACCAACTCCCGAACCAAGGCATCGACCGCATCGAGGTGCTGCGCGATGGGGCGTCGTCGGTTTATGGCTCCGACGCCGTGGCCGGGGTGGTGAACTACGTCAT
>CAIXKG010000002.1 GCA_903919985.1 uncultured Opitutia bacterium | reverse complement strand
CGCCGTACCGCGGGGGCAGGCCTCCGGACGGGTTTCCAGCCGGCCGTTCACCGCGTCCACCCGGATGCCGACGTCCTCCTCGGACCGGCGCGTGACCAGGCTGAACCGGGACACCGACGCGATGGACGGCAGCGCCTCGCCGCGAAACCCGAAGGTGTGCAACCGGTCGAGATCGACGGCCTCCGCGATCTTGCTCGTGGCGTGCCGTTCGAGTGCCAGCAACGCGTCGTCGCGCGCCATGCCGTGACCGTTGTCCTCGATGCGCATGAGCGAGCGCCCGCCGTGGCGAAACTCGACCTCGATACGCGTAGCCCCGGCGTCGAGGGCATTTTCGACCAGCTCCTTCACCACAGCCGCGGGCCGTTCGATGACCTCCCCCGCCGCGATCTGATTTGCGACCCGGTCAGGGAGAATGCGGATGCGTGACATGGCGGGAGTGGCGGGTGGCGAGTGGGCAAACCGAAGCGCGCGGAGGGTTGGGATGCTCGGCTGCCCGCTGCTCGCTCCGCCCTATTTCCCCAGCAGCTTTCCCCAGCGCTTGAACTGTTTCGCGACTTGCACCGGGCCGGGCATGCCGGTGCCGCGACGCTTCGCGAGCGCGAGTTTCAAATCGAAAACTTTAATCCAATCCGGACCGAACGCCGGATTAATTTTTTGTACAGCGTCGGTCGCAAGCTGGTCCAGGGGGAGTTTTTGTTGCTCGGCGAGCCGCACCACCGCGCCGACCGCGTGATGCGCGTCGCGGAACGCCACGCCCTTGAGCACGAGGTAGTCCGCCAGATCGGTCGCCAGCAGCCCGGGATCGGCCACCGCGGACGCGCAGCGCGCTGGAATAAGCTGCATGCCTGCGATCGTACCGGCGAGTACATCGGCGCAGAGGGCGGATTGATCGAAGCTGTCGAAAACCGGCGGCTTGTCCTCCTGCAAATCGCGATTGTAGGTGAGCGGCAGGCCCTTCGTGAGCGTGAGCAGCGTGTGCAGATTGCCCTGCAACCGCGCGGATTTGCCGCGGAGCAGTTCACACGAATCCGGATTTTTCTTCTGCGGCATCAACGAAGACCCCGTGCAGAACGCATCCGGCAGTTCGACAAATTTGAACTCCGCGCTGCTCCAAAGAATCAGGTCCTCCGCGATACGCGAAAGATGCACGCCAAACGTCGCGCACGCCGCGGCAAATTCGATGAAAACATCGCGGTCGGCGACGGTGTCCATGGAGTTTTGCGTGACCTGCGGCCGGCCCTTCGCATCGACAAAGCCGAGCGCTTTGGCCGTGAACTCGCGATCGATCGGCAGCGTCGTGCCGGCAATCGCGCCCGAGCCGAGCGGACACCAGTTCGCGTGCGCCGCAACCTCGGCGAGCCGGGCGCGGTCGCGCTCGAGCATTTCCAGCCAGGCAAATAAATGATGCGCCAGATACACCGGCTGCGCGCGCTGCAAATGAGTATAACCGGGAATGAGCACCGCCTGGTTGGCCTCGGCCACCGACAACAGAGCGCGTTGCGCCCCGAGAATTTTTTCCGTCAGCACCGCGCAGGCCTGCTTGAACCACAGCCGCATATCGG
>CAIXKG010000001.1 GCA_903919985.1 uncultured Opitutia bacterium | reverse complement strand
TGGCAAAGGTATCCTTGGTCAACTCGAACGCCTGAGCGCCGGCCGCCTGGGCTTGGGCGATCAGCGCTGGTTCGTTTTCGCCGAGAAACCAATCCGGAGAAAAATAGATCTCCCGGAGTGGCACGCCCTTTTCGAGCGCCCGCCGGATTTCTCGATAGCCTTCGACTAGAAATACGCCGGCATCGTCGCGCGGACGTCGGTCACGCAGCTTTACCAGCTGTTTGATGCGGGGATTTTGAAGACTGGAAATCGATTCGATCGGTGCGCCCACGGTACACACGGAACACACGGAATTGGAAAAAATACAAAATCCTTTTCTTGGTCTGCCCGGCATCCGTGTATTCCGTGGTTCCGTGGGCAAAAAAAAATTCAACGATCATCCCTTTTCCTATCACGCGGAGCTTGAGCTCGAAATCGCGACGCTCACCAACCACGGGGTTGGCCTTGCCCGCGTGGCGTTGCCCGCTGCGAAACCCGGCTCGAGCCAAATCGAATCGCTGAACCCGCAGCCCGAAACTGCGCCGTCCGCCGGCGCCGGTTGGGTCGTGATGGTGCCTTTCACGCTGCCGGGCGAACGCGTGCGCGTGCGGGTCTTTCGCAATCACAAGAATTACTCCGAGGCTGATCTGGTCGCCGTGCTGACGGCGTCGCCCCATCGCATCGCGGCGCCGTGCCCGCTTTTCGGCCGTTGCGGGGGCTGTCAATACCAGCACCTCACCTACGCGGAGCAACTGGCGTGGAAACGCCGCCAGGTCGCCGAACTGCTCCAGCACATGGCGGGGATTACTTTCGAGGTGAATCCCGTGATCGGCTCGCCGCGCGAATATGGGTACCGTTCAAAAATCACGCCTCATTTCGCCGCCCCTCGCGGCGGAAGTGTTTCAGGTTTGAGGGTTCAAAATTCGGCGGTGTCGGAGCTCGGAGAGCCAGCAGCTCCCGACCCAAAACTCGAAAACCAAAACCGCGGCGCCTCGGTGCCGCCGCCGATCGGCTTTCTCCGCGCCGGCACGCGCTTCGATATCATCGATGTCCCGCAGTGCGCGATCGCGACTGATGCCATCAACGATCGTCTGTCCTCGGTTCGCGCCGAAGTGTTCCGCCGTGCGGCCGAGGGCGAGTATGCGCGTGGCGCCACGCTTCTCCTCCGCGAGGCTGGCGGACAGGTGACCACCGACTACGAAGCGGTCATCACGGAGGAAATCGCGCTTCCTCCCATCGACCGATCATCGCCGGTCTTAGGCCGCACCACCAGCGCCGCGGCAGTTCCGCCGCCGCTTAAACTCCGATTTCTCGCCCGCGATTTTTTTCAGAACAACCCGTTTATTCTTCCCGCCTTTACCGCTTACGTTCGCGCCCAAGCAGCGGCGACGGGCGCGCGCTTTCTGGTGGATGCCTATTGCGGCAGTGGACTTTTCGCTTTGAGCGCCGCGCCGGCCTTCGGGCGCGTCGTCGGCATCGAGCTCAGCGCGAGCAGCATCGTCTTTGCCCGACAAAATGCCGCGGCGAATCATATCGCGAATGCGACCTTCCAAGCCGGCGACGCGGCGACCATTTTCGCCGGCCTCGATCCGACGTTCACGCCGGCCGACACCGTTGTGATCATCGATCCTCCGCGGAAAGGTTGTGATGAAAACTTCCTGACCCAGCTCTTTGCGTTTGGGCCGCGCGCCGTCGTCTATGTGAGTTGCGACCCGGCGACGCAGATGCGAGACCTGAAAAGTTTTCTCGCCGCGGGCTACACCCTGACCGACGTGCAACCCTTCGACCTTTTTCCCCAGACGCGGCATTTGGAGTGCGTGATCACCTTGCAGCGGTAGTGGCGGCAGTCAGCCACGGCCGTCATCGTGGCGGATAACGCCTGCGGAGAATGCCTGAGAGAAGCCAAGTGGTTGCCCGCGCCGGCGTCAGCCATGCCTCTACCCGCTACAGCGCGCCGACAAAGTTTTGAGGGCAGTTTCTGCGAGAGAACGAACCCGCAGATCGACGTGGGCGAAGTCGTGGTGCGCGGTCGAAGGGTTCGGCGCGGCGACGACAAAAAGTCCGGCGCGCTTCGCGGCTAGGCTCCCGGTATGCGAATCCTCGAAGGCGATCGCCTCGTGGCCGCGCAGGCCGAATTGATTTAACACGAGTTTGTAGAGATCGGGCTCCGGCTTGGGCGACGGCACGTCTTCGCGGCAGGCGAGGAAATTGAACCGATCGAGGAGCCCGATCCGGGCAAGGTGGCGCTCGCAGTGGTCGTGCTGCGAGTTCGAGGCGAGGCCGACGAACAGGCCCGCGTCGCGCGCTTCGTCCATGAGGGAAACCACACCCGGAAGAATTTGCAGCCCGAGATCGCGATCGCGGTTCCGGGCGCGACGTTCGACTTCAAGGGCCGGGCGGTCGGCGTGCGGCGCGAAAGCGCGCCACGGATCGAAGGCGTAGTCGGCGTGGCCCACGGAGCGCAGGAAATGCGCTTCATCGAAATGCACGCCGTGCGCTGCGTGCACATCGGCATACGCGCCGATGAGCGCGGATTCCGTGTCGAGGATCAGTCCATCGAAATCGAAGACGAGGGCGCGAATCATGGTTCCCGCGAGCCCGCGCCAACGCCGGCATGGGCGCGAGCGTTTTTTGTTTCGCAAGGGCCGGAATCGCGTTTCGAACGTTGTGGAATGAGTGAACGCTTCGAGGTCGACGCACGAAAGCCTAACGGCTTTCGCTACGCCGGAATCATTGAATTTGGCGTTGAGCCGCTCCGGGGTCGACCGCTTGCTCGGTGCACCGCCCGCATGCCAAAAAAAACGCGCAGCTCCACCGTGTATTTTGCCAGCGAGCTGTTCACGCTGAAGCACCTGATCGGCAACGCGTATCTGGCCGAGGCGATTTATGAAAAATCCCACGGGCGTTATCTCTGCGAACTGCCGCAGGATTTTGAGCCGCGTGGCTCGACGCCCCGCGCCATTCGCGATCAGGACATTCGCGCGCTGGTCGCTTGCGACCTGGCAATTTTCAACTTCGACGGCTCCGAACTCGATAGCGGCACGGTCATCGAATTTATGTTCGCGAAGTTTGCCGACATCCCGTCGGTGATTCTGCGGAGCGATTTGCGCGCAGCCGGCGACAGCACGGACCCTTGGAACCTGATGGCGAGCTTCTATCCCCGCACGGTTAACGTCGTCGTGCCGAGTTTGCTTTCCTACAAAGCGATCCTGAAACGCCGCCATCGCCGCTTGGAGGAAGTGATTCGTCTCGCCGGCCAGCACAGCAGCGCCGACGCGCAGACCATGTGCGATGAAATCGCCGGCCTGTGCGTGCGCGCCCTCGACCGCGTGCGGGAAATGGAGCCCGTGATGCCGAAACATCTGCGCGAGGAAGTGTACAACTGGATCGCCCTCATGCCCGGATTACGTGGAAAGGAAAAAGCGCTGCGCAAGGAGTTCGAACGCTACCTCGAGCGCAAAGTGGAGCGGGACCTGCTTTAAAAATTTCAAACGGGAGAAGCTTCGAAACGCAGAGAAATTCAGCGGCGTTAGATCCAGGTCCACCGTTTCCATTTCGCGACTGCCCGATTTTACCCGTCTCCTCCTTTTTCTATGTCAGTCCACCTTCTCGACCATCCGCTGGCGGCGCACATCATGACGCATCTGCGGGACGTCACGACCAAGCCCGCGACGTTCCGCACGCTGGCCTATCAACTTAGTCTGCTGCTCGCCATCGAGGCGACGCGGGACCTCGCCACGGAAGAAAAGCTCATCCAGACCCCGCTGGAGGCGGCGACGGGGCGCGTGTTGCCGCATCGGCCGCTGGTTGTCGTGCCGATCCTGCGCGCGGGCTTGGGGATGGTTCAGCCATTCCTCGATACGTTTCCCGATGTGAGTGTCGGCTATCTCGGATTGGAGCGCGATCACACGACGGCAGTGGCGCGGAACTATTATTGCAAACTGCCGCCGCTCGCCGGCCGGCGGGTGTTTCTCGTCGATCCCATGCTCGCGACCGGGGGCAGCGCCGCGCAAGCGATCAGTGTGGCGAAGCAACACGGGGCGGCCAACCCCACGCTCGTGTGCATCGTCGCGGCGCCCGAGGGAGTGGCGGAAGTGGAGAGGCATCACCCCGGAACAATCATTCACACGGCGGCGCTCGACCGGACGCTCAACGCCAAAAAATATATCGTACCCGGTCTGGGTGATTTCGGCGACCGACTTTACGGAACGGGCGCGTAGCAGGCGAAGTAGTTCGGCCGGCTGGCCGCAAAAAGCGCAAAGATTTCTTCCGCTCCGTCGTCGTCGCCCCCGCGTCTATTCACGCGCCCAGGGTTGGACGAAGCACACAGAAGTCATGATGCTTTTATGGCCCGCGTCCTGGTTATTCCGCGGCGTGTTCCGCGGTTAAAACCCGAACGTTTCATCGAGAATTTCACCCTACGCGAGCTTCGGTACGACGAATGGCGCGCGATAGTTGCGCGTGAGCAGGGCGTTCGCGGCGGCGGCATCTTTGCCGGTGAAGTTCTCCGCCGCGGGATCGATGGCGAGCATCTGTCCGAGCGTCGCCGGCGTTTTACCGAGATCCACGCCGTTTGCGGCAAGATGCTCGGCCATGCGCCCGTAAGCTTCTGCGAACGGCGCGTTGCCCTTGATCTTTTCGACGATTTCACCGGCGGGAGCCGCATGGCCGATCTGGTGCGAAATATTGCCCAGGTGACAGAGCGCACTCGACACATGGCCTTCGCCGATCGGTCCGTAGAGCTCCGCGGTTTTGCGACTGTGGACCACGTCGATGAAGTTCTGCATCTGCCGGTCGGTGCCTTTGAACTCTTTCACGACTTTACCGGCTTTGTCGTACGCGGTTGCGGTAAAATAAGCATTGGTGACAACCGAGCCGCCTTCGCAGTCGACGATATTGCCGATGGAAACCCCGCGATATTTATCGACGCCGGATGATTCCGCCGAGCCAGCGGCGGCACCGGCGCCGGAGGGTGCGCCCACCCCGGAGCGCGCGGGGAGACCGCGTACTTCGAAGATGAGCGGAGCGGTGGCGTAGTCGTGGACGATGACTTGGGTGTTGGGCGTATCGCCGTCGTCGGCGTAGCCTAAACGACCCCCGATGCTGAGCGTATGGCGCGGGAGGCCAGGCTCGCCGAGGAACCAGCGGGCAACGTCCATTTGATGGATGCCTTGGTTGCCCACATCGCCGTTACCGTAGAGGTAGACCCAATGCCAGTCGTAGTGAATGGGGCCATTTTTTGCGGAGTTGCGATGGGGTGCCACGAGCGGCGCGGGACCGGACCAAAGATCGTAGTTAACGGTGGTCGGCACCGGCGTGGGCGCGGCGGTTTTGCCGATTGAGTCGCGACGTTTGTAGCAAAACCCGCGCGATGCCGTAATCTTGCCGAGATTCCCGGCACGCGTCCAAGCGACTGCCTCGATCAATCCTTCGCCGGAGCGGATCTGCGTGCCGGTTTGAACCACGCGATTATATTTCGCGGCCGCGGCCACGAGTTGGCGACCTTCCCACACGTTATGGGAGACGGGCTTTTCGACGTAGACATCTTTGCCGGCCTGACAGGCCCAAATCCCCATGAGTGAGTGCCAGTGGTTGGGTGTGGCGATCGTGATCGCGTCGATGTCGGGCGATGCGAGGAGTTCGCGGATATCGCTATACTTTTTTACCGCGATGCCTTCCGTGGCGAGCTTCGCCGCGGTGCTATCCAAGACGGCTGAATCGGGATCGCAAACCGCCACGAGGCGCGCGCCCTTCACGGATTTGAGACTGGTGATGTGGTTTTTGCCCCGACCGTTGAGGCCCACAACGGCGACGCGAACATCGCCGTTGGCGCCTAGCACCTGAGCCCAGGAACGGACGGACAGCGTGGCCGCAGCGCCAATCAGCGCAGTGTTTTTTAAAAAATGACGACGGCTAAAATGAGACATGGGAGTAGGGGGTTATGGAGAGAATGCTTATAATTTCCGAGGGGCCTGCTTAGGTAAAGCGGCCGGCGAGGGGATTTCGCCCGGGGTCGGTCGGCGCAAAGGATAATTATTTCGCCTTAGCGTACGCGGCGTAATTTTCCGCGAGGTGCGCGGCTTTTTCGTCGCCCGTGTGAAAAAGAACTCGGTAGCGCAAGGTCAGCGTGCCGTTGGCGGGGATGGTGTAGTCTCCCTTGTGCGGCTCGTTTTTGAATTCCGCCTCGTAATCGTGCCAGCCAAACGGATTCGCGCCAAACAGGCCGTAGTCGCGAGCCATCCACCAGGTTGGGTGACGGAGATTGTCGGGATGATCGAAGATCGCGATGCCGTAGGTCGTGCCGTTGCGCTCGGCGTGGTAGTCGCACCAGTCGGCGCGCTTGCCCCACGCGTCAGCGTCGCGGAAGCCGGTCGCCGTTACGATGTGCCCGTTACCGCCAACATTTTTGTGCGGCATGGTCATCCACTGCGCGACGCGCGTCGCGAAGGTGCCGTCTTTGTTGTCGCCCAAGAGCACCGGCGTGTCGGGCAGGGCGTGAATCGTGACTTCGAAGTCGACCACGCGCCCATCCGGAATGGCGCTGAAACGAACCGTGCGCTCGTCGGTGGCGATCAGTTTGCCGCTGGGGTCGACCAAGCGATTGCGCGTGCGAATCGTTCCGACTGCGCCGCCGCTCATTTCGAGCACGGCGTCGTGGACCGTCTTGCCTTTGTCCTTTGGCGAACGGCCGACGTCGCCGGCGCCCTCATTCCAGAAGTCGACGCCGTTGACCATGCTGTGCGCGAACCAGAACGACCGATGCCACGGATGATCGGTCTCTTCTCCCTTCGTTTCCTTCATCGGGAAATCGCGGGTGAGCGGCGTGCCATCGACCGCGAGGATCGGATAAAGATACGGTCGAGACGTGTCTTGGCCGAAGACATAGTCAGTGAAATGCTTTCCGCCGATTTCGACGCGCACACGGTCATCCATCTTGGTGAGTTTGACCGGGGCGGCAGTCTCAGCGGCCGAAAGCACGGAAGCCACACCAGCCAGAGCGAGTAATACAAGGGTCACGCGGGGTTTCATGAACCTTCAGCGAAAGAAATCGCGAGCACGGCGCAACGCTTGAGATAGGACGCACGCCGGGGTTGTTTCCGGACGGTCCCTTGTCGCGCCGAGCAAACGAAAAACCTTTGTGGTAGATTAGGCCTTGGCACCGTGGCACTGGCCTTGCTCTACAATGGCCGCATGCTCCGCCCCCTAAATTTTCCGCGCTTCAAGGTGTTCATCGCGCTATTTATTTTCGCCGCTCTAGCCCGGGGCGCTGAATTGGCCAAACCGCTCTACGCCCTCTGTGGAGCCTATGAGCCCGAGCTGGCGGCGCTGAAAAAAGAGTTTGGCGTGAGCGCCGCGACGGGCTGGACCCGGTCGATGGTAAACGGTCTGGAGTTTTGGCGCGGCAAAGTCGGCACCAAGGACGTCATCATCTGCCGGACGGGCGTTAGCATGGTCAACGCCGCGTACCAATTGCAGCTCGCCCTGGACCATTTTCCGATCACCCACGTGCTTTTCGCCGGCGTGGCGGGTGGCACCGATCCGTCGCTGGAAGTCGGAGATGTGGTGATCCCGGAAGCCTGGGCCAATCACGGTGAGGCGGCTTATCTCAATGAGGACGGCCGTGGCGGTTACGTTTTTCCCGATTATTTGTCACGGGGCCGGGATAATTTCGGGATGATTTTCCCCACGGGCACGGAGGTGACCCGCGCGAGCGACTCCGATCATCCCGGGGAGAAATCAGAACGCGTCGAGTTGTTCCCGGCCGATGCCGAACTCCTCGCCGCTGCGCGTCGCGCGGTTCCGAAGTTATCGCCCATGACGAAAAGTGGCCGCACGGTGAACGTGGCGGTCGGAGGCAACGGCGTTTCGGCCACCGTGTTTCTCGATAACGCCCGTTATCGCGAATGGCTTTTCCGCATTTGGCACGCGCGGTGTACCGACATGGAGTCCGCCGCGCTTGCCCAAGTCGCTTACGCCAACCGGAAGCCGGTGCTGATCATCCGTGGTTTGAGTGATCTGGCCGGCGGTCAGCACGGAAAGAACCCGATCGACGCGAACGAAATGCAGGTTTCTGAAATCGCCATCCGTGTGCTGCACGGCGTGCTCGATACGCTCTAGAATCGGGGTCAATCGTCGGCCCGCAGGTCATCGACTTTGCGTGTTCCCCGCTCGCCGTGGAACCGTTTCATGTTACATTGATCTTTATCGCAGGCATGAAAACACACCGCTTACTCCTCCTCGCGCTCCCCGGTTTGGTGGCTCCGCTGGCGCTTCTCGCCGCGGATATCGCCAAAATCCCTGCACGCACCGAAGTGATATTCTCCGATCCCAGCAATTTCACTGATGTAAAAGATCGGGATTTGCCCAGCAACAATGGCCGCGATGAAATTCTCGGACGGATTCGCGAATTCATTGTCGAGCGTGCGGAAAAGCTCCTTCCCCCTGGGCAAAAACTCACGGTCACGTTCACCGATATCGATCTTGCCGGCGAATATGAGCCGTGGCGCGGACCGCAGTACAGCGACGTAAGGATCGTTAAGGCGATTTATCCGCCCGCCTTCAAATTTAGCTATAAGATCACGGATGGAGCGGGCCACGTCGTGAAGAGCGGCAACGAGGATATTCGCGATCTCTCCTTTGACCTGCGCCTGACGATGGATCGCCAAGATTCGTTGCGCTACGAAAAAGATATTCTTGGCGATTGGCTGCGCAGCAAAGTCGGCGCCCAAAATAAGTGAAAGCGAAAATCGGAGCGGCGCAGCCGTGCCCGGGATTGGTTGGTCGTGATTGAATCGTCATCAGCCGCTGTCCTGCGCATCGATCGGTGGCTTTGGATGGTTCGTATTTATAAAACGCGTCCCTTAGCCACCGAAGCATGTAACTCTGGTGCCGTTCGTATCGGCACGCACGAAGCCAAACCGGCGCGGCCGGTCCGAGCGGGAGAAATTATCGATGTGCGGCAGGGGGTCGTTAACCGCTCCCTGAGGGTGCTCGGAATTCCAACGGGCCGGATCGGCGCAGCTCGGGTGCCGGAGTTTTGCGCCGAACTCACCTCCCCCGCGGAATGGGCGAAGGCGCGGGAATGGACAGCTCAACAAATTCTATCTCACGATCGGCGTGCTGGACGTCCGACCAAACGCGATCGACGCCTGCGCGATCGGTTAGAGCAATAGCACGGATTCCAGATCCCGTACCCGATGAACCGTGGGCGCGTTGACCCGATTGAACGCAAGTAAGTGACTGCCCTGCATGGGCGCCGCTAAAAAATACGCTTGCGTTCATCGCCTTGTTGGGTGTTTTCAACGTCTCAGTCGTTAGTGAAAGCGTTTTGGTGACAGGATCTGGTGAGTCGTAGGCTGAGCAAGTTGCTCAAGTGATGATTTCGAAACCCACAGTGGGAACGGACTGGCAGCGAGCGATGGAACTACGCAACATCACATATGAGTAACTCCAAACTATACGTTGGTAACCTCTCCTTCAAGACCACCGAAGACGAGCTCCGCTCGGCCTTCAGCCAATTCGGCACCGTGACGGATCTCTACGTCGCCATGGACAAGATGACCGGCCGCCCCCGCGGTTTCGCGTTCATCACCATGGGCTCTGACGAAGAGGCGAAAGCCGCCACGGAAAAAATGAACGGTACCGATCTCGGTGGCCGTCAGCTCACCGTCAATGAAGCTCGTCCGAAAGAAGAGGGCGCTGGTCGCTCCTTCGGCGGCGGCGGCGGCGGTCGTGGCTTCGGCGGCGGCGGCGGTGGCGGCCGTGGTTTCGGCGGCGGCGGCGGTGGCGGCGGTTACCGCGGCGATCGCGGCGGCGGCGGCGACCGTGGCGAGCGCCGTTACTCATCGTAACTCGGTTTAAACGCCGATTTTCAATTCGAGACGGAGTGCCTCCGGGCGCTCCGTCTTTTCTTTTTCCTCCGGCTTGCGAGCCGTGAGCGTCAGCGGGTGAAATGACTCTGCGTGCGCTCCTGCCTCTGGCGCAGTCAGCCAGGTTTTCACTCTTCATGCCTTTTAAAGCTCTTAATCTTTCCGAGCCGGTTCTCCGTGGCGTTCAAGCCGCGGGTTATTCCGATCCGACTCCCATCCAGCTCCGCGCGATTCCGGTCGTGCTCTCCGGCCGCGATCTGATCGCCTCCGCCCAAACCGGCACCGGCAAAACCGCGGCCTTCGCGCTGCCCGTGCTCACCCGCCTCGGCGCCCATGGTCGCGCGCCACGCGTCCTTATCCTCGAGCCCACCCGCGAACTTGCCGCGCAGGTCGAAACCGCCTTCCGCGATTTTGCCCGCTTCACCGATATTCGCCCCTTGGCTGTTTTCGGCGGCGTCGGATACGGCCTTCAGCGCAGCGAACTCAAACGCGGGGTTGACGTCATCGTCGCCACGCCCGGCCGCCTCGTCGATTTCCTCAAGACCGGTGAAATCAGCCTGCGCGATATCCAGATTCTCATTCTGGATGAGGTCGACCGCATGCTCGACATGGGATTTCTTCCTGTCGTCAAAGACATCATCGCGCGTTGCCCCAAGGAACGGCAGACCTTGTTTTTCTCTGCCACGGTGCCACCGGAAATTGCCGCGGTCGCGTCGTTCGCCCTGCGCAATCCCGAGCGGATCGAGGTCGGCATCAACCGCTCAGTCAACGCGTCGGTCAATCACGCCGTCTATCCGGTCGCGCATCACCAAAAATTCGAACTGCTCGAAGCCCTGCTCGCCAAAACTGAATTCGACAGCGTCCTCATTTTCAGCCGGACCAAACACGGTGCGGACAAAATTGCCCGTCGGCTGAAAACCGCCAACCACTCCGTCGCCGTGCTGCATGCGAATCGCTCGCAAAATCAGCGGATCGAGGCGCTCGCCGGTTTTAAGAGCGGCAAATACGAAGTCATGGTCGCGACCGATATCGCCGCGCGCGGCATCGATGTCGCCGGCATCAGCCACGTGATCAATTACGACGTCCCGGAAAACCCCGAGGACTACGTGCACCGCATTGGGCGCACCGGCCGCGCGCAGGCGGTGGGTGACGCGTTCACCCTCGTGACCCCAGAAAACGCCAGTGACCTCCGCGACATCCAGCGTTTCATTGGCCAAAAGATTCCCGAGCTTAAGCTCGAGGGTTTCAACTACGCGCCCATCGTCGCCGCACCCGAACGCCCGCCCGAGCAACGCGGTCAGCGCGGTGGTGGTGGTCAACGGGGCGGCTATCGCGGCGGCCCCGGCAGCGGTGGCCAGCAAGGTCGCGGTAGTCAGCAGCGTGCCTCCGAGGGCGGCTGGAACCGCTTTGGCGGCGAGGGCGGCGGTCGCCGCGGGCGCTGAGTTTATCGTTTACCTTCCGACTCAGGTGGACGGGCTTAATACCCGCCCGCCTTTTTTATGCCCACACTCACGCCGGTCGAAAAACACCTCGCCGCTTTGCGCGCCTGCGATCGCTGTCCGCGGATGCACAAGCCCGTGGTCGTTGGCCGGCCGGTCGTGAGCCGAGTCCTGTTGGTCGGCCAGGCGCCGGGCGACAAGGAGCCTAAACTCGACCGACCGTTTGCGTGGACCGCGGGCAAAACCCTTTTCAAGTGGTTCCAAGGCGCGCTCGGTTGGAGCGAAGATGAAGTCCGGGACCGGATGTATTTCGCTGCGGTCTGCCGGTGTTTTCCTGGCAAGCGGCCGGAAGGCGGCGACCGTGTGCCGGCGCCGGATGAAATCGCCCGATGCTCCGTCTGGCTTGAGCGGGAGTTCGCGCTGCTCCGACCCACGCTCGTCCTCCCGGTGGGCAAGCTGGCGATCGCCCAATTTCTCGGCGAACGCCCGCTGGTCGAAACCATCGGGCGGAGCTTTCCCATTAACTATCGTGGGCACACCGCGGCATGCATTCCGCTGCCGCATCCATCCGGCGCTTCACCGTGGCACCGCATGGAACCGGGGAAAACTTTGCTCCACCAAGCCCTCGCACTCGTGGCGAAGCACGAGGCGATCCGGCGGTAAAACGGAACGGACGAGAATCGCTCTTGCCGGCGATTCAGTTTACCCGATTCCACACCGGCTGACCGAGCACCGCGGCCCGGGCGATTTTCGCGGATGTGCTGCGCATTTCGATGATGCCCTCGGGACTGCAGAACGCGGCGTGACAGGTGACGATGAGGTTCGGCGTGGCCGCTTCCTCGGTCGTGCGTAGCGGTTCCGCTTCGACGACGTCGAGTCCCGCGCCCGCCAAGTGCCCCGAGCGCAGCGCGGCAAAAACCGGCGCCTTTTGGACAATGTCGCCTCGCGCCGTGTTCACCAGAAAAGAGCCTGGCTTCATTGCCGCGATCTCTCTTTCGCCGATGAGACCGCGGGTCTCGTCGCTGAGCGGGCAATGAATCGAAACGATGTCGGCCGCACCAAGCAGCTCCGGCAGGGACGCCACGCGTTCCAACCCCAGTGCCTTGTGCATGCCGACCGGAGCGAAGGGATCGAAGAAGATCGGGCGCAGGCCGAACGCTTTGGCCCGCAGCGCGGTGGCCATCCCGATGCGACCCAGCCCCACGAGCCCAAACGTCAGCGTACGCAACCGGCGCATCTTGGCCGCCACTTCAATTTTCCAACCGAGCCGCTTGGCCTCCGCATCGAGCGGAAAAAGCTGACGCACCAGCGCCAGCGTGAGGGCGATAGCATGATCCGCGACTTCCTCGGTGCCGTAGTCGGGAACGTTGCACACGGGAATGCCCCGTGCTGCGGCCGCCGCGATGTCCACGCTGTCGAAGCCCACGCCATTACGAATGATTGCCCGGCAATTTTTCAGTTGGGCAACGACCCGGGCGTCCACCAAAGGCCCGTGCCAGAGGATGATCGCGGCGGCGTCCAACACCTCCGGAGGAAACGGCGCGTTGAAATCGAGGCGTACGGTTCTTATTTCCGCCACATCGGCGAGAAAGGCCTGCTCCACCGTGGCCTGATTATCGGTGAATTTGAATTCCTTAGGGCACAGAATAACGACGAGGGGCTTGGTCATGCAAAAATCCTTTGACCACCGATTACACGGATGCCACGGATGCCGGAAGACTTATCCGTGAAAACGCTGACAAAAATTTCCCTCTGCCTTTGTGCTTTCGTTCTTTTCCCGCTCACCGCGGTGCGCGCCCAGCGGGAAAAGTTTTCCCAGGAAGATGTGGAGTACATCGAGAAAACTTGGCCGACGGCGAAAAAGACCAACACCGGCCTTCGCTACATCATCGAAAAAGCGGGCACGGGCGAAACCCCGAAGCCCGGCGACAGCGTTTCGGTGCTCTACGTCGGCCGGCTGCTGAACGGCGAAATCTTCGATCAGAACAACGACAAAGACCATCCGTTCATTTTTCGCGTCGCGCGCGACATGGTTATCCAGGGCTGGGATCAGATCATCCAACAAATGCGCCTCGGCGAAAAACGGCTCGTCGTGATTCCGCCGGAACTGGCCTATGGCACGCGCGGCCAGGCCCCCCGCATCCCGCGCAGCACTTCACTCGTGTTCACGATGGAGTTGATTGAAATCAAACACGACTGAGCTCGCGCCGCGTCCGTTGCTGCGCCCACAGGTTGTCGAAAGTGTAGAGCGCGAGACCGGCCCAGATCAGCGCAAACGAAAGCGCGCGGTCGCGGGTGAAGCTCTCGTGGAAGACCGCCACACCGAGCGCAAACTGAACGGTCGGGGCGATGTACTGTAGCAGCCCAAGCGTGGTGAGCCGGATGCGTCGCGCGCCATACGCGAAGAGCAGCAGGGGAATCGCGGTCACCACTCCCGTGCTTAGGATAATACCTTGCGTCGTGGCATCGACGTGCCCCAGCGCGCCCTTTTCCACGAGGTGCCTCCAAATCAAAAATCCCGCGGCCAGCGGCGCGAGCAACGTGGTCTCCACCGCCAGTCCCACCAGCGGCCCCAAGGTGGATCGCTTGCGGAGCAAACCGTAGCACCCGAAGCTCACGGCGAGCGCGAGGGCGATCCACGGGACCTGTCCCACTTGAACGATTTGCACGGCGACGCCCAGCGCCGCACCCGCGATCGCGATCCATTGCAGCGGACGTAAATGCTCCCGCAGCACCCAACGGCCTAGCGCCACGTTGAGCAACGGCACTAAAAAATAACCGAGACTGCACTCAATCACGTGGCCGTGGTTCACCGCCCATACGTAGACGAGCCAGTTCACCGTCAGCAGACTGCTCCCGAGCAGATTGATCGCAAACGACTCCTTCGTGGCGAGCGCCGTCCGCATGGCGCCGAATCCGCCCCGCCACATCAGCAACACGAGCACGAACACCATCGACCACACCAACCGGTGGGCAATCAGTTCGACGGCGTCCACCGCCGCCAGCTGATGCCAGAACAACGGCACCAGGCCCCAGAGGAGATAACTACTCGCTGCCGCGATCGCGCCCCGCGTACCGGCGGAAGTGGGTTGGGTGTCTGACACTCGGCCGACGCTTCGTGACGTCATCCTCGGCGTCAACGCACCTGCGCTGACAGCGGATGGTGCGATCAAGCCCGGCTTACTTTTGGGCCGCCGTCGTCGCGCTGTACTTCGAGCGAAATTCCTCGTTGGCACGCACGCGTGCGGCGTCGGGCGCGACGCCCTGCGCGACCAGCTCGGCCATCCGCTTTTCCATGAAACGTTGTTTAAAATCCGCCTCAGTCTCACTGGCGATCGCCGGATTCTCTTTGGGCGTAGCGTTCTTTTTTGAATGGAAACAACCGCTGCCCAGCACGAGCAGGAGGCAACTTAGACTCAAGGCCGGCCGGGACATTCTCTTCGGAGTAAACATGGAGCAATAGAGTTGGGGAAAGCCGGGGTGTACCGCGAGGGAATCTTTTTGGTTCTGCCCACACCCTGACGCGACTTTTATGGTCGAATGAGTGAACGTGTGCCCACTGCCGCGGCGGATGAAGCCACCGTTGGCTTTGGCTCCATACAAGCCTTCTGGCGCCCGTCGTTCCATGGGCCGAGGACACCCCGCTAAAATTTAAACTTAGGACGCGAGACGCTTCCCGCGAGTAGGTCTGAAGGAAAAATAAGAGGCGCAACGTGCTGCTGGCCGCGGTCGTGGTCCTGCTCGTCTGGGCCAGTCAAGCGGTGCACAACAACCCGGGCCGGAGGATCATTTTCGTGGGGGTGCGACCACGCATCAACTCCCGTCCAAGGAAAAGTCCGGAGCGATCGTCACCTGGCGATTCTGAGCCCCTTACTTTTCCAGGACGGCATCGCGTATGCCTTTCAGCAGCACAGGGTCGGTCGCGATGCCCAGCACGCCGTTGACGACGAATTGGATTCCGATGCACAGGATCAAAAACCCCATCATCTTGGACAGCGCGTTCATGCTGTTTACCCCGATCACAAGCACCACGCGCTCCGCCAGCCGGAGCGTGCCATAGGTAATGACCGCCACGATCAAGATCCCTAGAATGATCGCGGTGTAATCGAGCCAACCCTTCGCGAGTGAGGTGAAACCCACCGTGACAGCGATTGAACCCGGGCCACTCATCATCGGCATCGCCAAGGGTGAAAATGACACGTCCCGTTTTGCGCGGGCCTCGACGTGCGCGGGATCATTTGATTCGGCTTCACGCGCCGGCGCCATCAACAAGCCCGAGCCGATGCCCGCCACGAGCAACCCGCCCGCAATGCGCAGTCCGGGAATCGACAGGCCGAAGAATCCCATGATGAACGTCCCGCCCACGAGGAAAGACACGAGAATCGCGACCATGTACATGCACGCCTTGCGCAGTTGCTGGAGGCGGCGTTCACGCGAATCGCCTTCGGTGATGGCGAGAAACGTCGGAGCCGTCGCGAGCGGATTGATCAAGGGCAAGAGTGCAATCACCGTGCCGAGGATCAGCTCCCAAAAATGTGAGGCCGCGGGCATGAATTGAAATTCGCGATCGTGATTTGTTGGGCCGAAAAATTATTCTGAACCGACACGGCGACTAGACTCAACCGCGGGTGCCATGGCAACTGAACCCCATACTTACCACACCTCGACTGGTCCCTTCGGTACGGGAATCGAATCGCGCTGGTAAACTTCCGCTTCGTCCGGATCACGCATGAACGAGGCGATCATGGGCGCGGGGGCGAATTTCTCGAGGAGTTCGCCGCGATCGTCGCAAAACTGGGCGCGCCACCCGACAAACTCCGCGATCGCCGCCTCAAAATCGGCGCGCGACTGGATCGTGATCATGCGATTTTTAAACGGCTTGGCGGGGCCAAAACGCTTCGCGTACCAGGGGGCTACTTTGCGAAAAAGTTTAGCGCCGTGCTCCTCGCCGTAGAATTCCAGGTAGCGCTCAAAATGGATCCGCAACACCCGTAGGCGTTCATTGAAATCCGGCTCAGGTAGGAGTTCGCCGGTGCGGATCAAGTGCTCCGTGCGGCGAAAAATCCACGGATCGTAGAACGCGCCGCGACCTATGCTCACGCCCGCGCAACCGGTCTCAGCGAGCATATGGCGCGCCGCGGCGGGAGTCGTGATGTCTCCGTTGCCGATCACCGGGACGGTCTTTACCGCCGCCACGACCGAGCGGATGCCCGCTAGATTCACGGTCCCCGAAAATCCCTGCGCGCGGGTACGGCCGTGCACAAAAATCGCCGCGACCCCGACGTCCTCGAGCACCCGGGCCAGATCGGGCGCCGTGAGGTTGTCGTCATCCCAGCCCAGCCTCATTTTGGCGGTGACCGGAATTTTCACCGCCGCAATCATGCCGCGCACGAGGGCCGCGGTTTTGTCGAGTTCGTTCATCATGGCGGAGCCGCCGCCGATGCGGACGACTTTCTTCACCGGACAACCCATGTTGATGTCGACCGACTGCGCTCCGAGCGCTTCGCACATGGCGGCGGCGTCGCGCATTTCCTCGGGGACGCTACCGAAAAGCTGGATCGCCAGCGGCCGGTCAGCCGGCGCCGAGGCGACGAGTTGCAACGCGACACGATTTTTTTCGAGAAGAGAGCGCGCGTTGACGAGATCCGTCGTCGCCCAGCCGAGCCCGCCAATTTCGCGAACCGTGAGTCGCATGGGCAGGTTGGTGTAGCCCGCCAGCGGCGAAAGAAACAGATTTGAAGCCAGCGTATACGGTCCGAGGCGCATCGCCTTCAACAAAACGTGCCCCTCCGTCCGCTGCAACCTCGACGGTTTGTGCGCAAAAAAACCGCAGCGGCGCCGCTAACGTCGGCTGGCCGCGGCCACAGCGACCTTCATCCGGTTCAGCGCGTCCGCGAGCAACGTCCGCGGACAGCCGAAATTAAGGCGCACATGCCGGCCTTTCGGTGAGCCGAAAAACGCGCCATCACTGAGGCCCACCCCGTGTTTTTCAAAATGCGCGACGGGATCAGGCAGGGCCAGCGCCTCGACGTTGAGCCAGGCGAGATAGGTGGCCTCGATCGGCGCCTCGACGCGCACGGCCGGCATTTCACGGGCTAGAAAATCCAGCAGGAAATCGCGGTTACCCCGCAACGCAGTGAGGAGCGCCTGGCGCCAGGGCTCGCTGTCGCGATACGCGGCTTCACAGGCGGTGAAGCCGAGTGACGTCACTTCGGCCACGATGCCGGAGGTCGCGCGGACGAACTGCGCCCGCAATGCCGGATCGCTGATAATGGCAAAGGAGGTTCCGAGGCCCGGCACGTTGTAAGTCTTGCTTGGCGCCATGAGCGTGACGGTACGCGCGGCAATTTCCGGCGAAAGCGCGGCGGTCGGGATGTGCGGCAGCGCGCGATCGAGGATCAGGTCGCAGTGGATCTCATCGGAGCAAAGCACGAGCTGATGCCGCACGCAGAAATCGGCAAGCCGGGTCAACTCCTCGCGCCGCCAGACGCGCGCGAGCGGATTGTGCGGATTGCACAGATAGAAAAGCTTGGTCCGTGGGCTGATCGCGCGCTCCAGCGCGGGCCAGTCGATCTGCCAGCTGCCGCCGGTCAGCACCCAGGGGACTTGGGCCGAGCCGCGTGCACTGTTTTTCGGGGCGCTCATAAACGGCGGATATACCGGCGTCAGGGTGAGCACTTCTTCGCCGGGCTGGGCGAAAGCTTGGGCGGTGACGTTCAGCCCGCACACTAAACCCGGCAGCCAGACAATCCATGAGCGGTCGATCTGCCAGCCGTAGCGTGCAGCCAGCGCATCGACTACCGCATCGACGGTCGACTTCACTGGTCGCGCATAGCCAAACACCCCATGGTTCACGCGGGCATGCAAAGCATCGATGATGGCCGGCGAGGAACGAAAATCCATGTCCGCCACCCAAAGCGGCAGCACATCGCGCCCGGCATATTTCTGCCATTTTTGCGAATCCGTGTCCGCCCGGGAAATGGAGGTGTCGAAATCAAAACTCATGCCGAAAGAACTTGGGTCGGTCCCGCGGCGCCGCGCAACCCAAACCCGACGGCGCACGCGTCCAGGTTGGCGGCGTTGGCCGTTGGCGCCATGGGTTAGGCTCCAATTGCGACCACCCTATTTTCACGGTGACCGAAATGGCCCCGATCAAAAATAAAATTACTCCAACAATCATCCCAATATTAACCGGGGTGGTCTGTTTGTATAAATATGGGTTCACCTCTCAGTCGCGGCACCCCTTAACGCGATATCGCCGGCGCGTTTGGCAACAGCTCGCGGTTTGGACCTCGCTTCATCGCGAGATCAGCGACGATGCGCATGAACGCGTGTTGACGCAGCGCAACGCGATCGTTGCCGAAGCGAGTACCGCAGAATCGCGCGATGGCGTGCCGTATTTCAGGAAAGCACCGCCCAATGCGGCGATGCGCGCCGGCTTGCCGTGCGTCCGGGACGGGCTTGTGTAGGGCGTGCACCAGCCACCGTCTCTTTCGACCGCCGCGCCCCCGGGCCCGGTTTTGTTTTTCGACGGGGAGTGTGGGCTGTGTCAGCGCATCGTACACCTGTTGCTACGCCTCGACCGGAAAAGGATCCTGCATTTCGCGTCGTTACAGGGTCCCACGGCGCAGCACTATTTGAAGGCGCACGGATTGCCGACCGCGGATTTTGATTCGCTGGTGTTTGTACCGGATTGGACGCGGCGCGCCGAAGCCGAGTTTTTGTTGCGCACGGATGGTGCGCTCGCTGCGGCCCGTGCGGTTGGCGGAATGGGGCGGCTTATCGCGTGGCTTCGCATCCTGCCGCGCGGCTGGCGCGATGCCGTCTACAAATTGATCGCACGCTGGCGCTATCGGCTTTTCGGTGAATGGGAATCCCAGCCTCTCGCCCGGCCTGAGTGGGCGCAGCGGTTTCTACCTTAGCTGATTTGGAGCGCGGAGATTTTTCCCCGCGCGCCTCTCATTATTTTGGCTTCTCCGATGCGATCAGCACCGACATCAGCACGGAGGTGGCGAGCACCGTTCCGATCACGCAGAGCGAGGTCGTCGTCGTAATTTCCACCCAGTGCTCGACGAGCATTTTCACCCCGATGAAAACGAGGATCACCGCGAGGCCGATTTTCAAGTAGCGGAAAAGCTGCATAATGCCGCTCAGCGCAAAATAGAGGGAGCGCAGCCCAAGGATCGCAAAAATATTAGAGGTGAGCGCCACGAAGCTGTCCTTGGTGATGGCCAGTACCGCCGGGAGCGAATCGAGGGCGAAAACGAGATCGGTGGTTTCGATGACGATGAGCACGATGAACATCGGCGTGGCCATGCGGCGACCCTCGTGATGCGTGAAAAAATGGCCGTGTTCGTTGTGCGGCGCGATGGCGAAGAAGCGCCGGAAGAGCCGCACGGCGGCGTTGTGCTCGGGATCGACTTCGGCCTCCGACGAGCTGGGCAACGCCATCTTGATCCCCGTGTAAACGAGGAACGCGCCGAACAGGTAGAGAATCCAGTGAAAGCGGGCGATCACGCTGACGCCGACCACGATGAAAACCGCCCGCATGAACACGGCTCCGATGATGCCCCAAAACAACACCCGGTGCTGGTAGCGCGGCTTCACCTTGAAGTGCGCGAACACGAGGATGAAAACAAAAACGTTGTCCACGCTCAGGCACAATTCGATGAGATAGCCGGCGATAAACTGCTGCGCCGGTTCCGGGCCCCGCCACCACCACAGCAGTCCACCGAAGCCCAACGCGAGAGCACCCCAAACGACGCACCAACCCAGGGCCTCCTTCATGCTTACGACGTGCGAGTCGCGTTGAAAAACCCCGAGGTCGAGCGCGAGCATCGCGGTGATGAAAAGGAAAAACGCGGCCCACGCCCAAGGCGGCATCGTGTTGATGATGGAAAATAGCGGAAACATCGCCGCAGATGTTGGCGAGGCGCAGACACCGCGGGCAAGCGGCGAGTGCGATGATCGAAATGCCGCGCCGAATTCCAGTCGCTGCAACCCTCGCGGGAGAAGGGCAAAGTTTTTGACATGCCCGGACGCCGTCGTTGATTCGCACGGACAATGAAACGTCTTCTTTTCCTCTCCGCCTCAATCGCCGCTCTTCTGTTGTTCCGGCCTGGACTTAGCGCGCAGGCGCCGGCCGGCGCGCCCGCCCAGGCGGCGGAAAATGCCGATGTCGCGTTGAATACGAATGCAGTGGGGGCCATCGCGGCCACCGCGTCCAAGCCAACAGACATTCGATCCCCCGATCTGCTGGAGCAACTCGTGGATGAAGTGCTGGCGCTTTTCGACGTTCAGAACAGCGGCAATACGGCCACGCACTACGTGATCAGTGCCCTGTTTTTAGTTGGTGCGATTCTACTGCGTCGGGTCGTCACGAATATCATTTTCGCCCAGCTGAAGCGACTGGCGGCAAAAACCACGACCACCCTCGACGACAAGTTATTTCCGGCCCTTGAGACGCCCGTCGCCACGTTCATCATGGTCGTCGGAATTTTCGCGGCGTTAAAGGTGCTGAAACTGAACGCCGCGACCGATTCAGCCATCGGCTACGGATCCACCGTGGCTTTTTCTCTTGTCGTGTTTTGGGGCTTGTTCCGGGCGTTTGGCGCCGTGTTGGACCATGCCCAGGAGTTGGCGACTGCCCGACAGATGGGCATCGCGGCGTTTATGCCGTGGATCAAGAAAGCGCTTATCAGCATTTTCGTGATCTTCGGGGTGCTGCTGGTTTTGCAGAGCCTTCACTACGACGTGAAGGCCATGCTGGCCGGCCTCGGCATCGGCGGCCTGGCCTTCGCGCTGGCGGCGCAGGACACGATTGCGAATCTTTTCGGCTCGATCGTGGTCGCGATCGACCAGCCGTTTAAAATCGGTGAAACGGTGAAAATCGGCGCCAACACCGGGACGGTCGAAGACATCGGACTGCGTTCGACGAAAATCCGGCTCGTCGACAAGTCGCTCGCGATCATCCCGAACAAAACCGTGTCGTCGGAGGCAATTGTGAATCTTTCCCGCTTCACGCAGCGGCGCGTCGAGCAGGTGCTCACTCTGACGTACGACACGACGCCGGACCAGATGGCCGCGATCGTGGAAGAAATCCGGACCATCATCGGCGCCGAAGACGAAGTGGACCCCGCGTCGGTCCAGGTGTTTTTCCGGGATCTCAGTGCTTCATCGCTCGATATCTGGCTAGCGTACGTCACCAAGGATCCCGACCTGAAAAAGAATCTCGCGGCCAAGCAGCGCATCAATCTCGCCATGATGCGGGCCGTGGCCGCTCGAGGTCTCGGCTTCGCTTTCCCTGCGCAAGCCATCCATCTTGATGGTCGGGTTGCGAAAGCGTTGGCCGAACGAAAACCGTGATCCCATTGCTGCGAGTTGCCAGCTGACGCTTCGAATAAAACGCAGTCCAATGCGGGAGACTTGCGGGAACGAAACCTCGGGGATAAGTTCAATTAGGAAATGAATTCACGCTTCTTCACCGCCGCCGGAATCATGCTTGGCACGCTCCTCGCGGCCTCGAGCTGGGTGCGGGGGAGTGTGCCTGATCTGCTCGATGATGCGGTGCAAAAAGTGGCGCGCGACACCGATCGCTGGGCCTACACGCAGGAAGTCGTGGAAAAAGATCCCAAGGGCAAAACGATCAACACAGCGGTCGTGCGCTTCGATCCCTCCAAACCCTACGCTGAGCAGTACGCCCCCATCACCATCGATGGCAAAGCGCCGTCGGCTGCGGATCTGAAGTTGTATCGGAAGAAAGGGGAACGCCGGGGGAAAAGCGCCGCGAAACAAGAACAGGAGGGCACCAATCGCGTGAACAAAACCGTGGGTGAGCTCATGGACATGGACCACGCCATCATCGCGGAAGAAGATTCCCAAAGCGTGACTTACGAAGTGCCGCTCAAAAAAGAGGGCAACACGCGTTTTCCCCCGGAAAAATTCCGCATCCTCGCGCGGGTAGGGAAGGCGTCCGGGGCCTTCGAAAGAATCGAAGCCCGGCTGCGTGAACCGATGCGAACAGCCCTGATCGTGAAGATAAAATCAGGCGAAGCTTCGTTGGATTTCAGCCAGATCGATCCGAAATTTGCGCCGACGCCGGTCGCGGCCCGCGGCGTCGGATCTTATTCCATTTTAATGATTCCCGGCGGCCGCGACTACGAAGTGAAGCGCAGCGATTTCAAGCGGGTGAAACCGTACGGCGATAACTTCGGCGTCGAAATCGGACCGATGAAAGCGATCGACTTCTGAGTCAGAACCGCAGGCCAGCGCCCGCCGGCCCGATTCAAAAAACCGCCAATCTCCGCTCGGGAAGATAATCTCGGACTGGAGGCGGCGCCGGACATCGTTAAATAGCTTCTGATTTTTTGCCTGTTTTTAACCGGCAACTGCCGGTTGGCCCAACGTCTCGTCGGCAAAAAAGGCTGGTGGAGGATCGAATGTTTTCCAGCCACCGGCATTTCTAACGTCCGGTTTTGCCCGGCGCGGGGGTTTTCGTTGATCGTGAGTCGCTGGCTTGAGGCGTGTCGCCAGTCTGATTTTTCCGAGTCTTCGGATCCGCGCTTTTCCATCCCAGCCGCGCGTAATGTAATGCGTTACACGCGGCGGAGGAAAACGGCGGATTATTTTTTCGCCGTTGAAGCGGGGAGGGCGGGGGCTTTGGCTGCGGAGCATGGCCAAACCGCTTGTAGGAATCATTATGGGCAGCGCCTCGGACTGGGAAACGATGCAGCACGCCGCCGCCCAACTTGACGCCCTTGGCGTGCCTTACGAGAAACGCGTAGTGAGCGCCCACCGCACGCCTAGGCTAATGGTCACTTACGCTGAAAGTGCCGAGCGGCGTGGGCTTAAGGTCATCATCGCGGGCGCGGGTGGCGCCGCGCATCTGCCGGGCATGACGGCCTCACTCACCGCACTGCCCGTGCTTGGTGTTCCGGTGGAATCGCACGCGCTCAAGGGCATGGATTCGCTGCTTTCGATCGTGCAGATGCCGGGCGGCGTGCCGGTGGCGACGTTCGCGATCGGCAAACCCGGCGCGATCAACGCCGCGCTTTTCGCCGCGCAACTCCTCGCGCACAGTAGCGCGCCCATCAAAAAAGCGTTTGACGCGCATCGCGCCGCGCAAACGGCGAAAGTCTTGGCCGCCAAGCTGCCGTGATTCGATTCTCGAGGGCGCACAGAGGGATTGACCGCCCGATTTTCCCTCTCAGTCCTCTCCGCTTCTTCCTGTAAAATGATTCTTCCCGGTCAAACCATCGGCGTACTCGGCGGCGGTCAGCTCGGCCGCATGCTGGCACAGGCAGCCCAAACGCTTGGCTACCGGGTGCACGTGTTCGAGCCCCAGTCCCAATGCCCGGCCGGAGCCGTGGCGAATCGGGAAGTCAACGCCAGCTACGACGACTTGGCCGCGCTCACGGCTTTTGCGCGGTCCGTCGACGTCATCACCTACGAATTCGAAAACATCCCCGCCGGGCCGCTCGCCGCGCTCGCCGCGCTCGTGCCCTTATACCCGCGCGCCGAGGTCCTGCACATTTGCCAGAATCGTCAGCGGGAAAAAGCGTGGCTGCGCGCAAATGAATTTCCCCACGTGCGTTTCGCCGAGGCGCTCGACGGCGACATCGCCGCGGCGGTCGCTGAAGTGGGGCTGCCGTGTGTCGTGAAAACCGCCGACTTTGGCTACGACGGCAAAGGGCAGATGAAGCTCGCGACGCCCGCCGACCTCGAACAAGCCGTGGCGATTTTTCGCGGGCGGCGTTGCGTCGTCGAAGCGTGGTGCGAATTTTCCCGCGAGCTCTCTGTGATCGTTGCGCGCAATTTGCCGGGCGAGACCCGCGCTTTTCCCGTCGCGGAAAATATCCACACCCACCACATCCTCGATTTTTCCCTCGTGCCGGCGCGGGTGGCGGTCGAAACCGCTCGCGCGGCGGAAGCGCTGGCGACCCGCATTGCGGAAAAGCTCGGCGTCGTGGGCCTGCTCGCCGTCGAGCTCTTCCTAACCACCGGAGGCGACCTGCTCGTCAACGAGCTGGCCCCGCGTCCCCATAACAGCGGGCACTGGTCGCTCGACGGCGGGGAAACGAGCCAGTTCGAGCAGCACGTGCGCGCGGTCTGTGGTCTGCCGTTGGGCGACCCCAGCGTGCGCGAGCCCACGGTGATGGTGAACATCCTCGGGGACGCCTGGCATTGGTCGGACGGGAAGGTCGTCGGTGCGCCGGATTGGCCAGCCATCTTCGCGACCTCGCGGGCGAAGCTCCATCTCTACGGCAAAACGGAACCGCGACCCGGGCGCAAGATGGGCCATTTCACCGTACGGGCCGAAAATGTCGAAATCGCGTTCGCTCAAGCGCGCGATCTGAAACGAAAGCTGACCCGCAGTTGAGGTTTGAGGCGGGAAAGCATTTACGCATGAATGCGCGGGTCGGATGCAAACCACGCGCGCCATTTTGTTTGCCGTCGCAAATTGATTGGGGAACTAAAATTCGGCCGTTCGATCGCATTCCTAACCTATGACAATGCACGCTCTTCGAATCTGGTTCATGTCTGGCTTAGCGCTCGTTAGCGCTTTTGCCCAAGCCGCCGTTCAAGCGCCCCTTCCCGCCGCGACCGCCGCGGCCAACGAGAACGCGCCGAAGATTTTCAAGGCTGCGATCTTCATCACAAATCGAGCCGGCGCAGAGCTGGACGCGAAGGTTCCCGTCCTTGAAGACTACATCTCGTCGCAGGTGACGGACCTTGGCTTCAACGTTCTCACGCGTGAACTGGTCGTCGATTCGCTCCGCAAGTTCGATCCCGTCGTCGCTTCCAAGCCGCGTCCGGCGGACGGTCTCGACGCTCAACTCACCGAGCAATCCTCCGCCTTGCGCCTGGCGCAGAATATGGGGGTGGACTACATCATCCAGGCTTCCATCGCCGGACTCTCCGCGCAGGACGGCAAGATCGACGCTTACGGCGTGAAACTCACCAACCAGGAACGCACGCTCCGGGTGACCTACAAAATCGTCGACGCTTCTGGCGGAGGCAGCCTGACCGGAGACACCGTGCGCGTAAGCAAAACGTTTCAACAGACTGCGGCGGCCGGCACCGACACGGCGAATATCGTCGACGGCATGCTCGATGAAGCGGCGCAAAAAATGACCGCGGGCCTGAAGGTGCGCATCGCCCAGAACAAGATCGCCGCGGCCGCGCCGAAGGCGAATTTCGTGAACATCACGATTCAGGTGGAGGCGGCCGAAATGATGATCCCTGACGTGCGTGTTGGCGTGGAAAATCTCGTCACAATCGGTGAATCGAAATTCAAACTCGCGCCCCTTAACGCGACCGTCGAAGTTGATGGCGTGACCGTCGGCACCGCGCCCGGAAAAGTTTCGCTCCGTCCGGGCTTCGCCAAGCTTCGCGTCACACGTGAGGGCTTCAAACCGTTCGAGCGCACCGTCAATGCCGTCGAAGGCCAGACGCTTACCGTCGCCCTCACGATGAGTGACGCCGGCTACGCTCGCTGGAAAGACGCCGCCGCGTTTCTCAATGAACTTACGAATAACGCCAAACTGGCCGACGGACAGGTTAAGGTGCTCGAAGGTTACGGCAAAATGCTCTCGGAGAGTTTCTCCCGCATCGACACCAACGAGAACGTTAAATTCGTGATTCCCGGCCTGCGCTGGTAATTAGCCGATCACGAGTCGTCCCCTTTTAACCCGCTCTTTCATTTTCAATCTATTCCTGCCATGCGCCTCGCCCCTATTTTCTCCGCCGTGCTCGCCGCAACGATGTCCGTCGCCACGGTCTTTGCTCAAGCTCCCGTCGGACCCAAGAAACTTGCCGTCGGCAAAGTCAAAGCCGGCGCCGCTGTTTCCGCTGCGGCGCTCAAATCCGGCAAAGCGATCTCGATGGCTCGCATGACCGAGGCGCTCGACGGCCAGCTGATCGCTGCGCTCGAGAGCACCCAAAAATATGAAATTCTCGGCCGCTCCGACGCCGATGCCCTCGCCACGGAAGCCGGGGCCACGAAGCGGGTCTTCGAATTTGGCGACGCGGATTACCTGCTCGTTGTATCCGTCGACGATTTCCAGGATGCGGTAAAAACGGCCACGTTCGCGGCTCTCGGCAAAACCGTCACGCAGCGCGTTGTTCGTTTCTCGGCCGTCGGCAAAATCTATGACGCGAAGACCAACAAGATCATCGCGACCGCAAATTTTCAGGAGCAAAACGCCGACGCCGAGGAGCAGCTTGGCGTCAAGGATGGTGAGACCTCCGATGCCTTGCTGGTGAAGCTCACGCGCACCATGGCCGAGAAGATCGCCCAACGCGTCGTGGATATTGGTTATCCGGCCCGCGTCGTTTCCAAGATCGACAAAATGGTCACGATCAACCGCGGCGACGCCGCGGGCATGGTCACCGGCCAGCTCTGGGAGGTGTTCGCCCTCGGCCAAGAGCTGATCGACCCCGATACGGGCAAGAGCCTCGGCAAAGAGGAAATGGCCGTAGGCAAGGTCCGTGTCACGCGCGTGAATCCCGCGACCTCGCAGGCCACAATCCTAGACGACACCGGCATCGATCGCGGTGCCGTCCTGCGACGCGTCGAACAATAATACCCCTGCAAGCTCTGAAACCGCGGGCTCCCCCGTGGCTTCTTTTCCTCATCCATTTCTGCTGCAACTCGCCGTTTTCATGTCACCAACCCGCATCCCGCAAAATCTTCGCCCCGGTTTCTTCCTCACCGCGGTCACCGTCGTCGCCGCGGCTTTGACTGGTTGCCAAACTTATACGGCTCAAACGACGGCCCAAGACACCGCCGTTCGTTCCGGGTCGATTGCGGCGGCGGTGGACATGGCGAACAAACGGGCTGACGCCGAAAAGAATTCGGCCGACGCCGTGATTGCTCGCCTGGAGCAGGGCGCCATTTTGCGTCAGGCGGCCCTCGCAGAAATCCCGCTGCCCGTGGTGGCAGAACCGGTGAAGCCGGCCGCAGCGCTCGGCACCGCAACCACGGCGACGCAGACCGAGACCAACGTCGCCGCGCCAGCGGCCCCCGCTCCAACGCCCGACCGGGCCTATCTCCGCCAAAGCATCGCGGCCTTCAATCTCGCGGAAGAAAAGGTCAACGATTACGACGAGCAGGCGCAGATAAGGCTCGGCCGTGAAGCCGGTGCGCTTTTCACCAATCAACAGAACCTGCCTTATCGTGGCCGCGCCTACGACAAGGTGATGATGAACGCCTACAAGGCGCTTAATTATATCCAGCTAGGCGACAAGGACGCGGCCCGCGTCGAACTCAATCGCGCGCTCCAGCGTCAGCGCGATGCCGTGGCCGAGAACGCCAAACGCATCGAGCAAGCGCAACAGGCCGCGCAAGAGGCTGCGCCAGAGGCCAAGGTTGGTGAAGGCGGCCCCACCGATATCGAGAAGGTCAGGGCCGACCCGAAATCCGGGCCCGCGTTCGCCGAAGTCGAGACCGAGCTCAATACGCAGATCAAACCTTACGGGGATTACGTGAATCCTTTTGTCGTGTTCCTTGACGGGCTGTTTTTCCTGTCGAACGCGGAAAACAACGCCGACCTCGAACGCGCGCGCAAATCTCTCGAACGCGTCGCCGGTTTTGCCCCCGATAATCCCTATGCCAAAGCCGACTTCGCTGCCGCCGAGGCTGCCGCCACTGGCAATCTGCCCTCCGGTCTGACCTACATCATCTTTGAAACCGGGGCCGCACCGTTCCGCGAACAGCTGCGCATCGACATCCCGGTTTTTCTCATCACCGGCAAACTTTCGTATGCGGGCGCCGCGTTTCCAAAACTGAAATTCCAAAACGATTTCATCCCTGAATTGAAAGTCACGGCCGGTACCGAGACATGGAGCAGCTCGGTCATTTGTACCATGGACAGTGTTGTCGCGCAGGACTTCAAAAACGACTGGTGGCCGATGGCCACGAAAACCATCATCGCCACATCGCTCAAAGCTGCGATGGACGCGGTCATTCAAAAACAGGCTTCAGACCGGTTGGGCTACATGGGCCAGCTAGCGGCCAAGGCCGTCACCGCGGCAGCCGGCGCCTCGATGAATATCGCCGATACCCGCACTTGGCGCAGCTTGCCCAAGCAATTTCAATACGTTCGCGTGGCGACGCCCCCCGACCGCAAGCTGGCGCTCGATGCCGGGGGACAAACCCGGAATATCGAGCTCAGCGCGGGCCGCGTTAATGTCGTCTACGTGAAGAGCACCAACGCGACCAGCCCTCTGCTGGTTGATCAGTTTGTTCTGAAACCCTAGGAACATTTTCACCACGATCGGGCACCTAGGGTTTATTTTAAGCCGCGCCCGGCGGAGATCATTCGTCGGGTTTTAATTCTCGAAACACCATGAAATCCATCCTCGTTCTCGCGGCCATCGCCGGCCTCGCACTCGTCACGGGCTGCGCCACCAACGTCAACTCCGTCGCCAACGCTCAGCCGAGCGCCCGGCCGAACATGGTGGCGGATAAACGCGTGATCACCGACCAGTCGCTCGGCGGTCTTATCCGGGTTGTTTCCGTCAATGACGCCGTCGTGTCGGGAAATCTGAAGAAGGTCCAGGTCACCCTGGAAAACGCCAAGAACAACAGCCGCACGATCAGCTACAAATTCGAGTGGACCGATCAGGACGGCATGGCGACGAACGGCATCACGCAATCATGGCAGTCTCTCAGTTTCAGCGGACGTGAAACGCAGACCATTTCCTCCACCGCGATTTCGCCGAAAGCGGTGGATTTCACGCTCAAACTCAAAGAGGTTTCCCCGGCTAATTTTTAATTCCAGGCCGCTTTTCCCATTATGAAATCATTCCGTATCCTTGCCGGCACCGCCGTCGTCCCCGCCTTGTTTTTCCTGTCGGGCTGTGACACCGCTCCCACGGAGGCGAGGTACGTGGCCTCGGACAGCACCAACACGATCGTTTCTCTCGATCAGATTAATATCCAAGACTGGAACAACGCCGCGGAAAAAATGGTGGCTTCGCTGCTTTCGAGCGGCGTGCTTGAGCGCGCCCCGCAACAGCCCGCGCTCATGGCGATATCCCGCATCGTCAACAACACCCAGCAACAGATTGATACCGACTCGCTGGTGAAGAAGATCCGCGTCGCGCTGAATCAATCCGGCAAGATCGTGACGACGACGACGATGGGGTTGGGCGGCAACGCCGAGGATCCGATGGCTAAAGAAGCCGCGCAGATGAACGCGATGTTGAACGGCGAAAAGCAGAAAACCACGCTCCCGTACTACACGCTTTCCGGTAAACTGCTCGAAGACCGGGCCCGCGCCGGCAGCACGCGTCAGGTGACCTACACGTTTCAACTTTCACTGACGACCGTGAAGGATGGTATCGCAGTCTGGGAAAACGAAAGCCAGATCACGAAGCAGGGAAAGAGGCCTTCGGTTGGGTTTTGAGTAAAATTCGATTTCGTTTCACGCCCGCCGGCTCGATCGAGCCGGCTTTTTTGTCGAATACTCGATTCGTGTCGATGGAGGCGAGGCGCGCTCGCTCCGCCGCCATTTCGGATCCAGCTCAATTCGTCGTCGGCTTCACTTCACGAATAATACGGCCTTGGGCGTCGACCTCGAATTCGTGCGGGACTTGAATCGTGCGACCGTCAGCCGTCGTTTCCGTGCGCCATTGGCGGATGATGCGCCGATCCGTATTGAAAGGGACCTTCGCCGCACCGATCGCGCCTTCGCCGACGCCGACGACCGCGCCAGCCACATTGCCGGCGACTGCGCCGACCGCCGTGCCGATGGCCGCGCCGACGGCGGGGCCGGGCTGGTCTGTATTCACCATGCGCCCGTCCGTCGTGGAGCAGCCCGTCAAGAGGCCTGATGCAGCGAAAGCCAAGAGGCCGGCGAATTTCGAATTCATGATTGGGGTGCTGGGACTACGAGAAACCGTGAATGTTTCCATCCGACAAGATAAACCATGGAGCGCCTGGTTAGAAATACCATGCTCCAAGCTAAGCCAGATCGATCGCGATCACCTCATGGTCGAGGATTGTTGGCACGATGACCTCGAGCCATTCGCCGTCGCGACGTGACACCGGAGTTTGCTTTCCGACGAGAAATTTCACTCCGCGCGGCTTCGCGCCAGCCGGCAGCCGCAGCCGCACGGTTTGCGCACCGACCGGTAGAAACTCCCGGATCGGGCCTTTCATCATCATCGGATTCGTGAGGTTAACCAGATGAACGGTGAACGAATTTTTCTGCTGCCACGTCGCGACATCGAGCACGCCGGGCCCGGCGACCGTGACCGGCTGCGGTTCGTTCGTCGCCCACGTCACGGCGTTGCGGAGTAGCTTGCCGTGATCGACGTCGAGGATTTCCCAGAACGTTCGATCGATGTCCCACGGAAAATACACCACGCGGCCCGCGCCGATTTCCCGCATGAAGACCTGCGCGATGTCGGTGCGCGGTGTCTTCGTGAATATTTTCTCCATCGGCAAATCCGGGTACGACGGAATGAAGGTCAGCGGCGGCGCCAGGAATTTTTCCTTCGACGTCACGTCGAGCCGCCACACGCCGTGAATGATGCGTGGCGCGTCCTCGAGCCCGGCGAGCAGCGGATGGCCCTTCGCGGTGTCGTGCTCGAGCCGCAGGTAGGCGTTGTGCATCGGGCCGTCGGTACGACCGGTGAAACTCACGCCGAAAAGATCAGCGAGGCCGAAGTCCTTTCGTTTCACGCCCCACTCGTCGTAGACCGATGTCTCGGACGTGGCCACGATGCCGCCGCCGCGCGCCACGAATTGCCGGAGCTGGGCGCACTGCGCGTCGGACAGCGCCGCGATGTTCGGCAGGATCAGCGTCTTGAAACTTGCCAGATGCTCCGCGTCGAGCAGGCGGTCGTGCACCATTTCGAACGGCACGCGCGACTCGATCAGTGCGTGATACCAGCCGAGTCCGGCGTCCTCCGTTGCATCACGCGCGCCGCGATCGCCCGCGACAAACCACGCCGTCTGCTGCGAATAAACCAGCCCCACGCGCGCGACGGGCCGCTCGTTGCGCAGGTAACGTTCGTGCGTGGCGCACCAGCCGTAGAGTTCCTCGACGGGTTGCAGCCAGCGCGGGTCGTTGACGCTGCCGGCGAATTTTGTGAACCAGGGCCGCAGCCCGTTCGCGATGCCGTCGAGGGCCCAGAGCCGGATCTCGGCGGCGTTTTGCACCGAGTCTTTCCAGCGGTAAGGCTCCTCGAGGCCGACGCTGAAAATCCCGACGATGGGCTTGCCGGCCATCGTGGCGCGAAATTCCTTGCCGCGTTTGCCGTTGCCCCAAGGCGGCATGAGACCGCGCCGCGCCTGATGATCCGCCATCAACGTCGGGGCGAGTTCGCCGATGCGTTTCATGTCGAGCGAACTGGTCGCACCGCCACCGCCATTCGGGATCACGCACGAATCCGGGTTCACCGCGCGCACGGCGTCATCCCATTTTCGCCACAACGCAAAGAGCCGCTCCTGCCGCCAGAGCATGTACGCGCGGCGCGCTGGGTCCTGGGGATTGTTGGAGCGCGGAAGGTCGAAGCCGGAGGCCTCGCGGAAGTTTTTCCGGCAGTGCTCGCAGTAACACTGGCCCGAGCCGTCCCAGCGGTTGATGAAAATCCCATCGGGCCGGTACGTCGTCGCGATCTCGCGCTTCACGTCGGTCATGAAATCGAAGTTGTAGGGCCCGAGCGCGCAAGTGACCCACATTTCGGGGGAGGCCCAGTGACGGCGGCGCTGGCCCTCGGCCGTGACGTGAATCCAGTCGGGATGTGCGGCCTCCGCGTCATCGTAGGTCGCGTGCGGATCGGTGCGGGCTACGACGACCATGCCGAGTTTACGACAGCCAGCGATCAACTCGCCCAGCACATCGCGATTGCCCAGCCAGGCGCTACGGTGGTGAAACGGAATTTGGGTGGGATAGTAGGCGACGCAGCCGCCGCCGCTCAGGCACACGGCGTCCGATTTCGTGCGCGCAAAGTAATCGAGCCAGAAATTCAGATCGAATTTGCCGGGGGCGGGATCGTCTTCGACGAGCGTGAGCTGCGCCCAGCGCATCGGTTTGTCGATCCAAGAGGGCGGGGGAGGAATCGCCGCACGCATGTCAGGCGCGCCGGTCGGCTCCGCCGCGCGCGCGGAGCGAAGCGGGTATTCGCCGAGCGTCACGGCGGCGCCGGCGATCACGGAGGTTTTTAGAAATTCACGACGCGTCGAATCGGGCATGGGAAAGGGGGCTTGTTCCTCTGCGTACACCGCGGCGTCGAAGCTGCAACGGTCGAGTTATCGTTCGCGCCGTAAACATGACGGACGGAGCCGAACACAGCTCGGTGGGCGGAGCTTGGCGTTTGGTGTTACGGGCCCGAATTTTAGGATTTCGATAAATCGAAATCCGCAACAGGAAACTCGAAACCGAGCGGCGCGACCGCTGCGCCTCGCGACTGTCCGGACGGTGTTTCCGTTGACGAGCCTTCTTTCTAATTAGTTCCTGCTTCCGTGCATCGGATGCTACCCCTTTTCCTGCTGCTTGTCCTTGGGCTTGCCCCGGCCTTGGCCGAGGTTTTCGTGCCCATCAAGGGCGGTGCGTTGCGTCCGGGTATCCAGCTCGACGATTTCGAGATGTCGGAGCACCCGATCACAAACGCGGAGTACCAAATTTTTATCGACGAGACGCACTACGCGGCCCCGCCTTATTGGACCAACGGGAAAACGCCCGCGGGCCTGGCCAATCTTCCCGTGGTTTTCGTGAATCGCTATAGCGACGTACGCGCTTACACCGACTGGCGCACGAAAAAGGAAAATCGCGTTTATCGGCTGCCGACGTCCTCTGAGTTCGAGTACGCGGCACGCGCCGGCCGGGCCGACGTGAAATACGTCTGGGGCAACGACGAGCCCACTCCGCAGCGCGCCAACTATTCCGAGAAAGGGGAGCGCGACATCAGCGCGTGGAAAGAGCGGCTGAAGCCGGTGAAAAGTTATGCACCCAATCCATGGGGCCTCTACGACATGGCCGGTAATACGTGGCAGATGATCGCCGAATATCCCGATGTCACCCTCGGCGGTTTCGTCTTTCGCATTACGTCACAGGACGATCGCGAAGGCTGGGCCATGGGCGGCTCGTGGGCGCGCGCGCCTTACTATCTAGAGCTCGGCCGGAGCGCCTATCAGCTCGAAGGCATCCGGCGGCCCGACCTTGGTTTCCGCCTCGTGCGCGAGCCGCTCGGCACGACTCATTTTCGGCTCCAGAACCGGCGCCTGATGGCCGCGTCAGCGGGCGACAAAAAAATCTTCATCAGCTGGAATCTACTGGCCGATGAACCCGCGAATACCGGCTTCCACGTTTACCGCACGCAGTATCGTCACGCGGCCGGTGAGCGCATCACACAAGCGCCGATCACCGATTCGACTAATTTCATCGATCTCAATCCTCCGGGGCCGCGAGCCACGCAACACACGCGCGGTGAAGGTCCGGATCAGCCCGACGGCGAATTCCGCTCGTATTATCGCGTGCGGGCCGTGCTCGCCGACGGACGCGAGGGTCCGCCGTCGGAATGGGTCGGCTTCGAGCCCACGGAAAAACGCAGCGGCGAAATCGCGCGTTTCACACCCAACGTCCGCACCGGCGGCTTCACCGCGGCCTTCGGCGATCTGAATGGGGACGGCGTGATGGATGCGGTTTTCCGGCTCGATAACGGCATCAACGAGCGCTCCGCCGATCCCGGCGTCCCAGTCGAGATCGAAGCATTCACCAGCTACGGCAAAAGCATCTGGCGCCGCCCGCTCGTGTGGCACGCGCAGTGTTTCGGCAGCCACAACAACAGCCCGGTCCTGCTCTACGATCTCGATGGTGACGGCAAATGCGAGGTGGTGGCCCGCATCCAGGAGGGCGACCAGGTTTATCTTGGCGTGCTCGACGGCCTGACCGGCGAAACCCTGCGCAAAACGCCGTGGACGCCGCTGGTCTCCGATTTCTCCCGCTCTTCGACGCGCATCGTGATGGGCATCGCGTACCTCGACGGGAAAAATCCGGCGATCATCACGCAATCCGGCCTCTACGAAAACGAGATCTTCACCGCCTACGACGGCCGGACGCTCAAGCAGTTGTGGCAGTTCAAGAGTTTCGGCGAAACGAATGGCAGCGGTGCCCACTACATCGTCAACGCCGACGTGAACGGCGACGGTCGGGATGAGGTTTTTGATGGCACCACGTGTCTCAACTCCGACGGTACCGTGCGCTGGTCGATCTACGCGGGGCATCCCGACACCGTCGCGGTCAAGCACATCATCCCTGGCCGCCCCGGCCGGCAGGTTTACTTTGCCGTCGAGGACAACACCAACGCCGGTGCCTACGTCGTCGACGCCGACACCGGGAAAGTCATTTGGAAAACGAATCGCGAGGACGATCCGCGCTGGACCCATGCGCACACCGGGTGGGTCGCCGATATCATCGCGGACTCGCCGGGTATGGAAATGGAAACCAATCGCGACGGGCATCTCATTCGCGACACGTTGCTCTTCGACGCGCAGGGCAAGGTGATCCTGAGCCCTTGGATCGGCGCGTGGAAACCGGTGAACTGGCTGGGCGGCGACAAGCACGAGCTCATGTCCGGCAACGGCCGGACGCTGGGTTATTTTGCAGGCCGAAAATTTACCGAGCTGCCCGATCTAGGTCCGAACGAGGGCGAAGGGCGCGTTATGTACGCGGCGGATCTCGGCGGAGATTTCCGCGACGAACTGATTTGCACGTCGACCGTCAATGGCCGCCAAACGGTCGTGATCTACACGAACACGACGCTCATTAAAAAACGTGACGTGACCCGCCTCGCGGATCATGAATATCGGACTTGGCTGGCACGCAATCTCACCGCCGGCTACGATTCCTATTTCGAGTGGCAGCCCTCCCACCCCTGAAAAGCCCCTCATTTTCCTAAACTCACCCTCCATGACCACATCGCATCCACCCCTGTCCCATCGCATTCCTGCGACGGATATCAAAACGTTGTTCGCGGCGCTCTGCCTGGCATCGTTCATCTGCCACGCCGGTTACGCCCAAGCGGTTGCCGCCGCCGCGCCTATTTCGTCAGCCCAGCTGGCGAAATACGATCTCAACCGCGACGGAAAACTCGACGAAGCCGAGCTCGCAAACATGCGTGCCGACGATGCGGTGCAGCTCTCGGTCTTCGAGGTTAAGGAGTCCGGTAACGGCTATTTCGCCGCGAACACCATGTCGGGCACCCGTCTCAACGCGAAGATCGAGGATCTGGCATCATCGATTTCCGTCGTGACCAAGGCCCAGATGCAGGATTTCGCGATGCTCGATATCAACGACATCTTCAACTACGAGAGCAGCACGGAAGGCACCGGCAACTACACGGATTACTCGGTCGACCGAAATGGTATGGTCACCGACAACATCCAGAACAACCCGCAGGGCGCGAATCGCGTCCGTGGTGGCTCCGCCGCCAACATTGCGCTCAACAATTTCGCCAGCAGCGGCCGCGTTCCGATCGACCCGATCGGCATCGAAGCCGTCGAAATCAGCCGTGGACCTAACTCGAACATCTTCGGCCTCGGCCAGGGTTCCGGTACCGTCAATCTCGTGGGCGCATCCGCCAATCTGCGCCGCGCGATCAGCACCGTCGAAGCCCGGGTCGACGCGCTCGGCGGTTATCGCACCACGCTCGACGTCAGCCGACCGATTTTCAGGGACAAACTCGCCATCCGCGCGAGCACGGTTTACCAGCATGACGCCTATAATCAGAAGCCGTCGGGCAGTACGAGCCGTCGCTATAACTTCTATGTGCGCGCCCAGCCGTTCCGCACCACCACCCTCCGCGCCTCGTTTTCCGTTTACGACTTCTTCGGTACCCGCGCGAACACGCTAACGCCCCGCGACGCCGTTTCCTACTGGAAAAATAATCTCGGTTCCCCGACTTGGGACCCCATCTCGTCCACGGTCACCGCGAATGGTGTCTCGACCGTCACTGGTACAACCAATCCCACGGGTATGACCACCTTGACCTTGGCCGGGCGCTCCGCGCTCTTTATTGATCAGAACGGTCTCGGACTCTGGACCATTCAAACGACGCCCGCCGCTACCGCCATCAATGGCCCGGCCAACACCGGCGGCACGCAACGTTTACTCACGACCATTGCCGACCCGGTCCGTACGAACCACCCGCTCTACTCCACGGTGCGCGGCATTTCCAGCAAAGCGATTTTCGATTACTCGGACATCAATCTGGCCGGCATCAACTCGATCAAAGACCACAACGAAAATACCACGGTCGAACTCGAACAAATCGTGCTCGACGGCCAGATGAACAAACTCGCTTTCCAGCTTGGTTGGAATCACGAGGACGCCGATCGCAGCAATTTGAATTTTATCGGCCAGTCTTCGGCGGGCGGTAACAGCAACTACCTCTACGTCGACGTAAACTCCAAGCTTCTCGACGGTCGCGCCAATCCGTACTTCCTGCGGCCCTACATGGGGGTGGGCGAGCCGACGCACTCGAGCCAGCCGTACCTGCGCGATACGTTCCGCGGTCAGGCCGCGTACACCTTGGACTTTACGCCCCAAACGAATTGGATGAAGTGGCTCGGACGTCACCAAGTTGTCGGCTACGCCGAAGAACGCCTGACCAAGCAAAACAGTTACCGCTACCGCGACGTAAACATCACCGACAGCCCGATCTATGCTCCGGCCGGTCTCCCCAAGGCCAACCAATCGGGCGTCGTCGGCCCCGCCGTTTTGCGCGGCATGTTCAATTATTATGTCGGTGACAACGTCGGCCAGAACGTCGACTACGCGCCCACGGCCTTCAAGTACGGCAACTATCCCTTCGTCTGGTTCAATCCCCAGACGAATCAATGGGTGAACGATCCCGTGACGTTGGCCGAATCCGCGATTCAGGAAGGGTCGGGCGGAACCTTTGCCTCACAGAATCTGCTTAATACACGCGGCGCCGTTCTGCAGGACAATCTCTGGAATGACCGGATCGTTACCACGTTCGGCAAACGTCACGACGACAATAACAACAAATTCGGGCGTCCCGCCGTCTTGAAATCGAACGGATACGAATTCGACTTTGCTGCGATGAAAGGGTGGGTCGGCGATTGGGCGAAGCGCTCGGGCGATACTACGACCCAGGGCGTCGTCGCGCGTCCGTTCCGCGGCTGGCAGACGATCGACAAGATGGCTGCCAACGATGGCGTCGGTGGATTCATCGCCGGCCTCCTTGCCGGTATGAATGTTCACTACAACAAGTCCGACAGCTTCCTTCCTGAAACGCCCGCGGTCAGCGTCATGCTCGACCAGCTGGAAAATCCCACCTCCACGGGCAAGGACTACGGCTTCTCGGTGAATCTCTGGAACAATAAAGTCGTGCTGCGGGTTAACCGCTATGAGAACAAGTCGATCAACACGCGCAATGGCCAGGCCGGCACGTTCGGCACCCGCGTCCTGCGCTTGGACTTCGAAAACTACGCCGGCAACAACGACAACT